>DATGJX010000229.1:0-16290 GCA_035294905.1 Vulcanimicrobiaceae bacterium | reverse complement strand
GAAGCTGCCGCGTAGAGCGCGATTTCTGCAAAGCGCAGCGCGCGCCGGTCGTCCGTGGGCTGGCGCTCGACGGTCGGGGCCAACAAGCGAAACGCGTGAACGAAATCGCCGGCCGCTGCAAGGCGCAACGCCTGGCCCGGCAAGAGCGCCTGATCGACGAACTGATCCGAATAGTTCAGCTCATGCGCTTGGAGCATGCGTTCGATGCGCACGAGTTTCTCGGTATCGCCCAGTTCGGCCGCAATGTCGAACGTGCCGGTCAGCGCGTAAAGCCGCATTCGCACGTCGCCTGCTTTCAAACCGCAATCCCAGACCGCATTCAATACGTCCATCGACGCACGGAGATCATCGTCGAGGTCGTACGCGATGTTATATAATACCGTATACGCTCTTGCGGCAATGTCGTACATTGCGCACGAGAGCGCCAGTTCGACCGCGCGCGCCGCATGCTGCCGCGCTCGTTGGATGTCGCCGGTGAAAAGCGCAACCCACGACACTTGATGTTGAATGGTTGCGTGCAGCGTAACCTTGTCGCACGTCGAAATGAAATTCAACGCTTTTCGAATTGCGGAGCGCGCCTCGTCGAATCGAGCTCCGACGACATATGCCGTCGCAAGCGTCGAATGCATCAGCGCGCCCAATTCGCCTTCGAGATTATCCAGCGACGCGTACGGCTCGAGCACGTCGATGCTCTCGACGCGTCCTTGCCGAATAAGGTCGACGCCGTAGCGATGCGCAATCATCGCGCGCAGCTCTACGTCCTGCGCGAGTTGCAGCGCGTTCAAATACCAGGATTCGGCCGTGTCGGTGCGTCCGGAAAGCGACTCGGATATCCCTTTGAGTGCAAGCAGGACCGCGCTGCGATGCATGTCCGCCTTGCCGATGCACGCGAGCGCGCGCCTTACTGCATCGATGCGGCCTTTGTCGGCCAGATCGAAGCCATGCTGCTCGCACAATCGCACGACGTTCGCCGTGTCACCGGCACGATTATACGTTTCCAGCGCCCGCGCGATTGCACCGTGCGATTCAAGAAGAAATGCACAGGCTCGTTCGGCTTCGCTTCGCGCGCTATCCGACTCGAAGCGCGAAAGCAGCATCTGCCGGAACGGCTCATGGAACCGGTACGTATTACCGTCCCGGCGCGAGAAGATGAGCCCTTGCGATGCGAGCGTGCCGGGATAGTGCGAGCACGTATCCCACGCCGAAAGCCGGAGCAGGCCTTCATCGAACTCGTCGATGACGCACATCGCACGCAACATCCCTTGCAAATCGCCCGGGCTGCTCTCGAAGAAGCGCTCCGCGTAAAACTTGTAGGCGCTCTTGTTGTGCGGGACGTCTTGTGAATCGAAAACATACGCGCCGAAGTGGAATGCCGCCGGTACGCCTTGCGTCACGTCGTAAAGCGTAGCCACGTGTTTGCCTGTGAGGCCGGTGGATTTCGCGACCGCTGCGGCTTCGCTTACGGTCAGTCGAAGCTCGTCTTCACCGATGTTGGTCACGCCGATGCTGTCGCCGAGCGAGCCGCTCAGGAACGCCGCGCGTTCGCGGCTCGCGAAGATCCAGCGAATGGATTTTGGCGAATCCATCACCAGACGCAGAAGCAAGCGCTCCGATTCCTCGTCGCCCGCCAGCCGATGTACGTCTTCGATGGCAATGACCGACGTGTTTGCAGCCTTGAGATGCTCGAGCAGCCACAGTGAAATCTCTTCGTGCGGTTTGGCAGACTGCATCGCGAGTTCGATCGCGCCGGCAAACGACACCTGAAGCCCGGGCACCAAAGGCGCAGCGGATTCCACAAAACCGCGAACGAATGGAACGAAGCTCCTCGAGCGCACTTCGTAGTGCACCATCGGTACACCGAGTGATTCGCGCACCTGGCGTACCGCGACGCTCTTTCCGAAGCCTGGAGCGGCGGCAATCAGCGTTACGTGGCTTGCCGTATCCGACAACCGCTCGATGAGCCGTTCGCGCCGTAACAATCCCATCCCGTTACCGCCGCTGATACTCGAGCCAGCTGTCGAAGTCGGACTCCGCCAGCGGACTGCACACAAAGTAGCCTTGCAAAGCGTCGACGCCCAGCGCGATGAGCGCCTCGCGTTCACGCGCCGTTTCGACGTTCTCGGCAATGACCGTCCAGCCGAAGCGATGCGCGGCGTCGACGACGAGCGAACTCGCGTCGGGCGTCACCTTCACGAACTCGAGTGGAAGATTCGCCAGCACCGAGAGCGAGACGCGACTGGCGCCGAAGTTGCTCAGGCCGACCCGCAAACCGCGTTCGCACGCGGCGGCAATGAATCGCGCGAAACCCTTCTCGTCCGATGCAATCGAGTTTCCGGATATCTCCAGACGTAGATCGGCAAACGCTTCATGCGCGAATTCGAACACCGCTTCGTTCGGCTCGCTGAGGTTGACGTGCACCGCCAAGTGGCGTGCGCCGTCGCGCAAACGCGACTGCTTCTCGAGCGCCGAGTGCAGCACCCAATTTTCGATGCGGTGCAATGTTTGCGTGTCGCGCGACTCGTCCAAAAACTTTTGCGGCGCGAGCATGCCCATTCCGGGATGCATCCAGCGGATCAGCGCTTCGGCGGCGATGGGTTTGCCGGTACGCGCGTGCACGATCGGCTGGTAGCAGAGCAAGAACTCGCGATCGATCGCGGCGCCGGCGAGATGCGAGGCAAAAAGATGCCGCACCGGGGGACGCGATTCCTCGCGCGCGCCGAAGATTACGAAACTATCGCCGTCGCGGCGCTTGGCCTGGTACATCGCACGGTCGGCGAATTCGAGCAGTTCCTCGGGTGTTTTCGCATGCTGCGGATACAGCGCGATACCGATGCTCGCGCTCAGTCTGACTTTCGCGTCTCCGAACGCAATCGGTTGGCGCAGCGTCTCGAGCACGCGTTTGGCAATCTGCGAGAGCTGCTCTTCGTCGGCGAACGACGTAACGAGCAGCGCAAATTCGTCACCGCCCACTCTGCCAGCCGCTTCATGTTTACGCAGCACCGATCGCATGCGCGCGGCGGATTCGCGCAGTGCGGCATCGCCCAGAGCATGGCCGTAATTGTCGTTGAGTTCTTTGAAACCGTCGAGATCGATGTACAGCAGCGCGAGCGATTCACCGCTTCTGCCGGCGGCTGAGACCGCCATTGACACATGTTCGATCATTGCCGCGCGGTTGTAGAGTCCGGTCAGGTCGTCGGTGAGAATGCGATTGGTCAGCTCGCGCTCGCGTTCCAAATTCTCGAGCAGCCGCGTAACGATGCGTTGGAAGAAGCGCAGGTAGCGCGACTCTTCTTCCGAGAGTTCCTCGTCGCGGCGCCGCTTCCAGGCCAGAAGCAGAATGTGCCGCCTGCCGGAGTGCTCCAGCGGCATTGCCAGAACGGATCGCAGCGGAACTGCCTTGACGAGCGGGTGCGCGCCCCAAACCGGCTCCCGTTCCGTGTCGGCCACCAGAAGCGGCTCGGAGACCTCCGAGGTCATGGACCCGAGCGCGTATTCGCGAGCGTAATCGGCGAGATCGAGGACGCCGACGGCTTCGGGCGTACCCGCCGACAGGTATCCGCCATCCTGTGTGGAGTACAGTTCGACGTATTCCGCCTGGAGCGCCGTGGCGGCATCGTTCAGCAGCGCCTGGAGCTGACTATCGCCCGAGGAATGCTCCGCAAGCGAAAGGTCCCAGACGGCCTGCAGCCGATGGTGATGCGTGCGGAGCCGTGGAGCTGCTATCTCGTCCACACCGCGCGCCCGATTGTGCTCCAACAGCGAATCGAGCTCCCTATCAAAAATAAGGGGTTTCTTGGCAAGAAATTGCTTGCTTGACCCTCAGTTCCCTGTGGTTCAAATGGCTCAATTTTTCCTTGAGTCTAAAGACCCTAAAGGCTATTCCGCCTCATGTGCCGTGAGCACCTCGTTCAGCGGAACCGCAAACACGTACCCGCCGTTGCTGCCGACTATCAGCGTGCGTCCGACGATGATGGGCGAGCCGACGCGGAAACCGTCGGGAAAGCGCTTTGCGCCGATCACGGCTCCGGTCGCAGCATTGAAGGCCCAAAGCATGCCGCTGCCGTCTCCCACGTACAGCACGCCGTTCTTGACGACCCCCGCACTTTGATCGAGACCGTCGAGCTTGCGTTTCCATAGCACGCGTCCCGTGCGTGCGTCGAGCGCGTGAATATACGGGCGCAGCTCCGATCCGATGTAGATTCGACCGTCCGCGAGAACCGGAATCGCGGCCCAATTCTTGGTTCGCAAAATACCGCGTTCGATGACCCGGTCCCAACGGCGCGCGCCGCTTCGCGCGTGCAGCGCGATCACGTGCTGCACGACCGGACGCTCGACGTACACGAATGGATAGGCGTCCTGCGGCTGTAGATACATCGTGCAAGCGTAGTCGTTTCCATCCGTTGCAATCGGTGTGTCCGCGATGCCGCTTGCGCGGTGCGGCAGCGGATAACTCCACGCAAGCGAACCGTCGTCATGCAGCGCGAAGATTCGCGCGGGCGCCACGCCCGCGGAGAGAAGCAAACCGCCGCCGCCCGGCGCAATCGCCGACATCGCTGCGGCTGTAACCATGCGTCTTCGCCAAACCAAACGCCCGCTTCGCCAGTTGAGCGCCACGACGTCTCCTGCACCGTCGTGATGCACGTACAAATCGTGCACCAGCATCCCGCCCGGCATGCCGGTACCGCGCAGCACGTACGTCCACAACAGACTGCCGTCACGTTCGCGCAGCGCGACGATTGCGTTTGGACCGGTTCCCACGACGATTCGATCCGGCGGATGCCACACGCTCGACGTCGATCCGCCGATGCCGACGATAACCACGCCTTTGTACACGATTGGCGGGGTCATGACGTCGTTCGCCAGCGGCGTGCGCCATTTGAGGGTACCGGTGAACAAGTCGAGCGCGTAGACGCTGCGGTCGTTGCTCGCGAGGAAAAGCGTGGAACCGTCGACGGTCGGAACCGTCGAGGTGCCGTCGCCCATGCGGAATTGCCACCGAAACTCGGCCGGAGACCCGGAAAGCACCGGATTGAGCTGTGCGCTGTAATGCGGCAGCATCCATTGAGGACGCGCGGCGATGGGAATCAAAAACAGCAGCGCGGCTGCTGCAACGGCACGCTGCGCAAATCTCACACGCTGTAGTATACCCGGTAAGCGCGCGGCGTGCTTTCAGGAAATTCCCAGACTTTTGGCTCATTCGAAGCGGTAACTTCCGCTCATATCAATCGTAAGGTCGCGACCGCCGATGGAGATGCCGCGCACGTGATGATCCCAGAATGTCAGCACGCTCACCACGATCGGCTTCAGCCGCGAGATGAGCTGCCGCGCACGCTGCGATACCGCCGCCGCGTCCCTGACCCACTTCGGATGTTCGCGTGGAAGCGGCGGCGTTTCGAGTTCGTCTTCCGGGACGAGCGGCAGGATCGACCGGCTGGCCGGGATTGCCGGCAGATAGATCGCCGGATTCGTGTCGGGATCAATGCGTGCCATGCAGTGCCTTTCGCAGGTTCCTTATTCCGGCTAAATGCAGCTGCGACGCGCGCTGCGGTGAGATCGAAAGCGTCTGGCCGATCTGATGCAGCGACTTGCCTTGAAAATAGTGCAATGCGAGCACGTGACGCTGGCGAATCGAGAGGCGGCGCAGCGCTGAATGAATGCGGTCGTTTTCACTTTGCCGCGCGGCGGCATTGCCCGGATCCGCACCCCAGTCTCCGGGAACGCATTCTCCGGGCGGAAGCGGACCGTCGAGCGAGAGCGGCGTGTAGCGATAGGCGTGCGTTGCGGCGCGGCGAAGAGCCGGCCGGCGGCGCTCCATCTCTTGTTGCGAAGGCAGTTCTCCGAGCTGCGTTGCCAGTTCGTACCGCTCGCGATCCGCTTCGCGCACTTCGCGCCGCACGCGCTCGGAAACCGGATCGAGCTTGCGCAAACCGTTGAGCATTGCTCCCGCGATAACGCGCGACGCGTAGTTCGCAAGCGACGGCCCGCGCCGCGAATCGAACGAATCGACGGCGCGAATCAATCCGAGGCTGCCTTCACCGACCAAATCGTCGAGGTCGCTGCTGGGAATCAAGCGGTGCACGCGACGCGCGATCTTCTTCACGAGCGGAAAAAGCCGGCGAATCTGCTCTTCGCGCTCCTCGCCAAGTTCAGAGCACACGTTTACTCGAGCTCCCCGGCGAGAATACCGCTGAACGATTCCTGCGCGATTTCGCCGTACCCGCCGAAGGCGGATTCGAGGGGCTGCAGCAGCGGCTGAAGCATCATTGCTTCGAATTGCGCGCGCACTCGCGCCGTCGAAACGCTATCCACGGCTGAGGTTGTCCGCGATGCGCATCATCTCGTCCGCAGCTTGAACGCCTTTCGCATTCGCTTCATAAGCTCGCTGCGCGGTGAGTATCTCCATCATCGCTTCGATAATCGTGACGTTCGATCGCTCTAGCATGCCGAATTTGACGGCAGGTCCGTTCGCGGAGCCGGGATCGATGAGCCGCGGTTTGCCCGACGCATGCGTCGCGAAGAACAGCGTTCCGCCTGCGGATTGCAGAAATTCCGGCGCGGCAAATTCTGCCAGACGGATGCGTCCGCATGTAGCGGTGCCTTTGGCGGTTTTAATCACCACCGAACCGTCTTGGGAAACCGTTGCCGAAAGCGCGTCACCGGGAATCCGCACCCCTTCGAGCCTCCAACCCTGCGCGTTGCGCAGCGTGCCGTCAGCGGCGCGCGAGAACTCGCCGTCGCGTGTGTAGGCGCGATTTCCGTGCTCATCATTCACCGCGAAAAATCCGGAGCCGTCGATTGCGAGATCGAACGGCCCGCCGCTGCGCATCAATTTTCCTTGCGTGAAGACCGTGTGGGTGCCAATTTGCGCCGTACCCAAGCTGCCGCCGGGGCCCGCGATGTCGGAAAACGTCGCGGCGGCGCCTTTGAATCCCGCAACGTCGGCATTGGAAAGATTTTCGGAGATGATTTCCAGCTCTTGCTGCTGCGCAGCCATGCCGCTCGCTGCGGCGTATAATGCCTTGTTCATATTCTCACTTCATTTGTGCGACTTGCGTGTTTGCGCGTTCGCGCGTCTGGTCGATCGCGGAAAGCACTTTTTGCGCCTCCTCGAAGGAGCGCTGAGCGGTCAGCAGGTCGATCATCTCGCCAATCGCGTCGACGTTCGAACCCTCGAGAAAACCGCTGCATACAGTCGAGCCGCGCGGCAATGCAACACGATTGAGTGCGATGCCGTTGCGAGAAATCGTGCCGTC
Organism: Vulcanimicrobiaceae bacterium; assembly: GCA_035294905.1. GTDB lineage: Bacteria > Vulcanimicrobiota > Vulcanimicrobiia > Vulcanimicrobiales > Vulcanimicrobiaceae > DATGJX01. The sequence continues at coordinate 9,037 of DATGJX010000229.1, read as the reverse complement.
GCTGCCGATGCTCGCACCGTCGGGAACGCAAATCGGACCGCGGGTTCCCAGCAGTACGCGTCCTGCGTCATCCACCAAACGGTTAAAACGATCGCGCGTGAAAGCGCCGTCTCGCGTCGCCGTCACGTGTCCCGCCCCGTCACGAACACGAAACGTGCCGGAGCCGGCGATTGCCAGATCGTAAGGCCGGCCCGTGCGGCGCAGCGGCCCTTGCTCGTTGCTGCGCACGCGACGCATCGCAACGCCGCGTAAGCTCAAGAATCCGCGCACGTCACTCTTGCGAAAGCCGTCGGTCGACCCGTTCGCGAGGTTCTCCGCAGCCACGTCGAGCCGCGTTCTCGCGGCGTTCATCGCGCTTGCCGCCCATCCGATACCATCCATGGGCGCATGATAGGCCGCGGTCATGACCGAAGTTTTAACGCGATATGTCAATGCTGCGTACACTCGGAGCCCTGGCCGCGATTGGGTGCGTGCTGGCCGCATGTTCGTCACCCGCGCCGCATACAAACCCGGTCGTCGCGAAAGAACAGGCCGCGGTCGCTCCGCTCAAGGTGAAATACAAGGACGTCGTCACCGGTGTCGACGTCCAAGGCCGCACGCTGATTCTGTACGTCGAGCCGAACGCCATGTACTCGATGGACGAGGACGCGCAAGACGCCATGTACGTCGATGCGCTGCAACGCTGGAAAAAGGCCTGGGCGAGCGCACATCCGCACGAGCACGCGACCGTAACCCTGAGCGTGCGAGACTACTTCGGCAGAAAAATCTCAGCGAGCACCGCAAAAGTCTAGCGCGTGACGCGAAAAGATCAGCTCGCGGCGGCCGGGTGGTCGCTGCTTTCCCTCGCACTCTGCGCGATTCGCTACTGGTATCCGGCGCAGCGTTATTTCGACGAAATCTACTACCCGCGCTCGGCAGTGGAATATCTGACCCGGCAGCCGCAATACGAGTGGACGCACCCGCCGCTGACCAAACTCCTTATCGCGCTCTCGATGCTGCTCTTCGGCGGCGTGCACTCGGCGCTCGGCAATACCGGGTACGGCTGGCGCTTTCTCAATCTCGTCGTTGGAGCGGCGCTGGTCTACCTTCTCTACGTTTTCGCTAAGCGTATCACCGGCTCGAGCGCCTTCGCGTCGATCGCGGCGTTCCTGCTGGTTTTCGACGGTTTCCATTTCACGCAGGCGCGTATTGCGACACCCGAGATAACGGTCGCGTTCCTTTCGCTGCTGATTCTCTACGCATTCTACCGTTACTGGGAGCAGGTTGCTCAGAACCCGCAGCTCGATGCGCCGCGGCGGACGTTCCTCATCGCCGGCGGCGTGGTTTCGGTTGCCGCCGGTGCCGCTATTGCATTCGGTGCGATCGGCGCACTCGCGCATCAATCGCGGTCGGCCGTCCTGCTGATGTGGGCCTTCGTCACACTTACACTATACGCGGCGTTCCGGGCGTCGCTTCGCCCGCGTCCGATTGCGTCGGGTTGGCTTTGGCTGCTCGCCGCTGCGTGCGGGCTCGGAGCAGCATCGAAGTGGAATACGCTCTTCGATTTGGTGATCGTTTTCGTCTTCGCGTTCGGCATCGTCCTCATCCCCAAGCCGAGGTGGCGCCTGCAGCTCGATGCATTCACCGCGACCGTTCTGTCCGGCACGATTGCGCTCTATCTGGCATCGTATATCCCGTTCTTTCTCACGCCGCATCCGGCAAGTTTCGAGTACAGGCGCGACGTCAGCGGGCTGATGGACCTGCAAAATCAGATGTTCACGTATCACGACGTGACCGTGACGCATAATCCACCGCATCCCTACAGTTCGAAGTGGTGGGAATGGCCGATTCTCTATCAGCCGGTCGCGTACTGGTATCAGGATCTTCGCAAAGGAATCGACGCCGCAAATCCGCACGCATGCTGCGTCACCGAGATTCTTTCACTGCCCAATCCGCTCACGTGGTGGTTCGGTCTGCTCACCATTCCGCTGCTCGGCGCCCTTGCTTGGGCAAAACGCAATCGGGCCTACCTGCTGCTTTTCGTTGCTTACTTCGCCCAATGGCTGCCGTGGATCGCATCGCCGCGCATGCTGTTCGAATACCACTTCATTCCAAATGACGCGGTCATCATACTGGCGGACACAATCGCGCTGCAGTGGATTTGGGAGCGCGCCCAAATATCCGAGGGGCACCGTCAACTGGCGAAGTGGGGTATTGGGGTCTTTCTCGCCGGCACGCTCGTGCTGTTCGCTTACTTCTATCCGGTGCTCGCCGCGGATCCGGTGAGTTGGACAACCTGGCACGACCGAATGTGGTTCCCGCACTGGATCATCGGGCCGGGCTAGTCGTGGTACAGCCCTTAGCCTATAACCGCTCGGCAGCATGCGCGTCGAAAACCGGCGGAAGGCGAGGACAACAATCTGTGGTTCACCGCCGAAGACAGCTCGCTGAGCACAGGGTTCAGCGAGATCGTCCGCATGACGACGGCGGGCGGACCGGACGGCCGCTTATGGTTCACAGGGGATCGCGTCGGCGAGCAATATGATGCTGGTGTTGTCGTATTAATCCAGCCACGTGAGCACCGCGCCCGCGCTCACCAAGCCTCCACCGAATCCGACAATCAATAGGCGGTCGCCGCTCTTTACGGTGCCGTTGCGCACGGCGGGAGTGAGCGCCAGCGGAATGCTGACCGCCGACGTATTTCCGAATTCCACGATACTTTCGAGCGTGCGTTCGATCGGAAAGCCGATGCGCTTGCAGAGCGCTTCGATCATCCGCATGTTCGCGCTGTGCGGAATGAACCAATCGATCTCGTCCAGCGACACGCCGGCGCGATCCAGAATGCGATCGACGGTAAGCGGAATGTTTTCGAGTACCCATCGGTACACGTCGCGTCCTACTTGGCGCAGCAATCCGCTTCCGTCGGGGTTTCCGCCGATATCGCGTCGCATCGCGGTACGATAGAGCGCCGGGCCGGCGCTGCCGTCGCTCCCCGAATCCATGCCGGCAAGCGCGCAGCGCTCGTCGCGCACGATGAGTGCAGCGCATGCGCCATCGCCGAAAAGGACGCACGTGGCGCGATCGGAGTAATCGATGGACCGCGTGAGCGTTTCGGTGGCGATGATCAGCACATTACGCGCCTGGCCGGAAACGATCAGCGCGGCACCGAGGTTGAGAATCGAACAAAATCCCGCGCAAGCGGCGCTGACGTCCAGCGCTCCGCACGATGTGGGAATGCCCAAGCGATCTTGGACGATTGCAGCTATACTCGGATAGACGTAGTCCGGCGTGGTCGATGCCACGAGAACGTAATCGATGTCCTTCACGTCCACGTCCGGATGCGCGCGAAGCAAATCGCGTACCGCGCTCAGCGCAAGGTCGCTGGCGAATTCATTTTCCGCAACGCGCCGACGCGTGCGGATTCCGGTGCGCTGCACGATCCACTCGTCCGACGTTTCGACGAGACGCGCGAGATCGTCGTTGGTGACGACGTGCTGCGGTACGTACATTCCCAGCGCGGCGACACGAACCGGCGCGCGAAGCGCAACGTCTCTCACAGTTGCGCTATCACTCTGTCGGTAAACGGTTGCGTACCGAGACTTTCTTCGCCCCTTGCGGCAAGTTCGCGCGTGCGCGCGCCCTGCGCGAACGCAGCCTCAACGGCCTTCTCGATGCGCGCCGCGCCCGCATCGTCCCGCAAACTATGGCGCAGCAGCATGGCCGCGGAAAGAATGGCGGCCGTCGGATTGGCAAGACCTTGTCCCGCGATGTCGGGCGCCGTGCCGCTGATCGGCTCGTACAAACCGAACTGTCCGAACTCCGTCACGCGCGTTCCCAGGCTCGCGCTCGGAAGATTGCCGATCGATCCCGTGAGTATCGCCGCTTCGTCGGAGAGGATGTCGCCGAACATGTTCTCGGTGACGAGCACGTCAAATTCCGCAGGGCGGCGTACGAGCTGCATCGCGGCGTTGTCGACCAGCAGATGCTCGAGTTTCACGTCGGGATAGTCGCGCGCGACGCGTTCGACGACGCGGCGCCATAAACGCGAGGTCTCCAAAATATTCTGCTTGTCGATAGAGGTCACGTGTTTGCGGCGCTTGCGCGCGATATCGAATGCGACTCGCGCGATGCGTTCGATCTCCGGCGCACGGTAAATCATCGTGTCGACCGCCTCTTCCACGCCGTCCGCGCCGGTCCGCTGCTCCTTCGGCTTGCCGAAGTAGATGCCGCCGGTCAGTTCGCGAATGACGACGAGGTCCAGCCCTCTGACCAGATGAGGAAGCAGTGACGATGCTTCCTCGAGACCCGCAAAGACGCGCACGGGACGCACGTTCGCGTAGAGTTCGAAGTCGCGGCGGAGCAGGAACAACGCGTATTCCGGGCGTTCTGCGAGCGGTTTGCCTTCGTACTGCGGCAATCCGACGGATCCGAACAGGATGCCGGCGCTGCGTTCACAGAGCGCGCGCGCCTCTTCCGGCAGCGCGGGAAGGCCGGCCTCCAATGCCGCGCCCCCGACGGCCGTTTCCACGCATTCGGCGTCGGGATGAACGATGCGCAGCACGCGCACGGCGGCGCGCGTCACTTCGGGCCCGATGCCGTCACCGGGCAAGACCGCTATCGTCGGCATGCTGCCGGGCGTTCGCGGCTAGTAAACGGTAATCCGGTTCGTTTCCGTGAGGTCGACCGCCGTTTCTTCTTTCGCCGCCGTTTCCTCATGCGACACCGCGCCATTGGGCATCGGCGTTTTTTCGAGCAGCGCCAGATGGGTCATAAGCAAGCTGCGCAGCTCGCTCTTGGCTTTCTCCGCAGCTTCGATTGCGCGCTGATGCTCGCGCCGGGCGTCCGACGCGGCTTCGGTAAAAGATGCAATCTCGCGCTCGGCACCTATTCGCGCCTGCTCTTTGATGAGATCCGCTTCCTTGTGCGCGGAGGCTTTCACTTCATCGGCGGTGCGCTGCGCGAGCACGAGCGTGTTCTGCAGCGACTCCTCCATGGCTTTGAAGTGACTGATACGCTCTTTGAGATCTGCGACCTCGGCTTCGAGCGCGGCGACGTGCTGCGCGTCGTCCTCGAGCGTTTCGATGAGCTCGTCGAGAAATTGATCGACTTCCACGCGATCGTAGCCCTGCAGCGCCTTCTTGAAGCTCTTGTGCTGAATGTCGACAGGCGTAATCTTCTGCATGCGCTATCCTCTATTCGAAAGAAAATCCAGCGTCCCATCCGAGGACATCGAGTCGCGCAGGCCTTGCGCGTTTACGGAGATACCGGCCGGAACGACGAGATAGATGGCCTCCGCGAGTTTTTGAATCTTGCCGTCGATCGTGTACGCGACGCCGGAGGTAAAATCGACGACGCGCTGCAGCAGCGTACGATCGGCGTTCTGCAAGTTCACGATGACGACTTGGCGATTACGCAGCGCATCGGCAATCTCGGTGACGTCCGCAAATGCGCGCGGCGCATACACGCTGACTTCGGTGCCGCCGCGGCGCGAACGCTGATCGAGCGGAACGACGTTTCGCGCGGCGCCCGGTTCATCTTCGTAGAGTTCTTCCGCATCGTCCATCGAGAAGAACGACCGCACTTTGTTGAACATGCTCATTGGCATCTACCTCATGGCGAGGACATTATGGGGTTCTTCGACGCCGGGCGCGCCGGTCTTGGTCCGAAGATGGTGCTTCCGACCCGGATCATCGTGGAGCCTGCCGCAACCGCAGCGGGCCAATCGCCGGACATGCCCAGCGAAAGCGTCGTGCCGCCCACGCGCGCGAATGTCGCCGCGGCCGTTTCGAAGGCGCGAGCGAGTTCGCCGCGCTCCGGCGTGATCGGTCCAATCGCCATGATCCCCTGCAGATCGAGGCTCGGATACGAGCGAATCGTCTCGGCGAGGCGCGCGGCATCCTCCGGCGGGCAGCCGAACCGTTCAGCGGGCGAAACGTTGAGCTGCAGCAGCACCGCTAATCGCTTGCCGAGCGCATCGGCCGCTTTGGCCAGCGCTTGCGCCGCATCTTGGCGGTCGACACTCTGCACCATGTCGAACGTCGCCGCAATCGCCTTCGCTTTATTCGTTTGTACGTGTCCGATGAAGTGCTTGAGCACCTCAGGTAGCGCGCTGACCTTACGCTGAGCTTCCTGAAGGTAGTTTTCGCCGATGTCGGTGACACCGGCGGCGACGGCTTGTGCGATTGCTTCGACGGGCTGAAATTTCGTGACGGCGACGATCGTCACGTGCGGCGGCACCGCGGCACGCAACTGCGCGTACCGCTCCGCGATGCTCATCCGCCGGTCGTCGTGGTCGGCGTCGATACGCGCACGGCGGCTTGATCGCCGCCCCGCGCATCCGTGCGCGTGCGGCCGCGCCAGCAGAAATACAGGCCGACCAGGCCGATGGGAATCATCGGCAAGGCGTAGAGCTGGCCTCCGGTGATGCCGTGCCAGACGAAGTCCGCGTGCCGCCAGTTCTCCGCAACCGTGCGAGTGATGCCGTACATGGTGAACCACGACCACGCAACCACGCCGTCCGGGGGGCGTTTCTTATAGATGAACAACACGATAGGCAAGGTGATCGCATCGAGAATCGCTTCGTAGAGCTGCGAGGGGTGCAGGAACTGCCCTTGCATCGACGCCGGAACGTCGGCGTTCGCGCCGGGCTGCATGCACCATGGATGATCCGGTTTGCAGATATCGCCCCACAGCTCGTCGTTGATGAAATTCACGACCCGCGTGAGCGCGATGCCTACCGGCAACAGCACCACCACTTCGTCGCCGAGGACTTTGTACGTCAGGCCCGGATGCTTGCGCAGGAACAGAAACAGCGCGATTATTACGCCGACCAGACCGCCGTGGAAGGCCATGCCGCCGTTCCAAACCGCGATGAAATTGATCGGATTATGGAAATAGATGCCGGCATCGTGCTTGCTGATCATGTCGTTGATCACGAAGAACGTGCGGCCGCCGACCAGCACGCCCACGAGCGCGTACACCAGAAAGTCCTGAATCTGCTCGCGCGTGAGCCCGAGGCGCTTGCGGCCCGCGGGGCGGCTCATCCACAAATAGACGGCGATGAAGCCGACCAAGTACGAAATACCGTACCAATGGACGTTTATCGGTCCAAGGTGAATTGCGATGGGATTGATGTTCGGGTAGGTAAACCAGTGTTGCATTACATAACATGAACGGCGTGGCCAGTGCGCACCTCACCGTTGGGATCGCCTTCCTGGCGGGCCTCGTTTCCTTTGTTTCGCCCTGCGTCCTTCCGCTCGTTCCGGCGTATCTTTCGTTTCTAACCGGTTCGAGCGTCGAAGAGCTGCGCGGCAGTCTGACCGCCGACGCACGGGCGCGCGTTATTTCGCACGCGGTCGCGTTCATCGTCGGCTTCACGATCGTCTTCGTCGCACTGGGTGCCTCAGCCAGCGCAGTCGGTGCGGCCCTACGCGAGAATCAGGTGCTCATCGCGCGCATCGGAGGAATCATCGTCATCATTTTGGGTCTCCAGATGATGGGCGTGCTTCGCTTGCGGCTGCTCGCAACGGACACCCGCGTTCAGGTCCAGACGACGCAGCGCTCGCTGGCCGCTTCAGTCATCGTCGGCCTGGCGTTTGCGGCCGGCTGGTCGCCTTGCATCGGCCCGATTCTCGCCGGCATTCTCGCTCTTGCGTCGCAATCGAACAGTGTTTGGCAGGGAGCGTGGCTGCTTTTCGTCTATTCCATGGGCTTGGCCGTCCCGTTTTTGGTGACGGCTGCAGCGATTGGCGCGGTGCTGCCCGCGCTCAATCGAATCAAGCGTTTCCTGCCGGCGATCGAGTTCGCCGCCGGAGCGTTCATGATTGCCACGGGAGTCGTTCTTGCAACCAACTCGTTCCTACGAATCGCCGGCTGGTTCTACCAGTTTGTCCCAACGCCAAAACTCTAACGCCCTCGAATCCGCCCAACTGCTCGGCGTCGCGGCGGTCGTCGTCGCGCTGGATCAATACACCAAGCAGCTCATCCGCGCAAACTTTCTGCCCGGCGAGAGCCGTTTCGTCGTTCCGCATTTTTTGAAGTGGACGTACGAGCAGAATCAGCACGGCGCGTTCGGCCTCTTCGGCTCATCACCGTTCTTGCTGATCCTCATGGCGCTGATCGTGCTCTTGATCTTCTGGTTCTCGTTCCGCGATCAGGCGCGCGAATCGCTGCTCGTGCGCATCGCGTTCGGTATGATTCTGGGCGGCGCGATCGGCAACATCATCGATCGCGTGCACTACCAATTCGTGGTCGATTTCGTCGACTTTTACCGCATCTGGCCGAACATCTTCAACGTTGCCGACTCGTGCATCACCGTCGGCGTGTTTTTGCTGATCATCGCAAGCCTTGCACGTCGTCGTCACGCCTGAAGATGCCGGCAAACGCGCGGACGTCATCGTCGCGCATCACACCGGTTTTTCTCGCTCGCTCGTCGCGGAAGCCGTGCGGCGCGGTGACTTGCGGGTCAACGGGCTAGCGGTCAAAGGCAGTTATCTCGTCGCCGAAGGCGACGTAGTGGACGCGCAGCTCGCGGATCGACCGCCGCTCGCAGTCGAACCCGAAGCCATCGATCTGACCATCGTCTACGAGGACGACGCGGTGCTCGTCGTAGACAAACCCGCCGGCATGGTGACGCATCCGGCGCACGGCGCGACGAGCGGAACGCTGGTAAACGCGCTGCTCGCGCACGTCAGCTCGCTGCCCGGTGAAACGGTTCGCGCGGGCCTGGTTCACCGGCTGGATCGCGACACGTCAGGGTTACTCGTCGTCGCGAAGACCGAAGAGGCACTCAGCGCGCTCGGCAAAGCGATGAAAGCGCGCCACATCTCGCGCGAATACCTCGGACTGACCGCCGGTATTCCGGCGCAGCCGAAAGGCACGATAAACGGCGCAATCGGGCGCGACCCGCACAACCGGTTGAAATACGCCATTACTTCCGGCGGCAAGCCCGCGGTCACGCACTACGCGATCCGCGAACGCTTGCACGATGCCGCCGAGCTCGTGTTCCGCCTCGAAACCGGGCGCACGCACCAAATTCGCGTGCACATGGCGGCGCTCG
>DATGJX010000228.1:0-28069 GCA_035294905.1 Vulcanimicrobiaceae bacterium | reverse complement strand
GTCGGCGAGCTGCGGCCAACCGTGCATGTCGGACCAATCCTGCGACATCCACGTTTGTTTGCTGTGCTCGGTTACGGCGGCGCTCGCGCCGATCTTCGGGCCGACGGCCTGGTTGAACGCGATGAACGTTTGCTCGGGAAGAATTGGTTCGACGTACGGCAGCATCGCGAGTCCGGCAAGCAGTGCGAGCGCGATAGCCACGGGGCGCAGTAAACGCGCATTCCGCGTCACGGATTCCCATGCGACGCCGCCCGCGGCAAAAAGTATCGGATAGACGTCCGCGGGATAGTAGTGTTTGGCGTGCGAGGCGATCATCAAGACGATCAGGATGACGTACCCGTAGGCCAAAAAGCGCGCGCGCGGGTTGAGGAAGAGCGCGATGAGCCCGGCAATCCAAACCAGCGAAAGCAGCGGGTTGGTGATCAGCAATTCCGCGAAGAGAAACATCGCCGGAGTTAGGATGACGTTTTTGCCGAGCTGGCCGTTGCGCAGCAATTCCCACATCGGAAATCCGTTGAACGCTTGCCACAGGAAATTCGGCAGCGCCGTCGCGACGGCGACGATGACGCCGCCTGCGAACCACTTTGACCGCAGAATCCGGCGCTCGGGCGTCAACAGCAGGCCGGCAATCATCGCCGCGGCAAAATACAAGACGCTGTATTTGCTTTCGAGGCTGAATCCGATTGCAGCACCGATTGCCGGCCAAAGACGCGCGCTCGCACCGTGAACGATACGAAGGAGGTAGAGCGCGGCGAGCGGCCACAGCCACAAGCCCACCATGTCGGGACCGACTTTCATCGCGAATGCCGCCAGCACGGGACTCAGCGTGCCGGCAACTGCGGCGAGGGTGAGCGCAAACGTGCCGCCGCCCAATTCGAGCACGAGCAAACAGATGACGTAGACCGACGCGCCGCCGAAAGCTGCGGCAACCGCGCGAAGCGCAAAGAGCGAATGACCGAAAAGTTGCGATGCCGCCGCAAGCAGCGGCGTGATCGGCGGCTGATCCACGTAGCCCCACTGCGGATGGCGTCCGCAGATGATGAAGTAGAGCTCATCGCGGAAGAACCCATAATGCGGATTCGCAATCAGGTGAAAAACGAAAGCGCACAGGCCGGCGACGATTGGGACGCGCAGCCGTGAATCAACGTTTCGAAAAACCATCGCTGCTCCAGTCCTCACTTCCGACGCCGTTGTGCACGAAGAACAGGCCGTCCGGGTCGTACTTCTTTTTGATTGCGGCAAGGCGCGGATAATTCGAACCCCAGTACGAGTGCTGCCAGTCCGGTTCGAAATAATTGCTCTCCGAGACGTACGAACCGCCGTGCGGCGCCACCGCCCGCAGTTCGTTTACACACCGATCGATGGCGCGCGCGCTTTTTCTCCCGGCGGCGACGTCCGGCTCGTGTCCGGGCATTCCCGGATACGCCGGGCCTTCTGTGTCCGCGCAGATCGCGAGGGCGAACGCGTCGAGTACCTTCGGGTTCGTTGCCGTGTTGCGCGCAGCTGCTAACGTATCGGCCGGTGCTCCCGCCAATCCTTTGTTGAAATGCAGCATGAACGTGAATTGTCGCGAAGCCGCAAATAGCGCTTTTGCGAGCCCCGTTTGCCCGTCGTCCTGCAGAAGCGACGCCCGAAGCCACAACGACTCGTAGCCGTAGAGCACCTGCCCGGCCTGATCGCCGTCGCCGCGCCACCACCAGTCGTTGCTATGTCCGGGGCGCGGATCGAACGAAACCGCTTGCGGAGCCTCCTTGCGCCAAAATGCGCCGTCCCACCAGTGCCGCGCGGGCACCGCACCGGTAAACGGCTGTCCTTGCAAACGGTAATCGCGCGGCGATCGCGCGATCCAATCGAAAAACGGTTTCCAGACCGCTGCTATTTGCGCGGAATCGAGCCCTTGACAAACCAAGTTGATTGCGAGCGTATTGCTTTGGCGGATGGTCACGCTCTCGCCCCAATGCGAATTGAACAACCGCTCCGCGTAAAAAGCGACGAAATGCCGAAGCAACCGCGCATATGCGTCGTCGGAGCCCGCCTTTATCGTTGCGATCGCCGCACCGAAATACTCGGGCAGATCGTGCAGCCGCAGCGTAACGCTGCTCACGATGCCGAATGTTCCGCCGCCGCCTCCTTTGAGCGCCCAGAAAAGATCGGGATTCGTCGTTGCGTTCGCCGTGCGAACGGCGCCGTCGGCGGTCACGACTTGTGCTTCCAGCAAACTCGACGCCGCAGTTCCGTATCGCTTTGAAAAGCTGCCGAAGCCGCCGCTCTGCACGAGTCCCGCGACGCCGACCGTCGTGCATCCGCCGCCTTGCACGTAGCGCCCGGCTTTGGTTGTCACCGCATCGTATGCGTGCAGCCAAACGTTGCCGGCGCCGAGCGTGACGGCTTCATCCCGCAGTGTAATCCCGTTCATTCGCCGCGTCCAAACGAGCAGCGAGTCGGGCGCATTGGACGTGCCTTGATAACTGTGACCGCCGCCTTTGACGACCAGCCGCAGATTGTGCTCGCGCGCGAAGTCGACGGCGGCGGCGAGGTCGTGCGCATCTTGCGCCGTGACGGCGTACACGCTGGGCTTACTCGTCCATGCATCGACCCAGCCGAGATTTTCCGTGAGCCCGGGCTGATCGCCGATGTAAAACGGATTGTTCAGCGTACTGAGATTTCCGAGTGGAAACGCGACGGGCGTGAGCCGCCCGCCGATTCGGCGGTTCAGCGCGTTCCATGCGGAACGCGAAGGCCAACGTGCGTCGCCGGGGCGAACGCGAGAGCCCGCGCGCGCCCAAAGCGTGCGCGGATACATCAACAGGAGCGCTGCGCAAGCGCCGCTCGCGAGCAGCGTTTTTCGATTCATGCGCTTAGTATACGAAGCATTCGTTCCACTTACGACTACTGCGGGACGAGCGGGATTAGGCTTGCTAAGGAATGAGGTCCGGGCGTTTGGCCGCGTAACGGCGGCTCCACATCAGTTCGCTGCCGTCTTGCATGCGAATTTTGAAATCACCGTGAAACCACGGGTGAATCTCTTTGACGGCGTCCAGATTGACCACGTGCGAGCGGTGCACGCGAACGAATTGCTGCGGGTCGAGGCGCCGTTCCAGCGCGTCGAGCGTCGTGCGCAGCGAGAAGCTGCCGCTGCGAGCGTGGATGAGCACGTTGTTGCGGTCCGATTCCAGGCGCACGATGTCGCCGGCGTTTACGAACACGGCTCGCCCGTTGGTTGGTACCAGAAGCCTGCGGGCAAATTGGCCGGCGGGACGCACCGCGTCGAGCAGCGCGAGCAGCTGCGCTTGCGCGGCATCGGCTGGTTCGCCGACGGATTTTCGCGCGCGCTGCAGCGCTCGCTCGAAACGCTCGCGGTCGAACGGTTTGAGCAGATAATCGACCGCGCTCACTTCGAACGCGCGTACCGCATATTCGTCATGTGCCGTGGCGAAAATCACGGCGGGAACGCGTTCGGCAGCCGCAATCGCTTCGACGACCTCGAACCCGTTCATGTCCGGCATCTGCACGTCCAGAAATACGAGGTCCGGGCGTTCCGAGACGATGCGCTCCACGGCTTGCCGTCCGCTTTCCGCTTCGCCCGCGAGTTCGACGTCGTCGTGCTCTTGCAGAAAGCGAATCACTTTCCGGCGCGCGGCCGGTTCGTCGTCGACTATGAGGACGCGCATCAGGCGTGAAACGGCAGCAGAAGACATACTTCGGCTCCGCGCGGTTCCAGCTGTGCGATGCGTATGGACGCCGCGTTGCCGTGTAGGTGCGCGAGGCGCGATTGCACGTTGCTCAGGCCGTGCCCGAACGTGGGCGATGCGGTTGAAAGCCCGGCGCCATTGTCACAGACGCGAATTTCGATGTCGCTTCCTGCGCGTACTGCGGATACGCTGATGTCGAGTTGAGCCTGTGAATTCGCCATGCCGTGCCGGATGCAGTTTTCGAGAACCGGTTGAAGCAGTAGCGGAGGAATTCGTGCAAGGCGCGCGTCCGGGTCCGCTTCGATATCCAGCCGGAGGCTGTTCTCCAAACGCGCTTTCATCACGTCCACGTACATGCGCTCGATCTGTAACTCTTCGTCGAGCGTGATCTCTCGCGCGTCGCTCGTAGAGAGGATCACCCGCAAGAATTCGCTGAGCCGCGCCAGCATCGCATCGGCTTTGCGCACATCCTCATACATCACGGCCGAAACGGCGTTGAGCGTATTGAACAAAAAATGCGGTTGCAGTTGCAGGCGCAGGTTCTCGAGCTTCGCTTGCGCCAGTTCCGTCTGCAAGCGCGCCGCGTCTAGCTGTGCCTGCTTCGAGCGCTGCGTGCGATCGTAAAAGTAGATGAGCGCTATCATCGCCGCGTAGATGATGGCGTCGTGCGAGGCCTCCATCGGATAGCGGTAGAGCATGATGCCGTAATCGTACCGGCCCATTCCGGCGAGCGGAAACAGGATGTCGCGCGAGATTGCCATCAGCGTGGTATGCACGATCGTAAAGCCGAGGGCTCCGAGAATTTGCCACGGCCACGCAAGACGCCGCGCGAACCACAGCACAAACGGAAACAGCACGCCGGCTGCGTACGCGCCGGTCATCTCTTCGATGAAGCGCGTAGCGAGCGTTCCGCGCTGCATGCGCGCGAGATCGTCGAGGTAGTGATAACCGAAGAACAGCAGCCCGATGACCGTGACCAGCACGAACAGCCAACCGAACCGGCGCAGCATCGTCATGGGTCCGTCATAGCGCACGGAACGTTCGCCCGTCAATGACCGCGGGACGAACGGGCGCGCTAACCGGACCTTACTTTCCGCCCGGCGTGAAACAGAAAAAGGTGCCGCCCTTGGGGAACTCGCCGACGAGGAGTCCGCCGTTCACGATCGTCGGCGCGGCAAACACGGTCGAGTTGGGGGTGGGATAACTCCACAGCGTGCTTCCGGTAGCCGCATCGAGCGCCCAGATGGAGCCGTTGAATGCCGTGAAGACCATGCCGTTCGAGACCGCGGGCGCCGACAATTCGCTGAACAGAAACTTGCCTTGAGTCACGGGAATCGACCACGCGATGCTCCCGTCGGAAAGATTCACAGCCATGAATGCGCCGCACGGCGCACCGACCGCGCACTTCGGAATCTCCGTTGGAATGAACAGGCGCGTGCCGTCGGTACCCGAGCTGCCGATAGCCGCACCGGTCTGCGTATGCCAGATCATCGCACCGGTCGAGGGGTTCAGCGCGTAGGTGTAGCCGTCTTTTCCGGTTTCGACGATCATGTTGTTGACGTAGATCGGCGTTCCGCCGAAGTCTTCGTCGAGTCCCGGGCCGTTCAGCGATTGAAACGACCAGGTCACGCCCATCGCCGGTTTCGTCGGATTGACGCGAATGATCGAATTTGCGTACTGAAACGGTACGGTGTTCGTCGTGCACTCGTTTCCCGTTGCGACGTAGAGATTTCCCGAGGGATCGAGCATCGGCGAGGACCAAATGTCGGCGCCCTCCAGCCCCGGGGGAGAAAGATTGAGCGCCGACACGAGCGTCGGTCCGCTCGTCTTCACGGCGATGAGCTGGTGGTTGGCGTCGCACTCGTTCAAGTTTTCGTTCTTATCGTCCGTCCCTTGATACACCAGTCCGCCGGCGACCATCGGCGATGCCGCGATCTGTGCGCCGTTCGCAATGGTGTAGCTCCAATTCGCCGTACCGGTCGTCGCATTTATCGAATAGAGTCTTGCGGGACTGGTGGACCCGGCCATTTCGCCGACGTAGAGCGTATTTGTCGTCGTGTAGTAGTACGGCGACGCTTGAAACATGCCCGATCCCTTGAACGCCCATCGCTGCGTTCCATTGGTAACGTTCCACGCATACAAATCGCCGCCGCGGTCCGCTTGATACACGACGCCGTTCTTGACGATTGCGCTCGAAAAAACACCCGGGGTCGTATGCGTCCATTTCGGCGCCAGCGTCGCGACGTTGGCTTTCGTTATGGCGGTCTGGTAGTTGTTGAGGCCGGTTCGTTGATCGTCCCGTCGGAATTCGGGCCAGTCGCTGCCGTTCGTGTCGGCCGGCGGGACGCTCAACGGCAGCGTACGCACTTGAGGCACTGCACCGCCCGGAACGCTGCCCGGAGGTATCGGCGGCGAAGCGCACGCAGAGAGGATGCCGGCGAGAGCCAGCGATAGAACAACGAGCGAGCGGTGCATCGACGCGCTTACGTTATCGTTCCGGCGACGGTCTTCGTTTCCGCGGTGGTCGGGTCGATATGTCCGCGAACTTCATTCACTTCGTCGGCCGGAAAGCCGCCCAGGTGCGCGTGCTGGCGAATCATATCCGCGTTGGGTGCGTTGTAGACGCAATAAAACTTGTCGTCGGTGACGTAGCTCTCAACCCATTGAATCGTGGGCCCCATCTCGCGCAGAACGTCGCACGACTTCACCGCAATGCCTTGCAGTTGCTCGGGGCTAAAACTCCCCAGACCTGGAACCACCCGCTCGATGATGAACTTCGGCATGGAACCCTCCTTCGGGGTTGTTACGTCGGATCGAATGCGCCAAGCAGAATCATCTGCTCGGAAAGATGCCGCGCAAGCTCGAACCGTTCGCGTTCTTCCTGCGGTGTGTCCGCAGGCAGTTCGCGAAGAATGCGTTCGAGCTGTTCATCGAACATAGCACCGAGCGAGTCGGGCGTATATGGGCCGGAATACCGCAATCGCTGCGCAATCATGAGCCGGTAGATGCGGTCGGTTGCGAGGTCTTCCATGTAGCCGTCAAGCAGGCTCGCGCCGCGACCGCTGAGCACGCCGTGACGATAACGAATCACCGTTCGCACGGCTGCTCGCGTGCCGTCGAGCGAGGTCGTGCCGACACCTTTGGGCGAGGGACGCAAGTCCGGTGTCGTATCGACGTTTTCGGGTCGCTTGTCCAATTGATTCGGGTACGGAAATTGCGCGACGGCGATCTCGTTTTGATCGGGATGTCCCGTCCATGCGCCGTCCATCAAACAGTCCGCCTCGTTCTTCTTGTCACGCGCAAGAACGTCGAGTGCTCGCGCATTCAGCTCCGGGTCCTCGCGGTTCGGATAGAGCGCGGTCATGCCCCCTATCGCGAGCATGCCGTGCTTATGGCAAACCTCCGGTATCAGCGTCCGCAGCCGTTGAAAGAACGGCACGTCCGTCGGAATCGTGTTGCGATCCGGGAGCACCCACTGCGGATCGGCGAGATTATAATGGATGAGACTCGCCATGTAATCCCAACGCCCGAGATTCAAGCCGACCAAATACTTGCGAAGATTATAGGTGAACTCTTCGAGTTGATATGCGAGCGGATGCGCTTCGACGAGCGCCATGCACTTGATCGCGTTTTCGGGCCAGCCTTTTGCATCGATGATCGCATCGAACACGTCGCGCCACCAGAGCGCCTCTTCGGCCGATTCGGACTTCGGAATGTAGATGCAGAGCGTGTGATTGGCTAGCCGCGCGATGTCCAACCGGAACGCAAGCAGCGCGACGTCGAACAGCGATGCCGAAGTCGGTTCATCGTAAATACCGGCTTGCGAGAGATGCAAGCCGCGTACGCGATTCCATACGACGGTTGAACTCGGTTTGATCTGCACCGTATGATTGCGTTTGGCGTCGAAATACGAGAGTTCACCGTAAAGCGCGCTCACCAAGTTGTCGTGACCGAGCAGTGTGTGCTCCCAGACGTTGGCCATCGAATCTTCGAGATCGAGCATCACGCCCGGCGCGCCGGAGTTCAGCATCTTCACGACCAACTCTGCATCGTCTGCCGGACCGGTCATCTGATTGCGCTGATCGGCGCACCACTCCGGCAGCGCAATGCGCCAGTCGGTGGGTCGCGCTTTGGTGGCGCATCCGTACGTCGGCAGCGTGCCGTTATGCGCGCTTTGAAGCACCTCGTGACGATGCACGACGAGCTCGCGCCGGCGCGGCGTAAAACGTTCGTGCAGCGGGCGATAAAATGCGGCGAAGCCTGCCGGCAGGTCTCGCTGGATGATGAAATCCGCTTTGATCGCCATCAGGCCACCGCCGGCGTGAACTGCTCTTCTTCGGTGGATCCGGTGAGCGCCGTCGTCGACGCCGTCCCTTCCGATACGACGCGCGCGACCTCGTCGAAGTAGCCGGTACCGACTTCGCGCTGGTGACGCGTCGCGGTATATCCGTATTGCTCGCTTGCGAATTCGCGCTGCTGGAATTCGGCATATGCGCTCATGCCGCGTTCGTTGAAGTCGCGCGCCAATTCGAACATGCTGTGATTGAGCGCATGGAATCCGGCCAATGTGATGAACTGGAACTTGTAGCCCATCTCGCCGAGCGTCTCGCGGAACTGCGCGATGCTTTGCTCGTCGAGCTTTTTCTTCCAGTTGAACGATGGCGAGCAGTTATAGGCGAGCAGCTTGCCCGGGAACTGCGCGTGAATCGCGCCGGCGAACTTGCGCGCTTCTTCGATGTTCGGCTCGGACGTTTCGCACCAGATGAGATCGGCGTATGGCGCATAGGCGAGACCGCGTGCGATTGCAACGTCGATGCCGCCGCGGATGCGGAAGAAGCCTTCGGTGGTGCGTTCACCGGTGCAGAACGCCTGGTCGCGCGGATCGACGTCGCTGGTCAGCAGCTGCGCTGCGTTCGCGTCGGTGCGTGCGACGATGAGCGTCGGAACGTCGAGGATGTCCGCCGCGAAGCGTGCCGCGACGAGATGGCGAACCGCCTGCTGCGTCGGAATCAGCACTTTTCCACCCATGTGACCGCATTTTTTCTCCGACGAAAGCTGGTCTTCGAAGTGCACGCCGGCTGCGCCGGCCTTGATCATCGACTTCATCAATTCGAAGACGTTGAGGGCTCCGCCGAATCCCGCTTCCGCGTCGGCGACGATTGGGACGAACCAATGCGTGCCGTTGCGGCCTTCGCTGCAATCGATTTGGTCGGCGCGCTGGAGCGCATTGTTGATGCGCTCCACCACAGCGGGCACGCTATTGACCGGATAGAGGCTCTGGTCGGGATACATGTGACCCGCGACGTTCGCATCGGCGGCGACTTGCCAGCCGCTCAGGTAAATCGCTTTGAGGCCCGCCTTGACGGCCTGCACCGCTTGGTTTCCGGTCAGGCATCCGAGCGCCGCCACAGGTTCATCTTCATGCAGCAGCTTCCACAGACGCTCGGCGCCCAGGCGCGCCAGCGTGTGCTCCACGTGGACCGTGCCGCGCAGGCGCTCCACGTCCGCGGCGGTATAGCGGCGCTCGATGCCTGCCCATCGAGAATCAGTCTTCCAGCGATGCTCCAGATTGGATGCGACGGATGCGACCTTCACGCGAAACTCCTCTCCCGAGAGTGCAATTGGCTTACTTCGAGTGCAACTTTGGACCGCTCCAATTGGATGGTAGCCTTTGATTCATTGGATGAGGTCCGATTAGATGC
The DNA here is from genome assembly GCA_035294905.1 of Vulcanimicrobiaceae bacterium. Lineage (GTDB taxonomy): Bacteria > Vulcanimicrobiota > Vulcanimicrobiia > Vulcanimicrobiales > Vulcanimicrobiaceae > DATGJX01. The sequence continues at coordinate 18,675 of DATGJX010000228.1, read as the reverse complement.
ACAGCCTAACAGAGCGTGCGCGGCGCGTCAAGGGACTTGCGTCCCCTGCATCACAGCAGGGCGGCAACTTGCTTGAGATCCTCCAGGAACTTCTTCAGTTCGCGGTGTCGCGTTTCGCTATCCGGTGCGCGCAGGATGGACGACGGATGAACCGTCGCGAGCACGCGGCCGTCGCGCCGAGCGCGACGACAATCTGCGGATGCACTTTGCGCAGTTCCGCTTCGAGCCACGGCTCGCAGGCTCGAATTTCAATCGCTTTCGGTTTTTGGTGAATCCGCTTTTTACCGCGTTCGATGAACTTGAAATGCTTGACCGCGTTCGTGACGTACGCGCTGCCCGGTTTGATTCCGGCCTGCTCCATCGTTTTGCGCAGCAAGGCGCCCGCAGGGCCGACGAATGGATGGCCGGCGCGGTCTTCCATGTCGCCGGGCTGTTCGCCGATGAACATCACCTTCGAACGCACGCTGCCTTCACCGAACACCGTTTGCGTCGCGTATTTGTAGAGGTCGCAGCCGCGGCAATGCGCCGCCGCCTCCCGCAGCGCTTTCATCGATTGCGTTTCCGGCAAAAAATCCGCGGCCGAGCGTGTCATACCGCGGATTTACCCGCTACGGGAGTGTCGGCAGCGGCAGCGACGGTCTGCTGCTGAGGTCCGGATACGGCTCGTGGTGCTTTTCGGCCGCTTGCATCGCCAAACGCAGCGCAAATTCCATTTGCGGGTCTTTGCCGTCGCGATAGTCGTGCGGCGCGACGTCGACGTCGTAATCGGGATCGGTTCCGTAGTTTTCGACGTTCCAGCCGACGTCTTTGAACCAGAACGAAAATTCCGGCTGCGTGGTGATCGTGCCGTCCACGAGGTGATGATACGGGTTGATGCCGATGACGCCGCCCCACGTGCGTTTGCCGACGAGCGGTCCGAGTTTGTACAGCTTGAAGCAGTGGCTGAAAATGTCGCCGTCCGATCCGGCGAATTGATTGGTGATCGCGACGATTGGACCGACGACCGACTCGGGCGGATACGGAATCGGCTTGTTACTGTATCGCGAGACGTCGTAGCCGACCCGCTTGCGGTTCAGTTTCTCGAGCAGCAGCGGCGACACGTGACCACCGCGGTTGTAGCGCACGTCGACGATAAGCCCCGGGTGGTCGAATTCGGAGAGATAACCGCGGTGAAATTCTGAGAATCCCCACGGCCCCATGTCCGGGATGTGCACGTAACCGATCTTGCCGGCGCTTTGGTCGTGCACGTACTTGCGATTTGCTTCGACCCACGCGCGGTAGCGCAGCTGCTGTTCGCTGGCGAGCGTTTTCACCGCGACGCGGCGCTCTTCGCCCGTCATCGTCTTTGCAACGATCGCGACGTCGCGTCCGGCCATGTTGACGAGCGCGCGGGCCGGCGACATCTCGTGCGAGAGCGTTTTTCCGCCGATGGCGAGCAGCACGTCGCCCTCCGCTATCCCGAGACCCGGCTCTGCGAGCGGTGAATCGACCTCACGATTCCATGAATCGCCGCGGTAGATGCGCGTTATGCGCCAGCCGCCCGCGCTTTCATCCCACGTGTAGTTTGCGCCGAGAAATCCACGATTGTACTCCGGCGGCCGACGCAAGTCGCCGCCGATTTCATACGCATGCGACGTGCCTAATTCTCCGTGCATCTCCCAGATGACGTCCGAAAGCTCCGAGCGCGTGCGGACGCGCGGCAAGAGCATGCCGTAGCGATCGTACACGCGGTCCCAATCGATGTCCGACATGTCCTCGACCCAGAACTGTTCCGTCTGAAGCCGCCACGCTTCGCGGTACATCTGCTTCCATTCCGCTTGCGGGTCGATTTCGACGTGCATGCGGTCCAGATCGACCCAACCGCTCTTGCGGCCGGCTTCGGCTGCCGGTTGGATGTCGTCTTGGTCTTCCGGCAAATCCGCGAGCGCGTCGATGACGCGCAGACGATCGCCGCCGCGATACACCAGCGTATGACGATCGTTCCCCAGCGAGATGTGCGTTATGTCGGTTGCGACCGTGGCGCTGCGCTGTTGTTCGAAATCGTACGCGATGAGCGCGCCGCCTTGATCGTCTTCGTCCCAGTCGCGATCGGCCGGCTTGATCCCGCGCACTTCGAACTTCGTGAAAAGCGCGCGCCCGCGAACCGCGACGATTTGTCCGTAATCGCCCTCGTCGACGGGAAATGCGAGAATGCGGCCTTCGATGCCGTCGAAGTCGATTTCTATGCGCGGCGGCTTCTCCGATTTCTTCTTTTCTTCGTCGGCTGGTTCGCGTTCGTGATCGTGTTCGCGATGCACCGGCCTGGGCTTGGGCGTAAACGGATTCGGCACGTCGGTGCGCAGAGTGAGCAAGAAAGGCCGCTGCGCCTGCGGGAAGCTCAAATTGAATTGCAGCGCATCGTAGACCGGATCGAAGTCGCGCGTAGAGATGAAGTAGAGATATTTTCCCTCGGGGTCCCATGCGGGACTCTGGTCGACGCGCAGGCGCGGCGTTACGTCATAGGTCTTACCGGATTTGCACTTGGCGATGCGCACGATCGCCACGTTGTTCGAACTCGGCCACCAGACGTACGCGAGCCAGCGGCCGTCGGGAGAAAACGCGAGATCCGTAACGCGGTTGCCCAAACTCTTGTCGAGCACGCGCAGCGATCCGTCCTCGTCGAGCAGGCACAACTCGTACCGGTGATTTGCGAACGCGATGCGATCGTTCGCGGGCGAGCAGACCAGCTCGGTGACGCGTCCGATATCGGCTTTGGTCAGGAGCTGCGGCGGGGCCGAGGCATCCGCGGCGTGCAGCGCTATCTGCTCGTAACCGCCCTCGTCGGTAACGGTGACGAAGCGTTTGCCGTCGTGCTTCCAGGCAATGCACCGTTCGCGCGCTGCGCTTCCCTTGCCGTGGTGCAAAGGCGCTTCTTCCCAAAACGGCATCGTGTACGGCTGCCCGCGCGCAATAATCGCCAAGCTCGTGCCGTCCGGCGACGGCTGGAACTCGTCCAGTTCTTCCGATCCGTCGACGAATCGGCGCGCGGTTTGCGGCGCAGCGGATGCGGCGGTGATTGGAATCTCGCGAACGTCGTCGTTCTCGAGGTCGTAGTAGAAAATCGATCCGCCGCACGTATACACGATGCGTTTGCCGTCGGTAGAAGGAAACCGTACGTAATAATCGCTGTGATGCGTGTGGCGGCGAACGTCGCTGCCGTCGAGCGCGCTCGAATAGATGTTGCCGATGCCTTCGTGATCGGCAAGGAAAAAGACGCGATCGCCAATCCACATCGGCCACACCGGATTGCCGGCGGGCACTTGCAAGCGGTCGAATTCGCCGCGATGTTGCGCGTCGATCCAAATCTCGCCCGACGTTCCGCCGCGGTATCGCTTCCAGCGCGCAGGATCGGTTTCGTTTCGCCCGATTACCACGCGCCCGTCGGGGCCGGGATAGAGCGATTTCATATGGCCCAGGCCGACCTCGCGCACAGCCCCGCCATCCGGCGCGATTGCGAAACCGCGCGTATCGCGCTCGTACCAAGCGCTCGGATTGCTGACGAAGTAAATTTCCGAGCCGTCGGCACTCCACGCGCACACGTTTGCGAGCGTTCCGCCCAGGTACGTCAACCGTCGAGGGCGCCCGCCCGCCGACGGCATCAGGTAAAGCTCCGGATTTCCTTCGTCGTTCGCAATAAACGCAATCTGCGATCCGTCGGGCGAAAGGCGCGAGGTGGTGCATGCGCCCGGCGTCGCCGTCAGGCGGATTGCCGCGCCGCCCTCGAGTGGAGCGGTCCACAGATCGTCTTCGCAGGCGAAGACGACGCGCTCACCGGCAAGCGTTGCGTAGCGGTAGTACCCCTGTTCCATGAGGCGCAGTGGTTATGGAAGCCGCTGCGCCCGTCCCGCTTGCACAGCTAGTTACTTTGTGTTACAAAGTAATACATGGCGCACGTCGCGATAATTATGGACGGAAACCGGCGCTGGGCAATCGCCCACGGCCAGCCCCTCATCGAAGGCTACCGGCGCGGTATCGCGGCGCTCCGCGAAGCCGTCCGCGCGGCAATAGACACCGGCATCGGCACGCTGACGGTCTACGGCTTTTCCACGGAGAACTGGCGCCGCGACGGCGGCGAGATCGGGATGCTGATGCAGTTGTGCGCGGGATTTGCGGCGACCGAAAAGCCGGCGCTGATGCGCCAAGGCGTCCGCGTGCGAATCGTGGGCGACATCGAGCCGTTTTTGCTGCCTGCGCGCGCAGGTTTGCGCGAACTTGCCCGCGTCACCGAAAAGAATCGCCGCCTTACCCTCAACCTCGCATTGAACTACAGCGGCCGCACGGAAATCGTTCGCGCGGCGCAGCTCATCGCGCGCGACGTGCAAAGCGGACGGCTCTCGCCGGCAGACATCGACGAAAATGCGCTGCGCTCGCGCCTCTACGCGCCCGAAATGCCCGATCCCGATTTGCTGATACGTACCGGCGGCGATCAGCGCGTTTCAAACTTTCTGCTCTATCAGATCGCCTACACCGAACTGCTCACCCTGCCGATCATGTGGCCCGAGTTCACCGCGGATCATTTCACTCGAGCGGTCCGCGCATTCAGCGAACGCGAGCGCCGCTTCGGCGCATAAGGCCTAACGCTTCCGGGTTTAACTACTGGTGTGAGTCGTGGACTTCGTGGAATGTCGGACCGCCGGTGCTTGCCGTACTTTGTATGAGCTGCTCGATGCCCGGAATGATCGTGTGCCCATTCGCGCGCTCCAACAAATCGGCGAGCGCGCGATAGAGAATCGCGGTGTCTTTGAGTTGCACGAGCGGCGTCGTGAGCACCGGCGTCACGCCGAGCCGTTCCTCAAAGAGCACGGGCCGTCCTGATGCGGGGAACGGCGTCGCTGGAAAACCCGCCAAGCTGCGAAACAGCAACTCCGCATATAGGGCATTCGCCCAACCGAAGTAGGCGCGTGTAAACAGCCAGTAGCCGTCAGGCCAAAAACTCTCGTGAATCAGTCCGTCCTTGGAGTCCGTTTGCGCAAGTGTCGTGATGCTTTCTGCCGTTTCCGACGCGGACGTCGCCGTCAGTGCGCGCGCGATGATGCCGAGCGGCCAGACAAAGCCCGGCGGCGTATGCGGACTGCCCAACCCTTCTCCATAGACGCCGCGAAAATAGTACGGATTGCGTGTCGAAAGTGTGTACGCGCGCGTGTTCAAGTATGCCGAATCGTTTGGAGAGCACCAGCCGATATACGGAAGCGCCGTGAGGTTTGGAATATTTGCGTCGTCCAAGTACAAATCGTGTCCCAGGCCGTCGGTTTCGTACACGTACACCCAGCCGCCGTAAGCGGAATTGTAGACGCGGCCGTATTTCATAACCCCCAGGGCGACTTGCGTCGCCATCGATTGTGCCTCGTTCGCCAAGTTCCGATCGCCGTATCCGTCGAGCGCGAGATGCGCGACGTCCTGCAGCGCAACGGCCGCAATGGCCTGTTGCGGAATGTTGAACGGATACGTAACGGCATCATCGGACGGTCGAAACGCACCCCAAATCATCCCCGTGTTCCGCTGGTACGCCCGATTCTGGTTCACGCCGGTGAAGTTGTACCGGCTGCATTGCGCGTGCAGCTGCTCGCAGCGATACGTGTCGACCACTTTGCGCAGCGCTCCATGTAATGCCGGCGTGAAGATCAGGCGCAGATGCGTTTGCTGCCAGTATGACCAAGCCAATATCACCGGCCACGCAAGCGAACCGACCTCCCATTTGCGTTCCCACACGGTATAATCCGCGCGAAATGCATTTGCGTACGGGTCGCTTTCAATGTTGCGCGCGTTGCGTTCGACGACGCCGGCGAACCGCACCGCGAGAATTGGAAATGCCGGTGCAAAACGCACGTACGGCAACGTTTGTGCGGAGGAATCGCGCAGCCACATTGCGGGAATATCGCCGGTCTGCACGTAGGTCGTATCGTCGTCCTCGCTGTAGAAATCCGAGAATAACGTGTGAAACAGCGTTTGCGACTCAACGGGCCGGATGCGACCTCCGGTAAGCGGCAGCGTGAGCGGCTGCGCTGATGCAGGGATAGCGAGCGCGCACACGAGCAGTACGCACACCAGCGCCTTGATGAAGCAAATCACAACGGCGAGACGGAGATGACTCCGATGGCGCCGCTTGGCAAGACGACCGCGCGAAGTAAGACGCGCGATCCATTAGAGAGCGTCACGCGATAAAGAACATTCGTCGACACGTCGTGCTTCTCACCCTGAAATTCCACCAGCATCACTCCCAGCGGCGCGAAGAGCGCGATCGCACGTTGCCGTACGCGCGCTGTAATCCGCGGATCTTCGTTTTGCGGCGGGCCGAAACCGCCGCTCGCCTGCGGCTGCAGCACGGAAAGGACGTCGAGCGCGAGGGGCGCCAAATCGACCTTGTCCGCATTCGACAGAATGACGGCTTCGTCGCCGGATTGCGGAACGATGAACGCGAACGCGCTGTAGCCGTTGACGTTTCCGCTGGCGTACCACACGGTGCTGCCGAACTGCTCGCTTTGCAGCAACCCATAGTACGGCTCACGCATCGTGCGCATAAAATGCAGCAAATCGTAAACGTTCGAGCTCATCGCTGCAGCTGAAAACGCATAAGCCGGCGACGACGGAACCGATCTCACGAGCGTATCTCCGTTCCATTCGTAGCCGAGCGCTTCGCCCGGCTGATCGCCGTAACGTGTACGCTGCAAGCGAAGCGGAGCGATGACGCGCGTATTGAGAAAGTCTTCGAACGGCATACGGGTGACGTGCTGCGCGATCATGCCCAGCAGCACGTAGTTGGTGTTGCTGTAGAAAAACTGCGATCCCGGTGCAAACTGCAATGGTTGATGCGCGACCGCATCGACCAACTGTACAGGCGCATACCAGGCGTACGGATTCAGCATCGCGTCATCGGTATACGACGGAATGCCGCTGCGCTGCGCGAGAAGATCCGCTATCGTGATGTTCGCATCCCAGGGCAAATTCGGAAGATACCGGGCGGCGGGCCGGTCCAACCCGAGCTTGCCGCGCTGCGCCAGCGTTTCCATTGCACGCGCGGTGAACATTTTGGTCAGCGAACCGATGCGATACACGGTCTGAGGCTGTGCCGGCAGATGCCTCAACACGTCGCGCTCGCCGTAACCCTGCGTATAAAGAAGGCGGCCCCCTCGAGCGATGCCGAGCGAGATTCCCGCGATGTGGTGATTGCGCATGACAAGCTGAACTGCGGAATCAATCGGACCGTGCAGGAGCAGAGCCAGGAGCAGCGCGTGCATGGCCCTGCCGTTCGGCGCCCATAGGTTCTAGAACTTTGGTGACCCGCTAAACGGCAGCCGTGGAAGGATATTCCAGCTAGCTAGCATAGCAGCCAAGCACGTGCGTGGGCGAATAGTGCGCTTTTGCCGCGAATTTACCTGACAATTTCAAAGAAGGGGTGTGTCTTGCGAAATAGCGCATTGATCGCGGCGTTTTTCAGCGTCGCCGTATTCTCCGCATGTGCTGGCGCCAATTACGGCGCGCTTCCAGGGGGTTCGCTGCACGCGACGCCCATGCTTACAAATCACGGGGACCCGGCTACTGCATTCACGATCTGAATTGCGGCGGAACTACGAACGGCGGCGGCAGCGGCGGCGGCACGGCGATATCATACCTGCCGCCAATGGTGGACAGACGACGATCACCGACATGAATAGCATGTGGGTCGGAACAACGGAAGTTGGTTGGATGATGCTTGGTGCAGACGGTAATCGATACGTACGGTACAACTATACGCAACAGGCGACGTGGAATTGGGCTGTAAGCATCGGTATTGCCTCAGGTGGGTTCGGCTCCGCCGCATATTCCGGGGTGATAGAGCGGTCGGAAAACCGATTGAATCCGATCTCTTCTTTCCCGCGCTTTGAATCAAATCCGTGGGAGGATCTTTCCATTGTCCCTTGTCCCGATTCGGCGCTGATAAGCGGCAAATAGCGAACAGAACGAAACCGACTGCCGGCCCACAAGTTGAAGGGCCGATGTGGCCTTCAGCGCAATCCTCGAAGCATCGTGAACCGCGCCGACGATAAGAATAGCCTTCTCCGTCAGTTCGAAGCCCGCAAGCCCCGGGCGCTCGCGCGCGCGATCTCGCGCGCGGAGGCCGGCCACGGCGCGGAACTGATTCGGCACTTGTTCGGCCGGACCGGGCATGCGATGACGATCGGTCTGACCGGGCCGCCCGGCGTCGGTAAATCCACGCTCAGTTCGGCGCTCGTGCGAAAGGCGCGCTCGCTCAAAAAAACCGTCGGCGTCGTGTCGGTCGATCCGAGCTCACCGTTTTCTCACGGCGCGCTGCTCGGCGATCGCATTCGTCTCACCGAGCATTTCACGGACAGCGGCGTCTTCATTCGTTCGATGGCGAGCCGCGGGCATTTGGGCGGACTTGCGGGGGCGACGGCCGATGCGGTACTGTTGATGGACGCATTCGGTTTGGACGTCGTGATCATCGAAACGGTCGGCGTCGGTCAATCCGAGATAGAAATCGCCGAACTCGCACAAACGACGGTCGTCGCGCTGCAGCCCGGCAGCGGCGATTCGATTCAGGTGCTCAAAGCCGGCATCTTGGAAGTTGCCGACGTCTTCGTGGTCAACAAAAAAGATCACCCGATGGCCAATCAGCTCAAACGCGAGATCCGCTCGATGATGGAGATGCTCGATTTCAGCGGCTGGGTGCCGGAACTGGTGATGACGCAGGCGACGAGCGGTGAAGGCGTCGACGACTTGTGGACAGCTATCGAAAGGCACGTCGCGTATCTTCAACAGTCGGGCGAGATGGCCGAGAAACGGCGTGAAGCATTCACGCATCAAGTGCGCCAACTCGCGCTCGGTCAGCTCCAGCGGAAACTCGAGCGCGAATTGCAGAGCGAGATCGTCGCCGGCGTCGATCCCTATGCGGCGGCCGAACGCGTGCTGCAGAGTTTCAGTATGGCGCCGGAACAAGGCGACGAGCCGATTCGCCCGCCGCACGTGCGCGCGTCCGTCAAAGGCTTGATGTAGGCAAGATTACAGCGGAGCCTCCGCGCCACGGGTCCCGTTCCGACCTTAAAAGCTTGCCTGCCGCCTGCATTATTGGGAAAATACCTGCTGCACCCCGAAAGGGTCCCGCCCGGCGGTATTCAGGGCGGGGCGCAACGTGCTTCGGGCATTGCCGTTTGAAACGGGAAGGCGATTTTGGCCAAGATGATCCAGCGGCCCAGCGGGCTGGGCGCGCAACCTACGACGGAGTTCGTCCACGAGAAGGAGCAGTGGGAAGCCGCGTCCGCCAGGGGTCGGGGACGCAAGGGCCCCGGTTCCGGCGCGGTCGATCGCACGATTTCCGACCTTCCTTTGAAGGTGCTGTACGGGCCTGAAGACACCGCGCATCTCGACCTGGCCGGCGACCTCAGCTATCCCGGTCAGTACCCGTACACCCGGGGCATCCACCCGAACATGTACCGCGACCGGCTCTGGACGATGCGCCAGTTCGCCGGGTTCGGGAATGCACAACAAACCAATGCGCGCTATCACTTCCTGCTCTCGCAGGGGCAGCACGGCCTCTCGGTTGCCTTCGACATGCCCACGCTCATGGGATACGACTCCGACGCGGCGCAGGCGCGCGGTGAAGTCGGCAAGTGCGGCGTCGCCATCGATTCGCTGGCGGACATGGAAACGCTGTTCGACGGCATCGACATGGGTGACGTCACCACCTCGATGACGATCAACGGCCCGGCGTGCATCGCGCTCGCGCAATACATCGCCGCCGCGGAAAAGAAAGGCATTCCGCGCACGAAGCTCGGCGGCACGATTCAAGCGGACATCCTCAAAGAATATATCGCGCAGAAAGAGTGGATCTTTCCTCCGCGCCCGCACATGCGCATCATCGTCGACATGATGCGTTTTTGCCGCGACGAGATGCCGAAATGGAATACGATCTCGATTAGCGGCTATCACATTCGCGAAGCGGGATCGACGGCGGTCCAGGAACTCGCGTTCACGCTCGCCGACGGCTTCGCGTACGTCGAAGCCGGCATGAAAGCGGGCATGGACGTCGACTCGTTCGCGCCGCGGCTTTCGTTCTTTTTCAACGCGCACATCGACTTCTTCGAAGAGATCTGCAAATACCGTGCTGCACGGCGCATTTGGGCGCGGCACATGCGCGAGAAGTACGGCGCAAAAGATCCCCGTTCGTTGCAGCTGCGCTTTCACACGCAAACGGCGGGTTGCAGCGCCACCGCGCAGCAGCCGGAGAACAATATCGTGCGTGTCGCGTACGAAGCGCTCGCGGCAGTGCTCGGCGGTACGCAATCGCTGCATACCAACTCCATGGACGAAGTGCTCGCGCTGCCGACCGAAAAATCCGTGGAAATCGCGCTGCGTACGCAGCAGGTGCTCGCGTACGAAACCAACGTGACGAACGTCGTCGATCCGCTCGGCGGATCGTATTACGTCGAATCGCTCACCGACGAGATGGAAAAACAAGCCGAGGAGTACTTCCGGCAAGTCGAGGAGTACGGCGGCGTCATCGAAGCAATCGAGGCGGGCTTCTTCCAACGCGAAATCGCCGATGCGAGCTACCGGTATCAGCGCTCGCTCGAAACCAAAGAGCGCATCATCGTCGGCGTCAATGCATTTGAAAAGGAAGAGGATCAGCACGACCTCGACCTGCTGAGGATTACCGAAGAGATCGAGCGCGGGCAGGCGCGCGCGGTCCAGCACGTTCGCTCCGACCGCGATCAGAACGCGGTGCAGGGCACACTCGAACGGCTCAAAGGGGCCTGCTCGGATCCCGGCGACAACCTCATGCCTCATTTAATCGACTGCGTCAACGCGTACGCGACCGAAGGCGAGATCGTCGAGGCGATGGTCGAGGTCTACGGGCGCTACACGGAGCGAGCTGCATTTTGATGACAATGCGTAAACAGACGGAACAGGAGCGGCAAGCCGCCGCTGCGACGCTGAAAGAAGTGATGAGCAAGCTCGAAGAGGCGCTGCGCCTCTCGCGTCAGGTCGAGGAGCACGAACAGCAGCGTAGGGAACGCACCGGGGCGGGCACGCATGGGTAGACCGCTCCGCATCGTTATCGCCAAGGCAGGTCTGGACGGGCACGATCGCGGCGCGAAAGTCATTGCGCGCGCTCTTCGTGATGCCGGCATGGAAGTTATTTACACCGGCCTCTTCCAAACGCCCGAGCAGATCGTGCAGACCGCGATTCAGGAAGACGCCGACGGAATCGGCCTGTCCATTCTTTCCGGCGCGCACATGACGCTTTTTCCGCTCATCGTCGAACAGCTCAAAACGCAAGGCGCGGAAGACATCGTGTTTTTCGGAGGCGGGACGATTCCGCCCGAAGATGCGGAGGAACTCAAGCGCAAAGGGGTGCGCGCGATCTTCACGCCGGGCGCGCCGCTCAGCGAGATCATCTCGTTCGTGCAGTCCGAGTGTGGAAAACGGCGGGAGCTCGTCGGTTAAACCTTTGTTCCTTGGAGTTCCCGTTGAAGGGGTCTCGTCTTGCGGACCGCGCTGCGATCGACATCCTGTCGAGCGCAGCACTCAGGACAGCCGAATTTTCGCGAAAACAAGTTTTGAAACAGCCATCCTGTCCGGCGCGAAAATTCGGAACGTCCGCAAGACGAGACCCCTTCAACGGGAACTCCAGAAGCGAAGCCTAACCTGAGGCAAATTCTATGATCCAAACACAAACCGTTAGAACGAGAGTCGCTCCCAGTCCGACGGGCGATCCGCATGTTGGAACTGCGTACGTTGCGCTTGTGAACCTCTGTTTGGCGAAGAGGCATGGCGGCGAGTTCGTGCTTCGGATTGAAGATACGGATCGAGTGCGCAGCACGAGGGAATCGGAGCAGGCGATTCTCGATTCGCTGCGTTGGCTTGGACTCGATTGGAACGGCGCACCGTTTCGGCAGAGCGAGCGTTCGGAGATTTATCGGGAAAACGTGCAGCGCTTGCTGGACGAAGGCAACGCGTTTCGCTGCTTTTGCACGCCCGAGCGTTTGGAAGAGATGCGCGAGATGCAGCGGCTTTCGAAGCAGCCGCCGCACTATGACGGGTGCTGCTTGGGATTGAGTGCGCAAGAGATTCAGAAAAATCTTGCGCAGGGCGTGCCGTTCACGATTCGGATGAAGGTGCCGGAAAGCGGTCTCTGCGTTTTCGACGACACGCTTCGCGGGCGCATCGAGATTGAGTGGAAGAGCGTCGACATGCAGGTGCTCATGAAGTCCGACGGCTTTCCGACCTATCACTTGGCGAACGTCGTCGACGATCATCTCATGGAGATTACCTATGTGGTGCGCGGTGAAGAGTGGATTAGTTCCGCGCCCAAGCATTTGCTGCTCTATCGATACTTCGGCTGGACGCCGCCGCAGCTGTGCCACTTGCCGCTGCTGCGCAATCCGGACAAGAGCAAACTGAGCAAGCGCAAAAATCCGACGAGCATTCTGTATTACCGCGAGCGCGGATATTTGGCGGAAGCGCTCCTCAACTTTCTCGGGCTGCTCATCGACTCGCGGAACGACAATCCCGAGCTGCTCGAATGCGATTCGCCGGCGGCGCTGGTCGGCGCGATGGCCAGGGACTTCGAATTGACGCGCATTGCGCTCGGCGGTCCCGTGTTCGACATGGCGAAGCTCAACTGGCTCAACGGGCAGTGGATACGGCGGTATTCGCCCGAGCAGTTCTTGCAGATTCTTGCCGATTGGGGATTTGCATGGCCGAGCGCGATTCCGGAGTCGCAGCGCCTGCACATCGCCGCCGTGGCCGCGCCGCGCATCGAAACGCTTGCGGATTTCGGACCGCTCATCGAATTCTTCTCCGAGAAGCCGCAAGTGACGCGGCGGGATCTCGCGCTGCCGAAACTCGGTGAGGACGAAGCCAAGGATGTGCTCAACGCGGCGATCGAAGAGCTGCTCGCGCTCGACGAGGCACGGTGGAGTCAGGCCGCCATCGGCGAGCGCCTCAAGAACGCCGCGACGGCAAACGGACGCAAATTCAAAGACGTTGCGCGCCTGTTCTACATTGCAATCACCGGAAGCCCAACCTCACTGCCGCTCTTCGACGGCATGGAGATTCTCGGAAAAATCGAGTCCGTTCGCAGGCTGCGCGCGGCGCTGGAGGCATTGCACTAAACGTGAGAGTTCGCGCAATCGTATTGGCCGCCGGGAAAGGCACGCGCATGAAGAGCGCGACGCCGAAGGTGCTGCACGAACTCTGCGGCCGCCCGATGCTTTGGTACGTGTTGCGCGCGCTGCATCGCGCCGGAATCGACGAGCTGATCGTCGTGACGAACGACGAGTTGCAGGAGCGCATCGGCGAGTTCGGCGTTCGGGGCGTCGTGCAGCGAAAGCAGCTCGGTACCGGGCACGCGGTCCAGGTTGCACTCAGCGAGCTGCCGCCGCAGGACGATGGCCGCATCGTCATCGCTTACGGCGACATGCCGCTCGTCCACGAGGAAATCTTTCGCGGAGTCGTCGGTTCGCTGCTGAGCTCGCGGAACGGTACGCCGTCGCTCGCGATGGTGACCGTGAAGATGCCGCTGCCGTCGAACTTTGGGCGCGTGATTCGGCGTGGGCACGACGTGGAGCGTATCGTCGAAGTGCGCGACGCATCGCCCGCCGAACTGGAAGTGGACGAAATGAACGCCGGCATCTATGCGTACGATGAGCGCGCGCTGCGCGAAGCGGTGAGCCGGCTTCGCAACGACAACGCGCAAGGCGAGTACTATCTTACCGACACGATCGCGGATTTCGTGCAATCGGGTAAACGCGTCGTTCCGGTGATGGCCGGCGATCATCTGCACGTGCTCGGCATCAACGACCGCGTCGAACTCGCAATCGCGCGCAAAGAGATGAACAAGCGCCTCTGCGCGCAATACATGCGTGATGGCGTGACGATCATCGATCCGGACGCAACGTACGTCGAACCCGAACTGGAGATTGGGCGCGATACCGTCATCTATCCGAATAGTACGGTCGGGCGTCTTTCTCAAATCGGAGAACAGTGCGTGATCGGACCCAACGCGCGGCTGTCCAACGTACGCCTTGGGCACGGCGTAGAGGTGCGCGAAAGCGTAATTCTCGACAGCACCGTCGGCGACAACGTGCACGTAGGCCCGTTCGCGCATCTGCGCCACGAAACGGTCCTCGCGGACAACGTGCATATCGGCAACTTCGTCGAAGTGAAAAACTCCAAACTCGCCGAGAACGTCAAAGCCGGGCACCTTACCTATCTCGGCGATGCTGAAGTAGGCGAAGAATCCAACATCGGCGCAGGCACCATCACGTGCAACTACGACGGCGTGCGCAAAAACAAAACGACGATTGGCCGCGACGTCTTCATCGGCTCGAACACCTCGCTCGTCGCGCCGGTGAACGTCGGCGACGGCGCGCTGACCGGCGCGTCCTCCGTGGTCACCAAAGACGTCGACGCCGGCGAACGAGTCGCGGGGAATCCCGCGCGTCCACTTCCAAAGAAAACCACGACCTAAACGCGAAACTGGAGCGGCTATGATTTCGCGGCCGCTCTATTGCCATGAATTCGTCGGCAGAAGAGACGAACTCGGGTTCCTCGCCGAGGAGTTTCGCGCGGCCTCGCAGGCGCGGCTGCGCCTTGCCATCATCGACGGCGAAGCGGGAATCGGCAAGACGCGGCTGCTGAACGAATTTCTGGCTTCACTGGACGGCAGCGCGACCGTCGCCGTCGGCCATTGCGGCGAACCCGTGCGCTCACCGTACCTCCCGTTCTCCGAGATCGTGCAGCGGCTCGACCCGCGCGCGCGGCTGGCAGCGCTTCGTCCGCGCGATCCGAATTTGCGCCGCAGCGAGGAAAAATGGGCGTACTTTTGGGCCGTTGCCGACGTCATTCGCGCCGAGGCGGCGCGCCGTCCCGTCGTCGTCGCCATCGAGGATGCGCAGTGGGCCGATGACGCCAGCATCGATCTCCTGCGTTTTCTGCTGGCGCAGCTTGCGTCGGCCCGCTGCATGATTCTGGCAACGCTGCGGCGTGAGGCAGCTGCGCCGAGTTCCGCCGAAACCGCCTTGCGAATGGCTGCGCTGCGAATGCGTGCGGCTACCGTTCAATTGCGCGCGCTCAATCGGCACGAGATCAAACGCGTCGTGCAGGAAGCGCTCGCAGAGTGCGGGGCGCACTTGGCTCCGGCTATCCTCGCGCAGATCGAAACGCTCGCCGAAGGCAATCCGCTTTTTGCCGAAGAGCTGGCGAGCATTGCGCTCGCCAGCGGAGCGCTCTCGTTCCAAGGTCAGGTGCCATTGACGGCGCAAACGATTCTGCAAGAACGCCTTTCGCGATTCACGGCAAGTGAACGAGGCGTGCTCTCTCGAGCGGCCGTCATCGGTGAGGCTTTCGAAGCCGGTTTGCTTGCCGCGATCGCGGAGCATCCGTTGGAAGACGTCGTAAGCGTCTTGGAACGCGCGGTCGAGGCGGGTTTGATGCACGAGGACGAGCGCGGGATCTTTTCGTTCAGGCATGCGCTCATTCGTCAGGTGCTCGCCGACCAGCTGGTGCTCGCGCTCGCGGCTCCGCTGCACATGCGCATCGCGGCGCAGCTGGAGTCCGCATCCGACGCCGGCGATCGCTGCGCGCAGCTCGCGTACCATTGGTCGGCCGCGCGCGTGGCGGCAAAAGCGCGTCAGTGGAACGAACGCGCCGGTGAAATAGCGACGAGCGTCTACGCGTATCGCGACGCGATTCGCTTTTACACGGAATCGGTGCGCTGGCACGAAGCGCGCAGCACGCACCGCGCCCGGTTGTACGAACGTCTGGGAACGCTTTTGTACGTCGAAGGCTGCGGCGAGGAACCCGCGCACTGGTTTGCGCTTGCGCGCAGCGAGTACGAAGCGTGCTCGAACGACGTGGGCGCGGCGCATGCGATGCTGCTGCTCGCCGATCAATTCTGGATAGACGGCCGCACGCAGGAAAGCGTGAAAATGGCGAGCGCGGCCGCCGATCGGCTGAGCGCGCTCGGGCATAAACAGATGTACGCCGAGGCGCTGCTCAGCGTCGCCCGATATGCGGTAACCCTTGGCGACCTCGATCGCGCGCAAGCGTATCTGCGGGAAGCCCAGCCGCTGCAGCAATCATTCGACACCGGCTCGCGGGCATCGAGGCACGAGGTGCAAGGCGAGATCGAAGCGGTGCTCGGCAACGCGCCGCGCTCGCGCGCACAATTTCGCTTCGCCGCGCAACTTGCCGCTCAGAGCGGAGTGAGCGAGTTGATCTCGCAGATCGAAAACAACTATGCCTTGGCTGCTTTCGATCTCGGCGACCTGGACCTAGCGAGCGCGCGTCATCAAATCGCCGTCGACGAAGCGCACCGCACGGGCATGATGTGGCGCATCGCCTACAGTTCGCTCAACTATGCCCGGACGCTGACGTTCAAAGGCGATCTGCAACGCGCGCGCACGCTTGCGTGGGAAGCGGTAGAAACCGGCGTGACGACCGCGACGTTCAAAACAAAGGTCGCGAGCGTCGGCATCCCGCTGGCATTACTCTTGAACGATCGCGCTCTGTTGGACGCGTGCTCGCACGAGTCGGCGCTGCAGGTCGCCCGGCAATCGGGTGAGATCCAACGCATTGCCTCGGTCTTTGCCGCGTTTGCCGCGTTGCGTGCCGCGCAGGGCAGCCTCGATGAAACGCGCGCGCTGCTGCGGGAGGCGGTTCGAAACATCGCTCACGCCCACCGCGCATGGGATCTGCTGATCGCGATCGCACAGTGGGGCGATCCCGCCGACGTCGCGTTCGCACGCGCGCTGCTGGAGATGGCCGTCGGGCGTCCGATCGTCAAACGCGCCTATGTGCTCCTCTTCGAAGCGTTCGCCGCAAGCCGCGGCGGTGAGCGCACCATCCGCCTCGCGCGCCTGTCGGCGGCGAACTTCCGGCGCATGGGCAACGAACTGTACGCCGCCTATGCGCTCGAAGCGGCGGGTGAGCCTTCACCGGGGCTGCTTGGCGGCCGTACGATGAGGCGCGACCCCATGCCGCTCGAGGAATTACGGCTGACGCCGCGCCAGCGGCAGATCGCCGAATTGGTTGCGCAGGGCGAGACGAATCGCGGTATCGCGCAGCACCTGAACATCAGCGAAAACACCGTCGAACATCACCTCAAGGGCATTTTCGAGCGTCTTGGCTTGCACTCTCGCGCGCAAGTTGCGCATATGCTCGGCACGCTCGAGCAGAAATAGCGGAAATCCGGGATAGCCGCCGCAGCGGCCTCTCCCTATACTCAAGGCAACTGCATCTCGGAGGACGGTATGCATACGTTTTCGCGCGCGGCTCGCGCCCTGGTTGCGGCGCTCGTTACCTTTACGCTCGTGTTTGGTTTTGTTAATCCGTCGCTGGCCGGAACGACCGGTTCGCTGAACGGCGTTGTGACGGAGGCGACCACCGGCAAGCCGATTTCCGACGCCAACATAACCGTCACCAGTCCTTCCCAGACGGCAACGACGCGAACGGACGCATCCGGGAGGTATGTGTTTCTTTCCTTGGCTCCGGACACGTACGTGCTGAGCCTGAACAAGAGCGGTTACGAGTCGGTTGCGCTCTCAGGCGTCTCCATCTTCGCCGACCAGTCGCAAACGGTGAACGCGCAACTGCACCCGTCGCTCAAGACGATCGCGAGCGTTACGAGCCGCTCGTCGATCAGCCCGGTGAAGCCCGGAACCACGACCGACGTGTATTCGGTGAACCCCGCGGTGACGCGGGCGACTGCACCGGTCGGCGGGGGCGCGGACTTGGATAACGCCTATTCCGCGATTGCGTCGATGCCGGGGGCATACGTGCCGCCGGATCAGAGCGGCGTCAATCAAACGGTCTACATTCGCGGTGGAAACTACGATCAAATCGGCTACGAGTACGACGGCGTTCCGGTAAACCGTTCGTTCGACAATTATCCTTCGCATACGGCGTCGACGCTGGGACAGCAAGAACTGCAAATCTACACGGGCGGCGGAACTGCGGACTCCAATGCGACCGGACTTTCCGGGTTCATCAATCAAGTCGTGAAAACCGGTACGTATCCGGGCTTCGGAAGCGTCACGGGGCGCGTCGGCACGCCTGCCTTCGATCACGAGCTGCAGGTTGAAGTGGGCGGCGCCAATCCCGACCGCACGTTCTCGTACTACCTCGGCATGAGCGGCTACAATTCTCAGTACCGCTATTTGACGCAGGACAATGGCGCAAGTGTGAACTCGGAGTTTCCGCAGTTCTGGCCCAGCTACGTAACGACGAATCTGCCGTTCTGGCCGGCGGTCTACCCGACGTGCAACAACAACAGCGCCAACAACTTTTACGTTAACCCGATCCTCGGTTCGAGCAGTACCGTGGCGCTTTGGAATACGCCCGGCTGCTATGACTTTCTCAATTCGAATATCGATCTGCCGGTGGGCATCGACGGGCGCGAAACCGTTGCCAACGTGCATTTCGGCATACCGCACAAACACGACTCCGGCCGGGACGACGTCCAGATCCTGTACACCAACTCGACGCAGTCGATCAGCGCGTACAATTCGCCCAACGATCTGCAGCCCGTTACCAGCCTGTTCCAGCAGAATCTCATGGCAAACAACGGCAACTGCTCGGCTTACTACGACTCGTTCGGCGCCTGCGACATCGGTTCGCTCGGGATTCAGCCCGCGT
>DATGJX010000227.1:0-10251 GCA_035294905.1 Vulcanimicrobiaceae bacterium | reverse complement strand
GTCGCCGGGCACGTATAGCGTCAGCGTCAGTCATGCAGGTTACGATCGTTACGATTCCCGTTCGTTCGACGTTAGCCCGCATTCGCGCGTGACCGTGGCCGTGGCGCTGGCGCCCTCGATAAAAACCATCGCGAACGTCACTGCGCGCGCGTCTGCCGCCATATCGCAACAAGATTTGAACGCGAACAGCGCCCAGCGCAAGATTTCGATCTCACTTTCCGACGCGCTCGGCAAGCTCGCCGGCGTAAGCATCGACGACCAACTCTATGGTCCGGATTCCGGGTTCAACGTTTCCCTGAACAATCACGACGCCTCGCAGACGGCCGTGTCGATCGACGGCATACGTATCGCGGGGCCCGCAGGCGGCATGATGAGTGCGGCGCAAAACCTTTTCACAGGCGCGTCGGTCAGCTTTACGCCGACTGCGGGCTACATCGGCGGATCGGTGAATTTTCAGACGCTGCTGCCCACGAAGATCTGGACCTACGACCTCAAAAACACGATCGGAAACTACGGCGCCCAAACGTTTTCCGGGTCGGTTACGGGCACCGTGGGGCGGCTCGGAATCGCCGTGCAGCACGCCTTCAGTTACCGCGACGACTTTCTGAGCGGCCTGACGTACGAGGACCAAAGCGGGACGTCGTATCAGCACATCGGCGGCAATGCCGGCCTCGGCGATCTCGTGAAGCTCACGTATGCGGTGAACAAACGAACGTCGGCGCGCCTCTCCGGCATGTTTACCAATGAATCAATGAACGATCTCTGCGCGAACTACACGACGAATCTTCCATGCGGCTACGGGCCCGGCTCGACGACAACCTGGAACAACAGCTGGGGGACGTTTGCGGTCAACTCGCTCGTCGGCAACGTCGATGCAGATATGTCCTTGTACGGATTCAGCGGCAGAAATGGATACGACTATCCGCACCGCTACTTGGACGGAGTGTCCAGCCCATATTTCTCGCATGGCCGCAACGACGGCGGCGGTGCATCGGTGGGCGCAAGCATTACGTCAAAGCGGCACACCGACGGGTTGTCGATGCAGTTTTCGCAATACGGCGGCGAGGTCAGCCGGCCCGTGAGCGGGAGTGCGCTGACCATCGCGCAGCCGCTCGAACAGTACCGCAACGTTGCTTTTACCGACAGCATCAAAGCGAATCCGAAACTCGCGCTCACACATGGGATAAGCGTGGAGTCGGGCACGGGCGCCGGCAGCGCACTCGTTTTTTCGGAGTCGGCGGACTGGAGCGCTTCCAAAAGCGACAAGTTCGAAGGCACCGTTTCCGCAGGAAGCGCCGAGCCCGCCTATGGTCTGCAGTATCCTATCACGGACGTGCTCGCGGCGGACTACGATTGCCACAACGGCTCGGTGTACGTCAACGGGCCGGCGGATGCGGGCGTACGGCAGTCGTCAGTCAGCTATAACCTCTCATGGCGGCATATGTGGCGCGACGGCGATTTCACACTGAACGCATACCGTCAAAATGCATACGGCCAAGCGGTTTTTGCGGCTGTTCCCATCCTTGCCGAGCCGAACGATGACTTCGCGGCCGGCCTCTCGGGGTATTTGCAAGAGCTGCAGAA
Organism: Vulcanimicrobiaceae bacterium; assembly: GCA_035294905.1. GTDB lineage: Bacteria > Vulcanimicrobiota > Vulcanimicrobiia > Vulcanimicrobiales > Vulcanimicrobiaceae > DATGJX01. The sequence goes on along the minus strand of DATGJX010000227.1, from coordinate 8,667 downwards.
CGTGTGGAATTCACCGGCTGTCTGCGGCGGTTCTCCGTTCGATCCGCAGCACGTCTACGTTTCGCAATATATCAGCGGCCTCGGACAAGCATATCAAGGCGTCAGCCTTTCCGGTCGCATCGACGTAGCGCGAAATCTCGTCGCATTGCCGACGTTTGCATTGGGCAATACCTATTTGACGTCTATGGATCCGCGGCTAGATGCGACGGGAAGCTATTACGCCGTCGGGCGTCAGCTCCCGCATCGGCCCTTGCAAACTGCCGGACTGACGTTGGACGGCATTTTGCCCAAAGGGCATCTCGAATGGCTCGCTAACGCGCAGTATACGAGCGTCAACAACAACTACTACCTGCCCGCGTACACGATGTACAGCGCAGGTTTGGTCCTGGATACGCACTACGGTTCGCTCGCGCTGATCGAAGCGAACGTGTTCGGGACGCATGCCGGCCTGTTCTCGACGTACCAAAATGTCAATCCGATGCCCGTCGTCGGAGGCGGGACGTTTGCGTTCGCGAGCGATCCGCTGCCGCCGCGGCAATGGCTGCTCACGTGGAACATTCCGTGGCGCCAACACGTGGCCCCACGTTCGAGCCGCTAATGGCTCGCGAACGAATCCGAGATCAGATCGAAGCTGACGGTTGAACCGCCTGTCGCACCGCTGTCGGCGACATCACTGACGAAATGTGCCTTGCTGAAATCCGTCATCTTCGGATCGTACTGTAGGGTGCCGGAAGTGTTCTTTTGATACGGACCGTCGTGATGGTCGCGATTGACCGAGATCGTCAGCACGTCGCCGTCCGTCTTCGTCACCGTGTAATCGCAAACGATGCTGCCGGTACCGCCGTTCAAGTCCTCCTTCGTTTGCCAATGGTTCTTGGCATCCAAGCGTGAGGAATTGTAGAAACCGCGTCCGAGATACGTCAGCAGCATCTGCAGTTCTTCCGTGACGTACCCGGCCTTGGCTAAGTTTTGATCGCAGATTACTTGGTCGGGATTCTCGTAAATCGCGCAACGAACAGTCTGGAACGGGCGATCGACACGATCCATGTGCTCGATCACGTCTACGACCAGGCCGCCGTCCTGCGTCGCCGCCAGCACGTTGACGGTAAGGGTTCCCGTGCCGCCGTACGTCACCGAACTCGTTCCGTAATCCATGACGCCGCCGTTCGCAATGCTTCGGCTGGAGCCGAAACCATGCGCGTCGACATCGAAGTGGTAGACGAGCACGCGAATGGGCGCGCTCTGAGCTGGTAGCGGGAGGGACGCTGCAACAGCAATCACCCACCCGATAAGAAGTAGTTGCCGCATGTCTGCATTTTACGAAAAGCAAGTAACAGCTTCCTAGTATCTACGGACCTAATCGTGCTCGATTGGGCAGTTGCTCAGCTCGTCGCGATGCTCCAGGCAGAAGGCAATGAGCGGGTGGACGCGGGTATCCGCGGGCAGCGCAAAATCCGGCATCGGCCCGGGAAGCGGAAAGTGCTGCAAGTGCAGCAGGAAGGGATCCTGCTTCGGCAGATAGCGAATCGGCCACGGCACGTACCCGGTTTCCGTGCCGCCGTCTTCGTACTGCACCCAATACTGGACGTAATAATAGTCGTACGGGCCGTCGTGCCAGCTCTTGACCGGCGTGAGGACTCCCTCGGCTTGCGGCCTCGTCCCGACGCCCTGCGAGACGTTGAAGGTAAAGCGCTCAGGTTCGGATGCTACTTGCACCGGGCGCTCGGCTTCGGCGACGGGATTGTCTTGCTCGCGCAACTGCGTAATCGTCTTTTGGAACTCCGCTTGCTGCCGAGCCAAGTCAATCGTTTCCGACGGCGCGTGCACGGCGTTACGGCGTATGGGTCGCGGTAGGTCCGGAGGATGAATTGCCGCCGCGACCTGCGGCTGCGGGCGCGGTTGCGGCGGCGGCACGCGCTGCGCTTGCGGCAGAATCCGCGGCCGCTGCACCGGATGGTGCGGAGTTACGGCGCGATGCATCATTCGCAAGGTGGTGATCGGCGCCTCGTATACCACTTCGAGCGGCTGATTCACGCCGCGTTGCACGCCGAACAAGCCGACGAGCAGCGGAACAACCACGAAGTGGAACACGAGCGAGAGCACCAGGCACCCAAAGAGCACCCGGTATCGCCGCAGACGCAGACGCACGATAGTACATTCTGCACGAGCGGACCGATGCCGTCTAGCTGCCGCTCCTGTGCGGCTGAGTGAAATAGCGCACGCCGGCTTGTTCTAAAATCGCTTTGCCCGGTCCGTCGAGCACGAATGCTGCAAATGTCTGAGCCGCGCGCAGGTGCGGCGCGTTCTGCATCACGGCGAGCGTGTACTCGATGTCATTTGAAAGGTTCGCGTCGTCGGGTAGTTCGACGGCGCGCAGCGAGCGCCCCGGAATTTCCGTCGAATAGAAGAAGCCGGCGTCGACTTCGCCGCTCTCGACGCGCACGGCCAAATCTTCCTCGGGGAACGTTTCCGCCTTTGCCAGAATCGCCCGCGCCTTCTCCGGATCGTGAAAATGCGCGCCGAGCAGCTGAAGCACGCGAATCGTGCGCGCGCCTTTCGGATCCAGTTGCGGATCCGTGCGCCCGACGCGAACATCGGGATTCGCCAGCACGTCGAGAATAAACGTCTTTCCGGCGGCCGCGCTTTCGAACAGCGCGCTGTGCGGCGATTTTTCGGAATACGCCAGGACCATATACGCCGAACCAAAGTCGACATTTGAACGCACGAGGTGTTGTTTCTGCAATTTCATGACCAGCGACCGTTCGGCACTGATGAATACGTCGGGCGTGCGCAGCCCCGCAGAAATGAGATTCGCGAGCGCGCGGCTTCCCTTGGCCTCACCCGCCAGAACCAAGCCCGTTCGCTCTCGGAGCTCCGTCTTCAGCGGGCCTTCCATGGTGGCCACCAGTGAACCGGCATAGGCAACCTGCACCGTGTGCGCCGCGGCACCGTGTGCCGTACCGGCAAAAGTGGGTAGGACTGCAAGCGACGTCGCGGCAAGCATGGCACGAGTTTTCACCTCGCGCTTTCCGCGATGAGAACATGCGTTCCCTATCGAAGGAGCATTCACTGGGCGCGGATGCGCCCGTTAGATGGAGAGGAGTAGAGTGACGCATACGCCGCAAGCCAACGAAGTTCACGAGACCGACGGCCGCCCGAGCCCCGAGCAGCGCGATTTGAATCTGACGCGCACCATGGTTTGGATTGGCGTTGCGGGCCTATCGGCAGCGCTGGCGTTCACCGTCGTGCGCGCACTGATTTCGCGTCAGCCTGCGGATCCCACGAGTCAGCGCATCCAGCAGCTCATCGACGAGGCAAATCAACTCCTTAAGACGCTTGACGACCAGAGACACACCGGCTAGCTCCGGCAGACCGTTGCGCGAAGGCGCGCAGGTCGAACTCGGATTCACCGATCTTCTCGCAAATGGGCAGGCCGTCGGGCGCACCGGCGGCATGGTCGTTTTTTGCTTTGGTCCGCTGCCTCACGAGCGAGCGCGCGTTCGCATTACGAACGTCAAGCCGAAATACGCAGTAGCTGAGATGGTGCAGCTCACGCTCGGGTCGCGCTTTCGCGGGCAGCCCTTTTGTCCGGTCTTCGGCACGTGCGGCGGCTGCCAGGTACAGCATCTAACGTATCCGGCGCAGCTCGGTTGGAAGCGCGACGTCGTCAAGAACGCGCTGCAGCGGATAGGCGGTTTTGCGGAGATTGCCGTGCGCGACCCGGTCGGCATGATCAATCCGCGCTCCTACCGGAACAAAATGTCGCTCGTCGTCGACCGCGCGGCCGGGCTTCCGCAGTTGGGGTTTTATCAGCAGCGCTCGCACGAGTTGGTACCGATTTCGGCGTGCCCAATCGTCATGCCGCAACTCAACATGCACATCATGCGGCTGAACGACGCGCTGCTGCAGCCGGCAATGGCGGACGCGTTCGCAAAGACGCGCCACATCGTCGCGCGCACCGCAAAGACGACGGAGCAAACGGTCGTCACGTTCACCACGGAGGAACCGTCGCGCGAATTGGCTGCGGCGGCTCCCGCACTCATGCGCCATCTTCCGGGCGTGGTCGGCATCACCAACTCGTACGACCTTTCGAGTCAGAACGCGATTCTGGGCCGCAAGCACACGCTGCTTCAGGGCGTCGCGCAGATTGAGGAAACGATCGCCGGGGTGCACTATAGCGTATCCGCCGGATCGTTCTTTCAAGTGAACGTCGAGATCGTCGGCCGCATCTTCGATTTCATGCGTCCGGGCTTGGACCTGCCGCGAAAGATCGTCGACTTGTACTGCGGTGCCGGTACGTTTTCGCTTTATTTCGCCAAACTCGGCAGCGACGTGCTCGGCGTGGAAGAAAACCCGCAAGCCATTGCGGAAGCGAATGAAAACGCATCGTTCAACGAGCTGGACGGATCGGCGCGCTTTCTGTGCGGACGCGTCGAAGAGGCCGTGCGCCGCGGCGAAGTGCACGAGCGGCTGCGCGAGGCGCAAATCGTCTTCCTAGACCCGCCGCGCAAAGGCAGCGACGAAGTGACGCTCGCGGCGGTCGCGAGCACCGGGGTGCCCAACATTTGGTACCTTTCGTGCGACCCCGCCACGCTCGCCCGGGATTTGAAGTTTCTGGCGGCCAAAGGATACCGCATCGGCGTCGTGCAGCCGTTCGACATGTTCCCGCAGACGGGCCACATCGAGACGCTCGTCACGCTGTACCGCGAGACGGCGATGCAAGAGCAGGTCATCGCGCAAGCGTTCAAGGATGCACCAATTCCGCACTGGCCGTCCGGCGAACTCAGCGAGACCGCAAACGAAAACCAGGAGTACCCCGACTTTGTCATTAGAGAACAAGATTGACGTTCGCTACGTCGCCAAACTGGCGAGAATCGCGCTTACCGACGAAGAGGTGAAGCGATTCGGCGCACAGCTCGGCGATTTGCTCGAACATGTGAACGTGCTTTCCGAACTCGACACCGCTTCCGTACCCGCGACCGCGCAAGTGGTCGAGTCGCGCAACGTCGTTCGTCAGGACGTACCGGGTGAATGTCTGGAACGCGACGTCGTTCTTTCGATGGCTCCGCAGAAGCAAGGTCCGTTCTTCCGCGTGCCGCGCATCATCGCGGAGGAAGGCTAACGATGGCCGCCCTTCGACAAGCTCAGGGTGACATTGTGAGGATGACTGCGGTCGAAATCGCGGCGGCGGTAAACAGCGGCAAGACGTCTGCCGCGGAAATGACGGACGCGGTGCTCGCGCACGTCGATGCCGTGGACGATCGCATCGGCGCGTTTTTGACCCGATTGCACGAGGTTGCGCGTGCGGCCGCTCGCCGCGTCGACGAGCGCGTGCGCGGCGGTGAAAAACTGCCGCTGGCGGGTGTTCCGATAGCGGTCAAGGACAACATGTGCCTGACAGGAACGCGCACGACGGCGGGGTCGAAAATTCTCGAGAATTGGGTCGCCCCGTACACGTGCACGGCAGTCCAGCGCATTCTCGATGCCGGCGGGATTCCGGTTGGCAAAGCCAACATGGACGAGTTTGCGATGGGCAGCTCGTGCGAGAACAGCGCGCTCGGTGTGACGCGCAACCCATACGATCTTTCGCGCGTTCCCGGCGGTAGTTCCGGCGGATCCGTTGCGGCGGTTGCCGCGTACGAGGCAGCGATCGGTTTGGGAAGCGACACCGGCGGATCGATACGAGAGCCGGGCGCGTTCTGCAACGTCGTGGGCTTCAAACCGACATATGGGCGCGTCTCGCGTTATGGCTTGATCGCGTTTGCATCCAGCCTCGATCAAATTGGGCCGCTCACGCGGACGGTCGAAGATGCCGCGCTCGCGTACGAAGCGATATCCGGGCACGATCCGATGGATTCGACGAGCATCGATCGTCCGGTGGAAAAAGCAAGCACGGCGCTGCGAGCGGATCTCAAAGGTCTGCGCATCGGTATCGTCAAGCAGTTCGTCACCGAAAAACTCGGCCCGGAGATTCACGCGCTGTATCAGCAGTCGTATCGGGAGCTCGAGCAGCTCGGCGCGACGCTGATCGACGTCGAGCTTCCGACTGCGGATTATGGCTTGGCAACGTATTACTTGATCGCACCGGCCGAGTGCAGCAGCAATCTCGCGCGCTTCGACGGTGTGCGGTACGGTCTGCGTGTCGAAGGCGCGGACGTCGGAGCGATGTACGAAGCGACGCGCGCCGCCGGATTCGGACCCGAAGTCAAGCGCCGCATTCTCATCGGTACGTACGCGCTTTCCAGCGGCTACTACGACGCATATTACGTAAAAGCGCAGAAGGCGCGCACGATGTTTGCCAACGACTTCAAGCGCGCGTTCGAATCGTGCGATCTAATCGCCTCGCCGGCGGCGAGTTCGCCCGCGTTCCAGTTCAACGCAAAAAGCGACCCCTATAGCATGTACATGATGGACTACTACACGATTCCGATGTCGCTCGCGGGGCTGCCTGCGCTTTCCGTTCCATGCGGCTGGATCACGCCGGAGGGCCCTTCGACAGGCTCAGGACAGGCTCGTCCGATGCCGATGGGCTTGCAGCTCGCCGCGCCGCTGTTCGAGGAAGTGCGCCTGCTCGCAGCTGCTCATGCGTACGAACAGAGCACGAAACACGCCTTAAAGTACGCACCGTCAGTCTGTCATCCTGAGGTATCGAAGGACCCCGAGCCTGTCGAGGGGCGCAAGTCATGACTGTCGCAGAGAACGTGCGTACGAAGTATGAAGCGGTCATCGGCATCGAGTGCCACGTGGAGCTCAAAACGAAGACCAAGATGTTCTGCGCGTGCGAGAACGAGTTCGGCGGCGAACCGAATACCAAAGTTTGTCCCGTGTGCCTTGCATTGCCCGGCGCGTTGCCGGTTGCAAACGAAGAGGCGATCGAACACATGCTGGTCGCCGGTCTTGCGTTCGGCGCGACGATTCCGGCATTTTCGAAGTTCGACCGGAAGAACTACTTCTATCCGGACATGCCGAAGGATTACCAGATCTCGCAGTACGACATGCCGCTGACGCAAGGCGGCATCGTGCGTTACTGGCTCGAGGACGGCACGATGAATGAGTGCCGGCTCACGCGCATCCACTTAGAAGAAGACACCGGCAAGTCGACGCACGCGGGGGGCGGCGACGGCCGCATCGCGGGCAGCACGCACTCGCTGATCGATTTCAATAGAGCAGGCGTGCCGCTGATGGAATGCGTGTCCGAACCGGATATTCGCAGCGCGGACGAAGCGGTCGGTTATCTCGAGGCGCTGAAGCGCACGTTCGTACTGCTCGGCGTGAGCGACGTGAAGATGGAGGAAGGCTCGCTGCGCTGCGATGCCAACGTGTCGATTCGACCCGTCGGGTCCAAAGACTACGGCACGAAGACCGAAATCAAGAACATGAACTCGTTTCGTTCGGTGCATCGCGCGATAGAAAGCGAGATCGACCGGCAAATCGCCGTGCTGGAATCGGGCGGGCGCATCGTTCAAGAAACGCGCGGCTGGGACGAGAGTCAGGGCGTGACGCATTCGATGCGCAGCAAAGAACAGGCGCACGACTACCGGTATTTTCCGGATCCGGATTTGGTGCCGATGGAGATCGACGCCTCGCGGTTGGAGAAGGTCAAGCGCGTCATTCCGGATGCGCATCTGCCGTGGAACCGCTTCGCGCGCTATCACGGCGAGTACGGCTTGGACGTCAAGCAGGCTGCGCAGCTGATCGACAATCTGCCGCTGGCGGACTATTTCGACAAAAGCGTAGAAGCGAGCAAGAACCCGCAGCAGAGCATGAACTTCGTGCTCGGCGACCTTTCGCGCCTCGCGAACGAAACCGGCACGCCCGTGCACGAGTCGGCGGTAACGCCGCAGAGTTTGGCCGAGCTAATCGCGCTTGTCGAAGGCAAAACGATTAATTCGAAGATTGCCAAAGAGCTGCTGCAGCGCATGTGGAACGGTGAGGGCTCTCCGAAGGCCATCGTCGAGAAAGAGGGCCTCGCTCAAACTAGCGACACCGGCGAAATCGAGAAGTTCGTCGCCGAAGTCTTGTCGAGCAACGAGAAAGCCGTCGCCGATTATAAATCGGGCAAGACGAACATCCTCGGCTTCCTGACAGGCCAAGTGATGAAAGCATCGCGAGGCAAAGCCAACCCCGCGCTCGTCCAGGATCTACTCAAACAGAAACTCTCATAACGAGCATTGATTTGTTATCGTGAGCATTGACTTGTCATCGTGATGCTTCGATCACCATGACACTATCTGAACTGGCCGACCAACGCACGCTCGAAACGCTGGATTTTGCCAGTGTGCGCGAGCGCGTCGTCGAGCAGACGCGGACCGAGCGTGGGCGGCATTTAGCAGAGGAACTCGCCCCGTTCGTCGACTTCGAACGCATCAAGCGCGAACAAACCGCGACGGAAGTCGTGCGCGAACTCATCGTCTCGGCCGATTTGCACGTGTCGGCAGCACTCGATACCGCCGACTTGACGCAGCGCGCAAGCGTCGGCACGTCGCTCAGTGCGACCGAACTGCGCGCAGTCGGCGACGCAGTGGCTGCCGCTGCTGCGGCGTACAACAAGACGCGCGATCCTTCGATACCGCAGGGTGACAAACGCGAAGTGCTCGAAGCGCTCACCGGCGGTTATCAGCCGCTGAAAGAAATCGTTCGCGCGATCACCGATGCTATCGACGAGCG
>DATGJX010000226.1:0-4006 GCA_035294905.1 Vulcanimicrobiaceae bacterium | reverse complement strand
GGATTGCCGGCCCATTTGAGGTTTTGACCGTCCATGCGAACGCCCCAATCGACCGCGAGACGATCGTTCGGCGTCCACTGATCCCGCAGCCCCAGCCCGTACTGCTGAAAATCGGCGCCCATGTAGTCGAAGCCGGTGTTCGGAACCAACGGCAGTTTGCCGGTCCACTTTCCATGTGCGAGCAGCCATGAATACAGATAGCACCCCTCGCCCGTCGGCGCATTAGCGGTGTATCCGTTATCAAGCGCCGGGCCGATGCACGGATTGCTCGCGCTGACGGGCTGGCCCACATCGAGCGGCAGAAACCAGTCTTCGATGCGCGCACCCGTGGGCGAATAACAGTTCGGGATGGCGATGCCGTACTGACAGGGTGTTTGCGAAACCGCCTGATCCATCGAGCGGCCTCCGAGAAAACCTTGCCACGTGTTCCCGTAGTTCTGCTGATCCCAATACGGAAAACCGTTTTCGAACTTGCTGACGAATGTGAGCGTATGCTTTTCGCTCGCCACGGCGGTGATTTGCGACTGGAATCCGACTTTACGTCCGCCGGCATTGTTGTAACCCGGCAAATACGAACCGCTCGTGTTGCTCGAAGACGATCCGGTCACGTTGTTCGCGACTAGGCCGCCCCAGTTGTAAAAGAACGTATTCCACGACGTATTGTGCCCGAGCGGACGCGTATAGCCGATCTTCAAAAAGTTCGTCGGCCCGTACACGTACTCTTCTGGCGAAGTGGGATGCGGGACGTCGGCGCACGGAAACGTGCTGCACGCCGGCACGTGCGCATAGTACGGAATCACGCGTTGATACCAGCCCTCGCCGGTGGGATCGGTCGGCGTGCTCGGCCACATCGGCAAGCCGTTGAAGTCGGTCGTGAAGTACGCTTGCGAATACGGATCGTACGGATAGTAATTCGCGTACTGCAAACCGCCGGCGTTCGCCCATGCACGGTGATCCAGCCAGTCGGTGAGCACTTGAATCTGCTGCGAATCGTTCTTGCCGAAGCGATAATAGAAATTGTTCAGCACGTCGTCGTCGTAGTTGAACGACGTTCCGTAATACTGACCGAGATCCGAAACGTCCACCCCGTACGGCGCGTATTGCGGAGCCGAACGGGTCGACCGGAACGAGAAGAAGTCGGAGACTCGACCGTTCGGCGTTGCAAAACCGTACTGCCCCGCCATCGAGTGGTCGTACCACGGGCCGCCGACGTCGAAGCTGACGAAACCATTTCCAGGGTACGTACCGCGGCCGGGCACGACGTTGACGACGCCTGCACCGATGCCGCCTTGCGTCGCATCACCGGCACCGCTCACGACCTGCAGCGATCCCGCGCCGCCGCCAACGCCGTTCAAGTAGCCCTGGCTCGGATTTTCGTCGAAGAACGAGCCGCGATAATCGACGCCGTCGAATTGATAGCCGATTTCGACGCTCGCGGATCCGCGAATGGTGAATGCGTTGCTGCTGTTGCCGGGCCCCGGCTGATAGTTCGTGTTTTGAATTACGCCGGGCGCGGACATGACGAGCTGGTTGAAATTCGTCGAGCCCTTCTCGCCCAGTGCTTGGTCGATGCGCGCTCCCTGAAATGTCGTTTCGTCGATCGTTTGATGCGGTTGAAACGCCGAGGTGGAACTGCGCGATTGCAAACTTGCAATCGTCTTCAGCCCTTTATTGAGCCGGATCGTGCCCAGCTGCTGCACCTCGTCGCCGAATACGACGACGCCGGTAAGCGTGATCGGCGCGTAGCCCGACGCCTCGATGTGCACGTCGTACGTATCGGGCGACAAGTTGAGGAAGGCGAAGAACCCGTGCGAATCAGTCGTCCCTCTGTACGATCCGGTCGGTGCGTATGCCCACACGGATGCGTCCGCGATCGGTGCGCCTCCGGTTGCATCGACGACCGTACCGCGCATGCTGCCGGTTACGCCGCCAGCGGCGAACGCGGGCAGAACGAAAGCTGTTTGCAGCAGGCACATGCAGAGCAGTGCCTCGAGAATGGTGCAAAAAATGCGTTGTTTGCGCGTTGTCCTCATAGTAGACCCTCCAGTTGCCAGAAAGTCTCGCTATGGCGTGAGCCGGAAAATGGCCGTAACTCACGTGAACGCTAGCGGCCGTGCCGCGTTACCCCATAAATTTTTATCGCTTGGGGGGCTTCCCTGCTTCGCCCAGCCGGCGCCCGCTTGCTTTTGCTGGATTGGCGTCGACCCAACAGTTTCTTATCACCGGTACTGATGCGTCGTCGGCATTCGGCAACCCCGGCGTCGGAGCGCTGACGTTCGCGGACCAACTCGCGCTCGAGTTCCGTAAACGTACAGGTGGCCGCGTCGCGTGAGCGTTTGTACGATTCGCCGCAGGTCATCGAGATTGCGCGCGAGCCGATCCATGCTATTGGCGACGACCGCGTCGCCGTCGCGCATAAAACTCATCAACGCCGGCGTGTCCGCAAGTTGACGCTCAGGGTTCCGCTCGAAGCTACTAAGGCTCGCGTAGCCCACGCGCTGCCCGATCATGCGCAATTTCGGGAAAGTGTCATGAAACGGTCTATGACCCTGAGCCACATACGTCAATAATAGCGGAAAGTAAGGTTATCTTGACGCTATTTTGTACTCAAGCCTGACGCCAGTATAGGGTATAATCCACATTGACGCTCTGGCGCGGCAAAGCGGTCGCTTAGTCGCATGTCACTTGAGCACCCTGCAGATTCCTCTGAACCCAGCCGTGCGGGGACGAGTCGGGGAGCCCGACGGGCCACCTAACGCGACCGACGAACCCGAACAGTCAGAACGGTAGTGTTCAAGTCGCCTGATGTCCAATTCGCATCTCCTCCCGAAACCGAAACGGCTCTACGTAAGTATTGCGCTCAACGCCACCGTGAGCGTCTGTGGTGGCAAATTTTTCCCCCCGTGGACGTGTACGTCATCAACGCACCCGTGCTGTCATACGGGGCAGTGCCCATGTCCATTAGCAGGTCGCCGTCGGCGTCATTAGGTTCGGTACGTAGTACCGAAGCGTTCGTTCTCCACCTCCGCTCAGAAGCGCCCTCAGGTCGTGTCTCATAAGAGAGCCCATTCGCCCTTGCCTGGTGAGAAGAATATCAAATCACGTGGCTCCTCTTAACAGGCACCTGGTCCCTTATCTGCACAACAGTCGCAGGAAGCGGGCCTGCGTTAATGATGGTTGCGATTATATGTAGTTCGACTGATGGCTCATGCGAAACTATTTCACCTACGCCAAGGATCGGCTGCATGATCTGGACGCGGGTAAGAGCGCGGTCATCAAGATAGATTTCCAGATCTCGCCCTACATTCGCGCGGGTGAAAGCTGCGAACTTAGCGGGCTCCGAGATCTTAATAAACAGTGCCGGCGATCCCCCAGGATCCATTCCATAGGTTGCCTTTGAAATGGGCCTCTCACTTCGAAACTCAGCCCCGCTTTGCACGATGCGAAACATCACACGACCGCGCGCCGTCAGTAGCTCTTGTAGGCGGCTAGAGATGCTCTGCTGCGTGCGAATTAGAAGAATGTGCGATACCTCTAAATCTACCTGCGCCGGTATGCCCGCCAAGTGGAGTCGATTTTTCAAAATTGCGGCGGTGCGGGAAAATGCGGCTGAACTATTAGTCTCGACTTTTAGTCGTACTACATCGCCATTTATCGCTTCGGCGCCGCATGCCCACGTTGTAAGCAAGAACGCAAGTACGGTTGCTATTGCGACCGAGAACCTCATCAGTCGTTGTACCTCAGAATTATGTCGCTAGGGCTGCCCATACTGATTCTGAAACCTATTCACATCATCAATGCGCATTCGCTGGCAACCGGTGATGCGACCCGTTTTCGATACAACAAGTTAAGCTGAAATAGTAGTGAGGGTTGATTCGTGGTTGAGTGCCTCGAACTCTGCCGGCGGCCGATAGCCGAGGCTCGAATGGAGGCGCCGATGGTTGTACGTGAGATCGAGGTAGTGCGCAAAAGAGCGGCGCGCGTCGGCGTAGTCGGCGTAATCACG
>DATGJX010000225.1:0-10671 GCA_035294905.1 Vulcanimicrobiaceae bacterium | reverse complement strand
CGTGCGGCCGTGCAATCTGTGCCCGCACATGAAGCGCAACACCCTGCCGAAGGTTCTCGAGTCGCTTCAAAAGATGCAGCACGAAGTGATCGTCGATCCCGAAATTGCGCATCGCGCGCGAGTGGCCGTGCAACGCATGCTGGATGTCGCTTAACGCACCGCCGCGACTGCTCGTCGAACCGATCGTCCGTTCGGCGCTGCTCGAAGATATCGGACACGGCGGCGATCTCACCACCGACGCAATCGTCGCCGCAGATCGCCGCTCAACGGCGCGCATCGTCGCGCGCAAAACCGGGGTCATCGCCGGCTTGGAAGCGGCCCGCCTGGCGTTCGAACTGCTCGACCCACGCGCGGAAATGCACGTCGGCGTCGCCGACGGGCAGCGCATCGCGCCGGGTGAGAGCGCCGCAACCGTTGCGTGCAGCGCGCGAGCGCTGCTTACCGGCGAGCGAACCGCACTCAATCTACTTAACCGGCTGAGCGGTATCGCGACCACAACGCGCTCCCTCGTCGATCTCGTCGCGGAATATCCGGCGCAAGTCGCCTGCACGCGCAAAACGACGCCGGGCCTGCGTGTACTCGAAAAGTACGCGGTGCGGTGCGGCGGCGGCAGCAATCACCGCTTCGGTTTGGACGACGCAGTGCTCATCAAGGACAATCATCTGGCATTGGCCGGTTCGATCGCCGCCGCTGTTGAAGCCGTCCGCAAAAGCGTCGGCCACATGGTCAAGATCGAGGTGGAAGTGGACACGCTCGATCAACTCTGCGAGGCGCTCGAAACGCGCGTCGATGCCGTCCTGCTCGATAACATGACGCCCGATCAGCTCGCGCAGGCCGTCGCCTTGGCCGGCGGCCGCGTGCTCACCGAAGCCTCGGGGACGGTTACCGCGGACCGCATCGTCGCCATCGCCCGCACGGGCGTGGACCTCATCTCCTCAGGCTGGATTACGCACAGCGCGCCCGCGCTGGATTTGGGGCTGGACGTCGAAATCTAGCGCCATGGATACGCGCAAACCCGCCCAGGAGCACCACGCACAGTCAAAGGCCAGCCACGACACCGGTACGCCTGAAGCGCTGGTCGAGTTCATGGCGGGCGGCTGGATCGACACGCCGATCACCGTTTCCGCCGAACCGCATCGCGACGACTATCGCGAGCACCGGCGCCGGCTGTCGCAAGCATACCCGGACACCTATCTCGTGATTCCGGCGGGCGAGGAAAAAGTGCGAGCCAACGATACGAACTTTCGCTTCCGGCCATCGAGCGATTTTGCGTATCTGATCGGGCCGAGCGAACCCGGCGCACTGCTCGTCATGGAACCGCGCGAGCACGGCGGACACGACTCGCTGCTCTTCGTTCCGCCGCACAACCGCGGCAAGGCCGAGTTTTTCACCGATCGCGTGCGCGGCGAGCTGTGGGTTGGGCGTCATCGCGGCGTCGATGAGAGCCAACTGCATTACGGCGTCGATCGCTGCCGTCCGATTGACGAAATTCCCGCGTATCTGAACGATTTGCGCCTGCGCGGCTGCAACGTGCGCAATAGCGATGAAGACGCGGAGTTTGCAACGCACCTGAGCGAGATGCGTCTTGTCAACGACGCCTACGAGACGGCCGAACTTCGAAAGTGCTGCGAAATCACCAAACGCGCGTTTGAAGACGTGATCCGTATTCTGCCGCATGCGACCTCGGAGCGCGAGGTGGAGGCTGCGTTCTGGAGCCGCGCGCGCATCGAAGCGAACGACGTCGGCTACTTGACGATTGCCGCGTCCGGTCATCACGCCTGCACGCTGCACTGGACGCAGAATACCGGTGCGATTCGCAAAGGCGAGCTGCTGCTGCTCGATGCGGGCGTCGAAGTGGATTCGCTCTACACGGCCGACATCACGCGCACGCTGCCGATTTCCGGCAAATTCACCGCCGAACAGCGCATCGTGTACGAGCTGGTGTATGAAGCGCAAAAAGCCGCATTCGAACAAGTAAAGCCGGGCAACGATTTTCTCGAGCCGAACCGCGCTGCGATGCGCGTGCTCGCGCAAGGCCTCATCGATCTCGGCATTCTGAAGTGTTCGCTCGACGAAGCGCTCGATCCGCAAAAGCAGTATCACAAGCGGTACACACTGCACAACGTGAGCCACATGCTCGGTCTCGACGTGCACGACTGCGCGAAGGCGCGCGAGGAAAACTACCGGTACGGAAAGCTCAAAACCGGCATGTCGCTGACGGTTGAACCCGGCCTGTATTTTCAGCCGGACGACGGCACGGTGCCCGAGCGCTTCCGCGGCATCGGCGTGCGTATCGAGGACGACGTCGTCGTCACCGCGGAAGGTCACGAAAACCTGTCCGCGATTCTGCCGTCCGCTCCCGATGCGGTCGAAGAATGGATATCGCGGATACAGACGCGTTAGTCGTCGTCGACGTCCAAAACGATTTTCTGCCGGGCGGCGCGCTGGCCGTTGCGGACGGCAATCGCGTCTTCGAACCCATCAATCGCGTTATGCGGCGCTTTTCGTACGTCGTCGCCACGCGCGACTGGCACCCGCGCGTGCATCCGCATTTCGAAGAGCACGGCGGCCCGTGGCCCTATCACTGCGTTCAAGGGACGCCCGGCGCCGAGTTTTCGCCCAAACTCGACCTGCGGCATGTCGACGAAGTCTTGAGCAAAGGCATGCATGCGCATTCGCACGGCTACAGCGGCTTCGACGGGACCAACTTGGACGAGCGTCTGCGCGAACGCAACGTGCGACGCGTTTTCGTTTGCGGCCTGGCGACGGACTATTGCGTGAAGGCAACGGCAATCGAAGCGGTGCAGCACGGTTTCGAGGTGACGGTGCTCACGGACGCCATCGCCGCAGTGAACGTGAAGTGCACCGATGAAGCGGACGCGCTGAGCGAGATGGCACAGCACGGCGTTCGCTTTGCCACCACGGAACAACTCGCCGCGGCGGTATGAGCGAGCGCGAACCGGTCTATCGCGATCAGGTTCTCGAAGTTGAACCGACCGGCATCGAATTCGTGCGCCCCGAGCAGCGCCACGGCTCGCCTCGCCAACTCTTCGGTCTGTGGTTTTCGGCAAACGCGGAAATCGCGACCTGGATGGTCGGCGTGTTCGCCGTCGCGCTCTACGGAACCACGCTGCGGGGCGCGGCACTCGGTTTGGCCGTCGGCAATCTCATCGGCTTTGCGCTGCTCGGCGTGCTCGCCACATTCGGGCCGCGCTACGGCGTGCCGCAAATGGTCGCCTCGCGTCTTGCGTTCGGACGGTACGGGAACGCCTTTCCCGCAGCGCTGAGTTTTCTCGCGGGCGTCGGATGGTTTGCAATCAACACCGTCTTCGGCGCGTACGCGCTGCAGACGATTACGCGTCTGCCGTATGGCCTTGCGCTCGCGATTATGCTTGCAGCGCAGATCTTGCTCGCCGTGTACGGCTACAATTTGATCCATTGGTTCGAGCGCGTGAGCGCGGTTCTGCTTGCCGGCGGTTTCGCGCTGCTCGGAGTCGTCACGTTCTCGCGCGCCGACTGGCACGTGGCTTTCAATACCCATGCACCGGTTGCGGCCGGCGGCGAGATCGGCGGGATCATCCTGGCGACGGCGCTCGGATTTTCGTACGCGACGGGATGGGTCCCGTGCGCATCGGATTATTCACGGTATCTGCCCGAAAGAACGAACCTGCGCCGCGTCTGGTGGTTTGCGTTCTTAGGCTGCGTCGTACCGTGCATCGCCCTGGAGATTATGGGGGCCGCAACGGTGACGGCCGTGCACGGCGCGTCGCTCGCGATCTCGAGTCCCACGCAGGCGATTGCATCACTGCTCGGCTCCGGCACGGTTGCAACGCTCGTGCTGCTGACCGTCGTACTGGGAACGCTCACCGCAAACTGCATGAATCTCTACTCGGGAGCGATGGCGGCGCTCGTCGTGAAGTTTCCCACGCCGTCGTGGCGCGCACCGCTGCTGACCGCTGCAATTTTCGGCGCGCTCACCGCTACGGTGTTTGCGCAGGCGCACTTGTCCGGTATCTTCATCGTGCTTTTTGCCGCGGCAGTCGCGCTCGTCGTCCTGTTTGTCGCGCGATATCGCTTGCGCCGCTGGCGCGCAGCGGTCGTCGTCGGCGTGCTCGGCGCGCTGCTCGCCTCAGGCGGCGGCCATCCCGCTCAAACCGCCCAAATCTACACGAACTTCTTGCTGCTGCTTTCGTATTGGGCATCGCCGTGGGCGGCGGTCGTGTTCGTCGATTGGCTCCAGCGCCGCGACCACCGCCCCGGTGCGGACGCGTTCGAGCGCGGACCGCGCGTGCGGCTCGGGACCTACGCATGGATAGCGGGGCTTGCGCTCTCGTTGCCATTCTGGAATCAGCAGTGGTTCACGGGCCCGTTCGCAAGCGCGTTCCCGCAGTTCGGCGATCTCTCGTACTACGTGGGATTCGCCGTCGCCGCCGCCGTCATGACCGCAGGCAAGCGGGAAACTTCGCACGCTCCGGCAAGTAGCACGACCTAGTGCTGACCGCTTCGCATATACGCAAGGAGTTCGGTTCCGTTTCAGCCGTGCGCGATGTGTCGTTTACCATCCCGCGCGGTTCGACGTTTGGTCTGCTCGGACCGAACGGCGCCGGAAAAACGACGACGATGCGAATGATCGTCGGCATCTACCCGGTCGACGGCGGAAGCATCACCTGGAATGGGGCGGCCATCGACGATCGCTCGCGCCGCCGCTTCGGATATCTTCCGGAAGAACGCGGGCTGTACGGCAAGATGAAGGTGCGCGAACAGATCGTGTACTTCGGCCGTCTGCACGGACTGCACGATCCCGAGATCGGAGAACGCGCCGACACCTGGATCAGACAGCTCGGCCTGGGCGGATATGCGCAGCGGCCTTGCGGCGAACTCTCCAAAGGCAATCAGCAGAAGGTGCAGGTTGCGTGCGCAGCGGTGCACGACCCCGAACTGCTGATTCTCGACGAGCCGTTCTCCGGACTGGATCCGGTCAACGCCGACGTGCTCCTGAACATGCTGAACGATCTGAAAAAGCGCGGAACGACGCTCGTGCTCTCCAGCCACCAAATGTGGCAGCTCGAGCAAATCTGCGATACGTTCTGCATTATCACCGACGGCGAGAACCGCGCTTCCGGGACACTGCAAGAGCTGCGGTCCGCGTGGCCGACGCGAGTCGTCAAGGTCGAGCCGGCGACGGCTGCGCTGCGCACCGTGCTCGATCGCATCCCTCACGCTCGCGCGCTGGAAACAAACGGCGCGCTGTATTATGAAGTGCCGGCATCGACCACGTATCCCGCCTTGCTGCGTGAGTTGGTCGATGCAGACGCGGTGACGCGCTTCGACGCAATCGAACCATCCCTGCAAGACATCTATCTGCACGCGATCAGTAATCCGCCGCCCACGGGGAATGCTCATGAGTGAAATCATTACGGTTTACTCTGCGGAAGTGATGCGCAGGCTGCGCTCGCGCACGTTCTTTCTGGGGTTGGTCTTCGGCATCATCGGCGTCGTCGTGATCATCGAATTGCCGCAATGGTTCGATTCGTATTCGCGCCAAACCGATCGCATTTTGCTTGCGGGAAATCCGCAACTCGTTGCCGCCGCGCGTCCGCTGCTCGCCAAAGATTTCGTCGTCGCCGGAAATTGGGATGGGTCGGGAGCTCCGTCGCTTGAAATGCTGAAGGCGCGCCGCGCCGCCGCCGTGGTTGCCATTGCGCGCGGCGCAAGCGGCGTGCGCGTCACGCTGTATGCGAAGGATCCCGGCATGATTTCGGCCTCGCAGCTGCGCCGCGATCTCGTACCACTCAACTTGCAGTTCGACGCGGGGATACGGCCGCAGCGAATTGGCGCGCTCCTGAATATCCCGGTGCGCACGCAATCGCTCGTCGCCAAATTCGGCACCGCAGCCGAGTCCGATGCCGCGCGGGCAGTTGCCTACATCTTGCTGGTCTTGCTCTACATCCTCATTATGGTAAACAGCCAGCTCATCATGAGTTCGGTTGCGGAAGAGAAGACCAGCCGCATCGCCGAGCTGCTGGTCGCGTCGGTGAATCCCGGCGCGCTGCTCGCCGGAAAAGTCGGAGCGTCGGCAACACTAGCGCTGGGGCAGATGGCGATTTGGGTTGCGGTGGCCTGGGCGCTCAGTGCAAGCGGGCAAGGCCAGGTTGCCGCGCCTTCCGGCTCCGAGGGCTCCGGCTTCTCGTTCACCGGCATTTCGTCGAGCGACGTTGCCGGCTTCGTCGTCTTTTTTCTGGTGGGATTCTTGCAGACGTCGACGTTGTTCGCCGCCATCGCGTCGCTGATCAACCGCACGGAAGATCTCGGCAGCATTGCCGGCCCGATGTTCGTCCCGGTCGTGGCAGGTTTCATCATCGCGATCTCCGCGCTCGCGGTGCCCGACAGCCCCGCAGTCATCGTCACGAGCTTCATTCCACTCATCGCGCCGTTCGTGATGTTCGCGCGCATCGTGGTCAGCAGCGTTCCGGCGTGGCAGATTGCGGCGTCGCTGGCGATCAACATCGCCGCGATCTGCGCGATCGCCGTCCTCGGCGGAAAGATCTATCGCGTAGGCATGCTGCTCTACGGTCGCACGCCGCGTTTAAGTCAGATCTGGCACGCGATCAACGCTTGAACCGGGAGAGCTGCGCCGCGTGAATGTACCGCGCGATCTCCTGACGCGCGAGTCCGTTCAAACCGAGCAGTTTGACCTCGTAAGCGTCGCGGCGGCGTGAATCTTTGACGACGCCTTCGACGCAGCCGCTGACCTGAATTTCCTGAAACGGGCGCTTGAGGACTTTGCGAGGAACGCGCTCGGAACTCATCGGCGCGGTGACGAGTTCTTCGTCATCGCCCTTGTGAACGCTCAGGACGTCGTCCGGAAGCTGCACGGCCAAGTGGATGGTTTCGTTCGCCGACAAGACGTCGGTGCAGTGCAAACGCAACGCATTTCCAGTGATGTCGCAGGCACTGCCGATGCCGAACGTGCGAGGATTGTCCCGCCTATAGCTCACGCGCACGTCGTCGGGTACCCGATAATTCATGAATTGCGAAATATCGACCAGCGACGTGTCGAAGTTGCGGGCCGAAGCCGACCTCGCCAGCAGAGCAGCCTCGCTCGCGAGCGCATCCGAATCGGCTTCCGGCAATGCTTCGAGTGCGAGCGCATACTCGAATCCCGGATGGCCATCGCGTGACGGATACTGCGCTGCGACGACGCCCGGTACGTTCAGCAGCGTCCCGTTCGAGAGACGCCATTCGAAGCTGAGCGCGGTGCCGCGCTGCACGTCAAACGGCGCGCGCAAGCGGCAACCGGAGATCGCGATGTGCAGCAGCGTCGCGTTCAGGGGATCGGAACGGCCGCGGAGTCGTACCTTCACCGGTACGTCGAACATGCGCCGGACTTCGTCTGCCATTTCCATATAACGTACTACAGCTCGCTTGCTTTTACTAGGTGCGCGGCGAAACGACCAACTTGCGCACGACAGTCTGATCGCTTACACCGTTGCTTATGCTTGCCATCACGTAGAACGTCGTCGTTTTCGAGACGTCCGGCGCGGTGATGGTTTCCGCGTTTTGATCCGACGGGATGTCGCCTTGCTCAACCGACTGGCCCGACTCGTCGGTCATGGTGATCCGTGCATCACCATGCGTCCCGTCGAGCATTATCGTCACTTCGTCGCCCGGCGCGGCTTGCTGGGTCGAAAGCGTGAGCTGCGCACCCGGCGATTGCGGCGCCTGACGTGAGGTGGTTTCCTGTGCCGCGGGCACGAGCGCTGAAGGCATCACCAGCACGCCGACGCTGGCGACCGTATCGCTCTTCGCGTTGCGCGCATGAAGCACCGCGCGCATTTGACGTCCGGCCGCGCCTTGCGGAACGGCAATCGTCGTTGCGCCGTTTGCCGCAATCGGTGCGCGCGCCCACAAACGCCCCGCATCGTCAATCAACCAGATTTCGCCGGTGCGCGCATCCGTCGTGTACGTCACGGTCATTTCGCCGCCCGCGCGAACGATCGGCGTTGCCACCGCGAACTCACTGATGCGCGGTGCTGAACCCGCCGCTTGAACCTTGCGCGAGACACGGTTGCCGGCGATTGCGATATTGCGCGTGCTGCTTTGCTTTCCGAACGGACCGGCAACGTTCACGGAAAGCACGACATCGGAACCGGCCGACGCGGGAACGTCGAAATGCAGCGTTCCTTCGTGGGCGTTTACGAGGCCCGCGAAAAGTTGCCGGCCGTCGGGCGTTTCCAACGCATACTGCATCGAGGCCCAGCCCTTGTATGCGTACGGCACGTCGACCGAGGTGCCGCGGAATGCGCGTTGCGGAGCGGCAAGCAATGCCAAACGCGGCGTCGATGCGGCCGCGCCGAACGCGCTCGTGAGCGTGAGCGCAACGGAAGCGGCAGCGGCAATCATCCAGCGGGAGCGCTTTGCAGAGCGTGGTGGAGCGGGTGCTTCGAGCGAAAACGCAACGTCGCCGCCCGCAACTTGCACGATGGCGCGATCGTACGGGCCGATATCGGCAACGCGTACGGGCAGCAGTGTTTCGGAGATCGAAAACGGCGCAACCTGAACGTCGAACGGATAGGCAAGTATGGGTTCGCCGCGCAACCGAGCACAGGTCATCCGCGCGCGTAACAGATGCTGGCTCTGGTTGACGATGCGTAACGCATAACTCGCCGTACCCGCTCGTTTATCACAGCCGGCAAGGGCGAGATAGCCCTCCACATCGCCGCTTCCGACTGCGAGTTGCGCGCGCGTGCCGTACAGCTGCGCAGTCTGGCGCGCTCGACGCTCGGGAATCGCCAAGGCATAAGCTGCTGCCGTCATTCGGAAATCACCATTTGAGAAGTGCTCTGCATCGTCAGGCTGTTCCCGATGTACGGAACCGCGAAGTTGAAGTTATACTTGACCGTCACGGAAACTGGGTCACCGGCCGCTTCACCCGAAGGCCAATTCGCAGTAACGGTGACGCTGCTCGGATCCAGCAGCGGAACGTGCGCAAGAACATAAGACTTTACCGAACTCTGCGTGGCCGGGCAACTGGCGTCGATGCATCCGCTCCCGCGCACGATGGCCCAACGCGCGCCCAGGCGCGCCGCATCCGCAATCGTGTGATACGTGTAGAGCGCGCGCCCGAGTTCAAGAATGCCCAGCAGCAACATCAGGAGCACCAGCGACGATATCGCAAACTCGACCATGGCCGTTCCGCGCTGCGCATGCATCATTGCTGGAATAGCCTCATCGTTGCGGTCGAACTGATGTGCGTCGACGACGGCAGAAAAGGATAATTGAATAGAGAGTCAGCTGTACCCGTGGCGGTAACCGAAACCAGTTCGACGATGTGGCCGGTACTGCACGAGCCGCTGCACGAGTTGGGCGTCGGATTCGAGTATGCCGATCCGTTCCAGCATTGGCAGAACTCATTTGTGGTGGAAGCGGTTATCGTTCCCACGCCGTTAGCGTCGTCTGCTGCCACCGCGCTGCTGATGCCCGTCGAATTTCCGGCCGTCGTGGCGCTTTGCGCCGCATATTGCGCGCCGGCGCGGGCGGCATTAGCGACCACGATGCCGAAGTAGGCGAACCGCCCAACCTCGACGATGCCCAGCATGAGGAGCATCAGCAGGGGCAGCGCGACGACCAACTCGATAAGTGCTACACCGCGTTCGTAATGCCGCATCGCGTTCACTCCGCCAATGTCGGCAGTTGCACGAGGGCTCCGCCCGGCGGCGGACTTGGAAATGCCTGAGCGCTGCCGTTGAAATTGAAACTCTTCGTGACGAGGACGGTGTAGTTTCCAACGGAACCGTTCCAGTTGACGTCGTATCCGGCGTAGTATATCAACCCTGCAACCGAACTGCTCGAACCGTTGAAATTCGGTGTGCAACTCGACGCGCCCGGCGCACCGTAGATGAGCACGCCCTTCGTATTGCCGGTCGAGGGCGGGCTGATGTCTAACGTCGCCCCATTAAAATTGCCGCACGTGTTGCTCGGAAAGTAGATTGTGACGTCGCTTCCCGTAATGTGCGCGCCGTTGAAATTTACCGAACCGGTGAAGACGTACGTTCCCGAGCCCAGGCTCAGGTTTGCGCCGTTGAAGTTCACGTTGGAATAACAGCCGGAAATCGCTCCGCCGTTATATCCGTTTCCGCCGGCTCCGGAGAATTGCGAACTGCACGGCGTGGTCGCGGGCGGATTATTCGTGAGGTAATTGCAGCCGGATATATCCGGACACGGATCCGTAACGGCCGGTCCGGGCGCTGGGGTTGCTTCCACGAAGGTCGCGCCGTTGGTGTTTGGCGTGTGTCCGGTAACGTACGTGATCGACGCAGCGTCGACGTGCGCGCCGTTGAAGTTGCCCGTGCCGTTCATGGCGATGCCGCAACCCGGACCGTTGAAGTTCATGCCGTTGAAATTCGGCAAGCCGTTGGGGTCGAGCTGATACAGGCAGGTGTTCGCGTTTCCTCCCATGCGCGCAACTGCGGTGGCGGTGACCTGAACGTTGCTGCTTCCGAAAACGCTGCCGAAGAATCGCGGATACGACTGAATTACTTGAACCTGCACACCACCCGACGAACCCGTGAAACTGTCGACGTAGCCGGTGTTGACGTCAACGGTCACGCCATTCGAGCCGTCGGCGAAGCCGTTGGTTGAAGCGTCCGCTTTGGCCGCGGCGGTTGCGGC
>DATGJX010000224.1:0-2346 GCA_035294905.1 Vulcanimicrobiaceae bacterium | reverse complement strand
CACGCCGTTGGACGGCGGATGCTCGCTGCTCCTCGGCTCGGACGCCGGCGCAAATGCGGCGGAGATCAAGCGCTTTTCAAAACGTGACGTCAGCGGCTTTGCGGCGTTCTTGGATAGTGCCGAAGCGCTCGGCGCCGAGCTTTGGGCACATTTCGACGACGATGTGCCGAGCTTATCGAAACTCAGCGACGAGACGCATGCGCTGATCGACAAGCCCGTTGCGGAATACGTCGAACGATTTGTCGAAACGCCGGTTCTGCAAGCAACGCTCGCAACGGACGGCCTGATAGGAACGTACGCGGGACCGCGCGATCGCGGAACCACCTACGTGCTCGGACACCATTACGCAGGACGCGTCCTCGGCCGGCAGGGCGCGTGGGGATTCGTGCGCGGCGGCATGGGCGCGCTCTCGAACGCCGTCGCTGTGGCCGCGCGTGCCGCCGGCGCGGAGATCGTCGCCGGCGCAAACGTCACGGCGATCGTGCGCGACGGGGTGCGCATGCGCGTCGAAACGGCTGCCGGCACGCAATACACCGCTCGTACCGTCCTCTCGAACGCAGATCCGCGCACGACGTTTTTGAAGCTCTGCGCGCAAGATGCACTCGACGGCACATTTCGAGATCGCGTCCGCACGTGGAACAGTGAAGGCGCGCAGTTCAAGGTCAATCTTGCGCTCGGCGCACTCCCCAACTTTACGGCGCGGCCCGGTTCGCAATTGCAGCCGCATCATAAAGCCACGATTCACATCGCTCCCGACGTCGACTATCTCCAGCGCGCGCACGACGATGCTCGGGAATCAGGTGCGTCACGAGCACCGATGCTCGAGTGCTTCATGCAAACGCCCACCGATCCGTCGCTGGCGCCGCCGGGAAAGCACATTCTGTCGATCTTCGCGCAGTACTATCCCTATGCGACTGTGTCGCGCTGGACGCCGGAGGAAAAAAACGCCGCTGCAAATGGAATCGTCAAATTGCTGGAGCGCTACGCTTCAAATTTGCCGAACATTATCGAAGACCGGGAGCTTCTCTCGGCCGCGGACGTCGAATCGCGGATCGGGATGGCAGGCGGACAGATATTCCACGGCGAGCTGCTGCCGGGACAGATCTTCGAAGATCGTTTCGACGTGCGCACGCCGCTGACAGGGCTGTATTTGTGCGGCTCAGGAACCCACCCGGGCGGTTGCGTAACGGGCGTCCCCGGACGCCGCGCCGCGCGCGCCGTCATCGCTGATTTGAAAGTGCCGGTGTAACCATGCTAACGGAAAAACGTTTTTCGCGTTTTGGAGAGACTCCGGAGTCGGAGCTTCCCGAAGACATCAAAGAGATCTACGAGCAGAATCAGGCGAAGATTGGGTTCGTTCCGAACGTCTTTCGGGCGTATTCACGCCGGCCGGAACACTTTCGCGCCTTCATGCATTATCACGACGTGCTGATGCGCGCTCCGAGCGGACTCTCGCGCGCAGAGCGCGAGGCAATCGTCGTCGCCGTTTCGTCAGAGAATCGCTGCCAGTACTGCATGACTGCTCACGGTGCCGCGCTGCGCGTCATCGGAAAGGACCCGATTCTCGCAGAGCAGATCGCGAATAATTGGCGGACCGCCGATCTCACGCCGCGCCTGCGGCACATTCTCGCGTTCGCATCGCGGGTCAACGAGCAGCAGTTCGCGGCAACCGATGACGAGATCGCCGAGCTGCGCAATGCCGGTTTTTCCGACGAAGACATTTGGGATATAGCGGCAGTCGCTGCATTTTTCGGCTTTTCAAATCGCATGGCGGGGCTGATGGACATGCACCCCAATCATGAATTTTTCATGATGGGTAGGACCCAGGCGCCGACCTGAGCCCCGGCGAACGGCCGCCCACATGAAACGTCTTCTCACTCTCGCTGCGGTTGCGGCGTTGTGCGGCACCGTCCCAGCGATAGCTCTCGCCCAAATGGCCTCCGCACCCGATAAGGTAACGATCGCACTCAACGGTCAAAACGACTCCGGCGAGTCCGGCGCCGCGACCCTTGCGCAAGAAGGAAACGACGTGCTCGTTTGGGTTCGCGTCAACGGCGGTTCAGCGCTGCAGCCTGACCATATTCATCAGGGAACGTGCGCTACGCTGAATCCGGTCCCCAAATATCCGCTCAGCCCCGTAAAAGACGGCGTATCGTTCACGCGGGTCAAGAACCTGCATCTCTCCGACCTACTCTCGTCGCCGTTCGCGATCAACGTGCACAAGTCTCCGCAAGAGGCAAAAATCTACGTCGCCTGCGGCAACATCGCAAATAGCTAGAACATCTATCTGAGGTTTTGATTTAGATGCAGCGCGAGGCGCGCGAAGGCGCAGTTTGCAATGGCAAA
>DATGJX010000223.1:0-26752 GCA_035294905.1 Vulcanimicrobiaceae bacterium | reverse complement strand
ACCCGGACGGCGAGGGATGCGGTGAGGGCGTGCATGCGGCGATCGCGAGCACGCAGACGCCGGCGAGCAGCAAAATTTGAAGTCTCATGGTCACCTAATCGTAATTGGAACGGACGTGCGCACCGCGTCGCCGCGCGTGTTCCGCGCGATGACTTCAATGGTATAGGTGCGGCGCAAAAAGAACGGCAGATTCGGAACCCGGTACGACATTACGAAGCGTCCGATGCCCAGCTTGCGCATCGAAGAAGAATAGCCGGCGATGCGGGCCTCGACGCTGGCGACGTTGGAACTCGTCTCCACCGTCCCTGAAACGACCTCGCCCGCGTGCGCAACCGGCGTGCTCATCGACATTGCCAGGATTCGCGGCGGAGCGTTTGCCGGCTCGATTATCGGCTCGACTTGCAGGACGTGCGGTGCCACCGTCGCGGCCACCATGGGCTCCACTCCCACCGTTGCGGATCCCCCGATCGGGACGAATGGGGTCGCCGTCGGTCCGGGTGTGGGGGCCGACACGCTTTGCGGCAGATACACGACGGGACCCGTTCCCGGAATCGGCGACGGGGTGGGGGGCTTGATGCCCGATGGCGCTGCCATCGGGACGAGTGAACGTTCCGGCGCAGGTTGAACCGGGCCCGCGGTAACTTGCGGAACCGGCTGAGTGGGACGCGGACCCGCGAGACGCGCATACGAAGCCCAGGCGACGACGATAGCGAGTGCAATAATCGCGCCGGCGAACGCGGCAAAGCCGCCGGATTTTTTCATACCGTTTGTTGGAACGCTCCTCTCACGCGGTTGTGTTCCCCTTCCCGCGCGAAGGCAACGGTCTTTACCCGCGGCGAACCAGCCGAGCCATGGCAACGCGCGCGGAAGTGCCCCCCATCGATCTCAGCATCGTCGTTCCCCTGTTTAACGAAGAAGGGAACGTCACGCCCCTCGTGGAGCGCATCGTCGGCATCGCGGAGCGCTTACCGGGCGTCAAGCGGTACGAGATCGTGCTCGTCAACGACGGCAGCCGCGACCGCACGCTCGCGCAGATTCGCGAGCAGATGGCGCGCCGCCGCGACGTCGTCCTCGTGAACCTTTCGCGAAACTTCGGCCACCAGATTGCGGCGACCGCGGGACTCGACATCGCGCAAGGCCAGGTAGTCGTGTTGATGGACGGCGATCTGCAAGATCCGCCCGAACTCATCGAACAATTCTTGGAGCGCTACCGAGCCGGGTACGACGTCGTGTACGCGGTACGCCGGACGCGCAAGGGCGAGAGCGGATTCAAACTCTTCACCGCGCGACTTTTCTATCGCATCATCAAACGACTGACGAACGTGTCGATCCCGGTTGATACCGGCGACTTTCGCTTGATGAGCAGACGCGTCGTCGACGCGCTCAAACGCTCGCGCGAGCGTCACCGGTTTCTGCGCGGGATGGTGAGTTGGATAGGCTACAATCAGACCGGCGTGGAGTACGACCGCGAAGAGCGACTCTCGGGTCAAACAAAATATCCGGTCTCGAAGATGCTCAAATTCGCGATCGACGGCATCACGTCGTTCTCCGACGTTCCGCTGCGATTCGCGTCATATCTGGGCTTCACCGTCAGCACCGCTGCGTTCATTTACGCCGTCGTCATCATCATCTTCAAGGCGTTTCATTTCGGGACGCCCGAATACGCGCGCGGCTGGGCATCGACGATGGTCGTCATTCTGTTCTTGGGCGGCGTCCAGCTCATCGGCATCGGCATCTTAGGCGAGTACATCGGCCGCATCACCGAAGAAGTCAAGGCGCGCCCGCTCTATTTGATCGCGGATATCGAACGCTCGTAGCCTTACGGCGTTGTCGCGAGCGTATCGACCAGCCGCGGCAGGCCGAGAATCGCTGCACGCGCTCTACCATCGAGCGGCTTCAGGAAACGTTAGTGAAAAGAAGTTCCTCGGGTGTTCCCGCCAATCATATCGTAGAAGAGCGGCGGCGCCTGTACCGGTTGGGATGAAATTGTAAACGCCTGCGCGAGCGGCAATGCCTCTTTGCGCGCGGATCCGTATGCGCGCGCGAGCTGCGTACCCGAATCGACGTGATCCCCGATGCGTACAGCGATCTGCAAACCGCCGAGCGAATCGTTTTGCGAGAGCGCGCGTCCGGCGTGTCCCAAACGCACGACGTCGATCGATTGGACATATCCCGATTCTGCCGCCAGGATCTCGAAGGGTGGCCCAAGCTTCATGGCTTCGAATGCCGCGACGTCGCCGTGTTGCGCCGAAATCATTTCGCAAATTTTTCCGTACGCGCGTCCGCTCGAAAGCGCAGCTTGCACGAGTTCCTGAGGTTCCTCGAGACCGCTTTCCGCGACGAGCGCGCCCGCAATTGCCAGGACGAGTTCCTTCGCGCGCTCATCACCGTGGCCGCGCAAAAATTCGCGCGCCTCGATCACTTCGATGCCGGTACCGATGCAGCGCCCAAGCGGTTGATTCATGTCCGTGACGAAGGCCGTTGCCCGGCGCCCGAAACGCTGCGCGATTTCGACGAGCCACTGCGCGAGTTCACGCGCATCGTTGCGGTCGCTCATGAACGACGCGGCGCCGGTTTTCACGTCGAAAACAAAGGCGTGTGCGCCGCCGGCAATCTTCTTCGATACGATGGAGGAAGCGATCAGCCCCATTTGCGGTACGGTAGCGGTGCGATCGCGCAAATGGTAGATGCGCTTATCCGCCGGAACGAGCGCCTGCGTTTGCGCCGCGATCGCGCAACCGACGCGTTCCACTTGTTCGACGAAAGCCTCAGTCGAGAGCTCGGCATCGAAGCCGGGGATCGTTTCGAGCTTGTCGATCGTTCCGCCGGTATGCCCGAGCGCGCGCCCCGAAAGTTTCGCAACGCGCGCTCCGCATGCGGCCGCCAGCGGCACCGCCGCCAATGAAACGATATCGCTGACACCACCGCTGCTGTGCTTGTCGACGACGATGCCGCGCGCCGGGTCGAACGCTATCGTCTGACCGCTCGCCACCATCGCTCCCGTAAGCGCATACGCCTCGTCGAATGACATCCCGCGCCAGACGCACGCCATGCAGAGCGCCGCCATCTGCGCTTCGTCGACGTCTCCGCTCATGAACGCCTCGATGACGGCTTCCCATTCTTTCGCGGAAAGAGCGCCGCCCTTACGCTTGTGCACGATGCAGCGGCGCATGCCGTGTTCGTCCATCTACAAGGTTCCCGAAAAAAGATCCGAGAGGCGCACGGCATACAGCGTCGAGAAATTCACGATGAACATCGTATTTCCGACGATGACTGGGGGCGACGTCGTAAACATATTGGGAAATCGCAGTTCGCGCACGACCTTGCCGGTGGCTTCATCCAAAACATAGAGGTCGCCCGCGATATCGCCCACGTACACGAAACCTTTGTCGGCAACGGCGCTCATTTGTACCGCGTCGTGCGTCTTCACTTTCCAAAGTACGCTTCCCGAACGCGCATCGAACGCGTCGAACTCGCGCGCGAACGGCAGTGACTCAAAGAACCGGCCGGAGTCGTACGTGCCCGCGATGGCCAGTTCATGCGACGCGGAAACAGGTTGAGGTCCCACACTCGATTTGTATTTCCAGCGAAGCGCACCCGAGGCAGCGTCTGCCGCATAAACGATGTTGTAGCCCGTGCCGTGCCCGGCCCAAAAGGTGCTTTCGACAAAGACCAAACCATCACCGATTGCAGGCGAACAATCGGTGTATCCGAATTGGTCGAGCCACACGAATTGCCGCGACGCCGGATCCAACGCCCACGTGTAGCGATACCGCTCGGGTACGGTGGGCGAAGCATTCACGAACGTGCGCTCCGCATATGCCGAGCTGGTGAGCACCATCGAGAGGCCGTACACTCTCCCTTGATACTCCGCGAGCGAACTCATCGTCGATTCGCCCGGTGTGCGGCGCTTCCAAAGCAGCGCGCCGGTCGCGGGATCCAATGCATACACGTGCGCATCGCCATTGGAAAAAATGAACGCCGGCGTGTTTCCCGCAAGCGTGAGCACGCCGGTCGGCATGTCCTCACCGACCGTCCGATAACGCCACAGCAGCGCGCCGGTCTGTGAATCGAACCCGCTCACGCTGTCTGCGCCGGGGTCGCCGATAACGACGTGCAGTTCATCTTCCGAAAGGCGGTGCGACGTCCCCGTGCCGGCGATCACGATACCGTTCGCGACCACCGGCGCATTCATCGCAACGCCGTCGAGCGCGTGAACCCAGGTCGTTTTCCCGGTTTGTGCGTCAATCGCGTAAAGTTTGTGATTGAACGTCTCGACGTAGATCGTCCCGTCGATTACCGAAAGCGCTCCGTTCACCTTTCCGTCCAGCGCGCTCTGCCACCGATAGCTCCAATCGGGCTCGCCGAAGACCGCATTGTTGTCGTTCGAAAACTGATACCGCGGCCAACTTTGAACACCGGTGAGCCCACGAGCGCCGGCAATGGCCGTGGCGGCGGCCACGAGAACGGCTACGGCAAGGAGTCGCATTCCAACAGGTTAGTAGCGCTTTGCACGCTTCCTTCACGGGTTTCGAAACGGCGATACCGAAGCCCGCGGCAGTGCTCTTTCACGTAGCGTTCGGTCCGCCTCATTACCCGCCGCTCGATACGCTCGGGACGATCTTTTACGCGGCGTTCTTCATCGCGATATCGCTGCTGACGATGCGCCGTCCGGCGTACGGCGCATGCGCCATCATCATCGTGATGCCGTTCGCGCTGTATCAGGACACGGCCGACTTCACGATCACGCTTCCGAAAGTCGCCGTTCTCGCGGTGTTGCTCGGCCTCTCCGCGTACCGCGACGCATTCGCACCGATCGCCGAACGCGTTCCGTGGCGCATCTTGACCGCGGGATTGTTCGTCCTGGCGGCGATGTTGATCTCGTTCGTGCATGCGGCGCACGCGGGACCCGTGATCCGTCAATGCATCAAGGCCGCCGGCTACCTGCTGATCTTTTGCGCCGTAACTGCGGCGTACCGTCTCGACCCGGATCGGCGCGCAATCGCAAACGCGTCGTTCGCCACCGCAATCGCGGTTTCGCTGCTCGCGCTCGCGCAGGAGGTCGTCGGATCTCCGTCCGCGCTGCTGCTGAACGGTCATGCGCTGCCGCGTATCGCGGGACCCCTCGAAGGCCCGAATCAACTCGCCGGCTATTTTGACGCGGTTATTCCGCTCGCACTTGCATTCACGCTCGTCGAACGCAATACGCTTGCTCGTCTTACGCTCTTCTTCATGATCTTCGCCGACATTCTCACGTTTTCGCGCGGCGGCCTTATCGGCGCGGCGGCAAGCATCGCGACGGTCGCGATCGCAATGCGCTCTCAATTGCGCGCCGCAATTATGCCGATTCTGGGCGGGATCGCCGCTGGGCTCGCCGTTGCGTTTTCATGGGGCGTCGTCTTCGAATCGCTCGGGATGCTGCGCTGGTGGGACTGGCAATCGAACTATGCAGGCGGTGTGGGTACGCGCTCCGAGCTGTGGCATGCGGCAATCGTGCTGTGGAAGCAGCATCCCCTGTTCGGCGTCGGCGCCGGAAACTTCGAACTCGAGCTTCCGCTTGCGGGCGTCCGCGGCGTTCGCACGCATGCGAATAGCTTGTACTTGCAAGCGCTGGTCGAAGGCGGAATTCCACTACTCATCGCAACGCTTTGGCTGGTGTACGTCTCGATTGCGACGTTCGTGCAGGAGCGCGCGCAGTCGCCGTTCGTGGTCGCGGCGCTGGGGGCCGGCGTTGCACTTGCGCTGCATCAGACTGTCGATTTTCTCACGTTCTATCCCAAGGTCGGCGGCGAATGGTGGGCAATCATGGCGCTCGGTGCGGCTGAACTCTCGGTCGTGGCGCGCGTGCGGCAACAGCAGGCATGCGTGTAGGCGATGTCCTGAGCTCGTCGAAGGGGCTGCTCGTTCCGGGCGGCTTTCTCGCGGGCGCGGCCGTCTGCGCGTGGATGATGCGCGGTGCGCCGCATTCGATCGCGGTCGATCGCGCGCAGCCGCTGGTGGTCGTCACCTATTGGCACCAGTTCGGCGTGCAGATGTGGCTTGCGCTTGCGCTGGCTATCGCGGTTGCAAGCATCGGCTACTTCGCCGCTCTGCGTCATGCATCGCTGCGCGCGACGGTCTTTATGAGCTCCCTCGCGTGCGTCGCGGCGCTGCTTGTTCCGGTCGTCTTCTCGAGCGACGCGTATGCGTACGTGGGCTACGGCGATATGGCGCTGCACGGCATCAACCCATATGCGCACGCGCGCATTTCGCAGCACGATCCGCTGCTCGATGCGATGGTGTGGCAATGGGGAAATCCGCCGCCTATGTGCGTGTACGGACCTGCGTTCGTGTGGCTGATGCAAGGGATCGTCGCGCTCTTCTCACCGCTCGGCGCCGCGGCGCCGCTTTGGACGGTCCGCATTCTCGCATGCGGCGCACTCGTAATGTGCGCGCCGCTCGCATACGCGGCGTTTTCGCCTCTTTCGGAGCGGACGCGCGCTGCCGCGGCCGCGGGCATTGCGCTCAATCCCATTGCAATCTGGAGTGCCGCCGAAGGTCATAACGACACGCTCGCGTTGGCAATCGTGCTCGGCGGTTTTGCACTCGCGGCGCGTTCGCGCTACTTTTGGGGGGCGCTCGTCGTCGCGCTTTCCGCGCTCGTGAAAGCGCCCGGCGCCGTCGCGGCAATCGCCTTCGCGTGCGCGTCGTGGCGAGATCGCGCGCGGTTTGCGCCCATTGCTCGCGGAGCGCTCGCAGGCATCGCGATCGTCGCGGCACTGGCGGTTCCGCTCGAGTACGGCGTGCGCGCGCACATGGTCCCTTCCGCTCACTACTCGCCGCAGTTCTCGCTGCAGTACGTATCACTTCCGCTTGCTGCGCTGACCGCTGCAGCGCTCGCCGCATGTTTATGCTTCGAAGGGATGCGAACGACGCGCACTATCATGCCGCTCCTCGGGTTCGCGGTGTGGCTGGCGATTCCGAATCCGTATCCGTGGTACGCCGTGTGGCTGCTGCCGCTCGCTTTTCTCGTATGGGAAAGTGCCGGCGCGTGGGCGCTCATCGCGCTCTCACTGTTGTCGGTGGCGCGCTATTACCCCGACGCAACGAGCGCGACGCTATCGCGGCCGCTCGGCATTGCCGTGGTCACCGTAGAAATCGCGCTGCCGCTCGTTCTCATCAGTGCACACATGGCGTATGCGCATCGGGACCGCCGGGGAATCCGTACGCGGGCCCCTGGCTTTGCGACGCCCCGTTCGCAGTGACGTTGTCGTATGCTCGCTCCTCGCGATCCAGCTCGCTTTGCAGATCGCGCTGCATGCGCGCAATCGTCTGATTCAATCGCGTCCGCGCTTGCGCTGCGCTAGAACCATTTGCTTCGACGGTGCCGCCTGAAGACTGCACCACGCGCCGCGCGACGACGAGATGCCCGTGCACGTGATCGAGCAGCCCGGGATCGACCGAGGGAATCACGGCGGGCTCGACCTCTCGCAGCGTAAAGCGCAGTTGAGCGGAAGCAAGATACGCACCGGACCGCCGCACGAGGCGAGTGCTCGAAACCTTTGGTTGCACGGCGTACGTGGGGTGCGCGTTGCACGGCGCTGATAGGAGTGCTGCGAGAAGTAGCATGCTGTAATAGTAACGCAAAAGCCCGGCGGAATCGCCCGCGGCGCGGAACCCATTGCGCTCGCGAGGTATCATCAAGGCTGTGACCACGACGCTCGTCCCGAACGCCCCAGCCCGCCGCTCCCTGGCCGGCGCGCTTTTGCATGCCTTGCCGGCGTCCAGCCGCGCCTTCGCAGGCGCAGCCGCCACGCTGCGGCGCGGCGCCGGCGCCTTTGCGCTTCATGAAACGATTCCGGCCGTTCGCGCCCCGCTGCTTGCAGCGCTCTACCGCGAGGCGGGCGGTCAACTTTTCACGGTCGTCCCGACGGCCGACGTCGCCGAACGGCTATTCGCCGATTTGCTCTATTACTTGGAAGAAGACGAGCCGCGCTCGGTGCGCTTGCTCCGCTCGCGCGAAGAAACCGTCGGTGCGATTGAATCGCCCTCTGAGCGCAGCGCCCGAATGGCTCTCCTGGCCGAGCTTGCGGACGGCTCACCCGGAATTATTCTCGCGCCGCTTGGTGCGCTGCGCCAGTACGTCACGCCGCGCGCCGTTTTTCAATCGCTGCGCTTCACACTGCGGGTGAACGAGGACGCCGGTTGGGATGAAACGCTCGCGCGGCTGTATCGTCTCGGCTATCGCCGCTGCGACGTCGTGAGCGCCGCAGGCGAATATGCGGTACGCGGGGGCATCATCGATCTCTTTTCGCCGACCGCCGAGACGCCGACGCGCGTCGAATTTTTCGGCGATCGCGTAGAAAGCATTCGGCCGTTCGAGCTCGCCTCGCAGCGCAGCGAAAGCGCAAGCGATTCCGTCGAAATCATTCCGTGGACGGAGATTCCGCGCGATGATGCGCTGCGCGCACTCGTCGCAAGTCGCTTCACGGGACCGGCAAACGTTGCGCAGGCGCTGCGTGCATATCTCGCTTCGGGCGCCGACATTCCGGAGCCGTGGCTCTCTCTTGCGTTCGAGGAGCGGGAAACGCTGCTCGACTATCTCTCGCCGCGCGCGAGCATCGTTCTGCACGAGCCGGCAATGCTCGCCACAATCGAACGCGCGCTCGACGAGGAACGGTCGCGCGAAGAGAGCGTGCTCCTCGCGGGCGTGGAATCGGGTGAACTTTCGGTGCGCGACGACGACGTCGGCGAAGCTTTACTAGCGGACGTGTCCGCGCCGTATCCGCGGCTGAACGATCTGGCGCGGGCGCTTGCAAAACATGCGTCGGTGATCTTCCCGGGCGGCATCGAGAGCGCGCACGCCCTCGACTGGCTGCCGCAAGCAAACGCAAGCGGCGTGCTCGCATCGCAGCCTGCCGATCATTTCAACCGCCAAATCGAACTCTTCACGCAATCGCTGCGCGAGTGGACCGCGGCCGGCGAAACGGTTGTGCTCGTTACGTCCGGCGCAGGTCGAACCGGCGACATCGTGCGCGCCGCCGGATTGGACGTGAGCACGGGTCCCCTGGCCCTTCGACGGGCTCAGGGTGGTTCGATACCTCACCATGACAATGCGGTCTTTGTCGATCACGGCAGCATCGAAGCGGGATTCACCATTCCCGATTTGCGTCTGCGCGTGCTGGGCGATCGCGAAATCTACGGGCAGCCCGCAAAGCGCGTGAAGATGCGCGCCGTCAAGGAGGGCGTGCCGGTCACGCTGGCCGACCTCAAAGTCGGCGACTACGTCGTGCAAGCGGTGCACGGTATCGGCCAATACCTGGGCTTGCGCACCGAAACGATTCTGGGCGCCACGCAAGACTATCTCGATCTGCAGTATGCAGGCACGGATCGCATGCTCGTGCCCGTCACGCAGATGCATCAGGTTACCAAGTACAGCGCCGGCGAGGGCGGCGCGCCGCGTCTTTCAAAAATGGGCGGCGCGGATTGGGCGCGCACAAAGTCGCGCGTTTCGGAGTCGCTCGCCAAAATCGCCGAAGGCCTCGTGGAACTGTATGCCGAGCGGGAGCTGGCTAAAGGACATCCGTTTGCCGTGGACACGCCTTGGCAAGCCGAACTCGAAGAAGCCTTCCCATACGACGAAACGCCCGACCAAATGAAAGCCATCGTCGACACCAAGTCCGATATGGAGCGCGCGCGTCCGATGGATCGCGTGGTCTGCGGCGACGTCGGCTACGGAAAAACCGAAGTCGCGATCCGGGCTGCGTTCAAAGCGATCGCCGACAAAAAGCAAGTTGCGATTCTCGTTCCCACCACGCTGCTTGCCGATCAGCATTACCGCAACTTCAGCGCGCGCTTCGCGGGCTTTCCGATCCGCATCGAAGAACTCTCGCGGTTCAAGAGCAAGAAAGATCAAAAAGCCGTCGTGCGCGATCTCGCGGAAGGAAAGGTCGACATCGTCATCGGCACGCACCGCCTGCTGCAGAAGGACATCGCATTCGCCGATTTGGGTCTCATCATCGTCGACGAAGAGCAGCGATTCGGCGTCATGCACAAAGAGCGCCTCAAGCAACTTCGCGCCAGCGTCGACGTGCTGACGCTCTCGGCCACGCCGATTCCCCGGACGCTGCACATGTCGCTCATGGGCGTGCGCGATCTCTCGCTCATTCAGACGGCACCGAAGAACCGCATGTCGATCAAGACCGTCGTCGTGCCCGCGAGCGATGCCGTGGTCCAGCGCGCCATCATCGCCGAACTCGACCGCAGCGGTCAAGTGTACTATCTGCACAACCGTATCGAGTCGATCTACTCAGTCAAAAACGCGCTGCAGCAGCTGGTGCCGCGCGCGCGCATCGCCGTGGGACACGGACAGATGCACGAGCACGAACTCGAGCCGATCATGCAGTCCTTCATCGACGGCGACATCGACGTCCTCGTGGCGACCACGATTATCGAAAACGGCATCGACATTCCGAACGTCAACACGATCGTCGTGAACGACGCGGACAAGTTCGGCCTCGCGCAGCTGTACCAACTGCGCGGACGCGTCGGGCGATCCAATCATCAGGCGTACGCGTTCCTGTTGTATCAGGCGCACAAAGCGCTCACCGAAGAGGCGAAAGCGCGTTTGGAGGCGATTCGCGAGTTCACGCACCTTGGCAGCGGCTTGCAGATTGCCATGCGCGATCTCGAGATTCGCGGTGCGGGCAATCTGCTAGGATCCGCGCAATCCGGTTTTATTGCGTCGGTGGGCTTCGACACGTACTGCCAGCTGCTCGCCGAGGCGATCGCGCAGCGCCGCGGTCAGCAAGCCGCGCTCGAAGAGCAGCGCGAGGCAGTCATCGACGTCAAGATCGACGCCTACGTGCCGAACGATTACATCCCTCAAGTCTCGCAGAAGATTGCGGTATATCAGCAGCTCGCCAAGTCACGCAGCGAGGCGGAAGTGGAAGAGATCGCCGCGGGCGTGCGCGATCGGTTCGGGCCGCTGCCGAAACCGCTCGAAAATCTCGTCGAGGTGACGAAGCTGCGCACCATCGCTCTGCACAAGCACGTGACCCGAGTCGTCGTCGACGAGAAGCGCCTCACGCTCGGTGTGGGAAGCGGTTTCGAATTACAGCCCAGCGCAATTCCGAAGTTTCAGTCCCTCACGAGAAATCGCTTCCGTTTCGGAGAAGGCAAAATTCTCGTCGACTTGCCGCCGCTGCGTCCGAACCAGCACGCCGAAGAGATTTGGATGCCGCTGCTGCGCAGCTTACTGCTCGCTATGTAGACGTTATTGCCAAGCCTGAAGGCTAAAGCCGGCGAACTTTCCGCTGTCGGTTACGCTGTACACCCATTCCGCGAGCGCGGATTTGAAGCGCACGCGATACCGGTAAATCGTTAGCGGCGGCCGGCGGTCGATGCTCGACGGCTGCACGTCAAGCGGCTCACCCATAAGCCGCCCATCTTCCTTCAGTTGCGCAATTCGATACGGCGGCAACGTCAGCGCAAGATCCGGCGTCATGCGCGAGAGGTCCGGTGAGCCTGCAAGCAGTGCTTCAAGCTCCGTTTTCGCCGCCGCAACCTGTGCCGCCGGCTCACTAATCGGAACGAACGGCCTCGATGCTTGCGGATCCTTCGTGCCGTACAGCACGGCGGCGATGGCCCGAATGGCATGCACGTACGCGAAGTTGTCGCCGTTTGCCGATAAGACGACGGCGACGCGATCGTTTGGAAATGTGAGGTTCTCCGCGCTGAATCCCGAGACCAACCCGTCGTGGCCGACGGTCCGGCGCCCGAATACCGAGCCGGTGGCGATGCCGAATCCATATCCGGTCGATTTTCCGCCGGCCAAAACGAACGGCGCCGTCATTTCGGCAAAGGATGACGGGGAAACGGCGCGGCCCGAGTCGAGTGCGATATCCCACTGTGCGAGATCCGCTGCGCTCATCGTCAGTCCGCCGGCCGCGTCGTACCAGGACCAGTCGGACAGATACGCATGTTCGTCCGGCAAGCCGAACATGAACTCCGTGTAGCCGCGCGCGTCGTCCGCGTGAATCTCCTCCGTGCGCGTGTACCACGCACGCGTCATGCCGAGCGGGACGAAAAAATGATCGCGTATGAAATCCGCATACGGCTGGCCGGAGACTTTCGAAATCACCATGCCGAGCAGCACGAAATTCGTGTTGCTGTACTCCCAGCGCGTGCCGGGTTTGAACGCAAGCGGCTTGTCCGCAATCGTCGAGACGATGCGCTGCGGCGACGAGGGCGTCGGCAGAAGCAAACTGAAGTTCGGCACTTCGGTGAACCCGACGATACCGGACGTGTGCGTGAGCAGATTGCGTAGCGTCACCTCGGACGCGTGCGGCGCGTCCGGGAGATACTTCGAAAGCTTGTCGTCGACGTTGAGTTTGCCTTGCTGCGCAAGCAGCATGATTGCAGCAGCCGTAAACTGCTTCGTCACCGAACCGATCGCGAACGCCGTGTTTGCATCGACGGGCAACCGCGATCCGATCTCTCGCAAACCGTAGCCTTTGGTGTAGATGATGCGTCCGTTCTCGGCAACCGCAACCTGCGCGCCCGGAACGAATTGCCGGACGAGCTCGCCTTTGACGATCGCGTCGATGCGCGCTTTCATCGCGGCCGTGAGCGGAAGGGGTCCGCTGACAGCCGTTAGCGCGAGCGCCAGGAGCAGAACGAAGAGTTTACTCGGTGAACGTAGTCGCATTCGACGTCGACAGATCGGCAGTGCCTGCTGCGCCTGCGAGCGCAGGTTTTGGAACCGTACTATTAGGCGGCGCCGATTCGATCATCGGATAATCGGCTCCGAGATCGAAGACGTAGTACGTTGTGCCGCCCGCCAGCGTTCCGTCGGGCACGTTTACCGACGTCGCGGGGCTTTTCAGCTCCATGCTTGCGACGTACGCGCCGTTCTGCGCTTGAATGAAAATCAATGCTTCGGTTACGCCGGGCGGGTTTGTCATGCTGAACGTGCCGCCGCCCTTTCCGTCCGTGGTCCATGTGGGAAGCGGCATCGCGGGAAGCACTGTCGGGCTGGATGGAAGCGTCACCGAAGCGCTGAATATTTTCGTCGTTGTCGGACCCGATGACGGAGTGTAGGAAACCGACGTGCTCACCGTATACTGCCCGGCCGCGGGCGATGCGCCGGTGAGAATGTATCCCGTTGAATATCCGCCGACGAGATTTTGCGGCGAGAATGCCGGCGGCTCGCCGAGTGTTGCATTCACGCCGGCACCCTGACCGTATGCGAATAACGAGCCGAGCGTGAGTGAGATTCCACCGGGACCAGACAGCGTTGCGCTGCCGGGGTGGAAAAACGCCGCGGTCCCGGTGGGGTTGCGGAACGTCGTTACGGCGTTCAAGTACGTGCCCGGCGTGCCGAGCAGCCCGAACGAGTC
This sequence comes from Vulcanimicrobiaceae bacterium, assembly GCA_035294905.1. Lineage (GTDB taxonomy): Bacteria > Vulcanimicrobiota > Vulcanimicrobiia > Vulcanimicrobiales > Vulcanimicrobiaceae > DATGJX01. The sequence continues at coordinate 13,373 of DATGJX010000223.1, read as the reverse complement.
ATAAAGCGTTCCGACGGCGAGTTGCATCGTCGCATTCGTATTCGACGTCGTAATCGGAGCAATGTTCGTGTTCGTGCCGGCGCTCGAGCACGAACTCAAGAGCAGCCCTATCGCCAGCGCGCAAAAAGAACGCTTCCAGCTCATCATCGTTTGCCTACAGCTTCGAAGTGAAGAAAAAGAGGAATTGCCGCTCGGGACCCGTCGGCTCGTATTCGTACGGAGCGTTGCTCCAATTGAATTGGAACGGCTCGAGCCCGGCGTTCGCGTTTACGCCCGAATTCGGATTGGTCGCGCCGAAGCCGTTGTTGTGATACCACGGGTTCGTGATGGGCACGGGCGCAGAGAAGTTTCCGAACAGATTGCCGATGCGCACGCCAATCTGATATTGGTGATGCGGCCCGAGGTCTTGCGCCAGCGTCAGGTTGACGAAGACGTGTGCCGGCGCTTCCAGCGATCCGGCGTCGTCGCCCTCGGGCGTACCCTTGGATCCGATGATGTTCGGATGCTCGTACGTTCCCGGATCGTTCGGGTCGACGGTGTAGTAGCCGTACGCGCCGTTGAGATAGTTTGTATTGGGTACTTGCACGGGGCGAATCACCGTTCCGGGGCCGCCCTGCGGCGCTTCTTGGCCGTCCGGATAAAAGCTCTCGTAGATGAACGCCTTCTTTCCGACGCCGTACCAATATCCGGACTCGAACGGTACCTCGGTGTAGACGTGGAAGCCGCCCTTGCTGTTGTAGTCGAGTCCGAGCGTTGCCGTAATCGGCGCGGCGTACGAGACGTGGTAGAAGTGATGAAGCGCGATCGACGCATAGCTCACGCCGGGAAAGTAGTCGCTGTTGTAGTTCGCCATCGTGTTGTCGTACGTGGCGTTGAGCCAGCCCGAGAATCCGAGCGGCGCGCTCTTTTGGATCGAAAGCTCAACCCCGGTGCTGCGGTTTTCGCCGAGATTCGAGAACGTGTACGGACCGTACAAGGGGAATCCGGTCGGCAGCGTTTTGATGATCGCTTGCGAACCGATGATGTAGTTCGTTCCGTGGCGGTAGTACGGCGTCACCTTCGTCTGCCAGCCGTGTCCCCAATCATGCTCCCACGACGCTTCATAATCGCTTGCGTACTGCGGCTGCGTAGGCTCGTACTGCGATTGAATGTACGTGTTGAAGTCCAACACGCTCTGCTGGTACAGGTTTGAAACGTTGTTCGTCGTTCCATAGCCCGGCAGCGGCGTAAAGCAGCCGTTCGATATCGAGCAATTCCCGAGCGACGGATCGAGTTTGAGTACGGTTTCCGTCTGCAACTCGGTAGGAAAGTCGACGTAGCGGCCCCAGCCGAAGCGCACTACGTCGTGCAACCCCATCGTATACGTGGCGAAGAGCCGCGGGCTAATCGAGGACGGATTGGTGACGTCGCTGCCGATAACCGGACCCGCCGTCTGAATGTAGTCGCCCGTACCGGCATCGAAGTTCAGCAGGTCGCCTTGACTGGAAGCATTTGCCGGAAGATCGGTGCGAAGGTTGTCCCACCGCACGCCCGCGTTGACGAACCAGCGCGAGCTCGGCTGCCATCGATCGCGGACGTATGCGTAGTTGCGATGCATCATATCGTTGCGGAGAAACTCGACGCGCGGAAACGTCGTCAGCGGCGTACCGTTTGTTCCGGGACAGCCGAACTCCGGCGTCGCCGCGATGGCTTTCACGTAGCACCAGTCGTTGAAGAACGTGAATGCCGCCAAACTATCGAGCTGCGCGTTGTAGCCCGGCAGTTCGGTAATCGTCGAAGCACCGAACGTCAGGTCGTGCTTGTCGCTTATCTGATTGTCGTAAGTGAGCGTGATACCGTAGTTGTTGCTGGCGTTGTGCAGATAATAATCGTTGAACGCTCCGCCGGCCCAAGGCGCGTCGGTGTTGTCGAATTCGAACGCGCGCGAGAACTGGAGCGAGAAATAGCTCGACGTCGAGAATTGGTGATGCCACTCCAGCTTTTGTACGGAGTGCTGGTTGTTCTCGTTGTCGGGATAGCCCGTCATGCCGTTGAGGTCCGTTTGGCCGGGAAACGGCGGCAGCACGTCGGCGACGATCTGCCCGCAATTTTCAATGGGACCGGTTGGTCCGCCGAAATGGCAATTGCCGCTCGCCAGTGACGCCCAGACCAGCTGATTCGCGCTCGGGTACGGCGTGAGCTGCGGGTTCAGCAGCCAGTTGTAGTCGTAGACGTTGTAACCGGTCTCTCCGAAGTATTGCAGCTGGTTACGGTTGTTCTGCCCCCAGTGGTAAAAGATATTGAGGACGCCTTCGTTCACTTGCACGTTGCTCGTCGCGCCGACGGCCAATGTGTGAAATTGCCCGTCGCCAACGACATTCGCGTCGCGAACGCCGTGGTATGCCGCGTACCACGTCAGCCGGTTGTCCGGCGTGCCGCCGCCGTATTCCGCCGCGATACCGTTATAGAAATAGCCGGCGTTCTTGAACAGCACGACGTTTGCAAATCCCGGATAGCTGCCGTGCTTGACGATTTCGTTGATCGTGCCCTCGTTCGTGTTGCCGCTCGCGACGTCGAACGCACCCGTCGAGACGACGAGCTGCTGTACGCCCGCAAGCGCGCCGTTGTTCGTGAACAGTCCGAGCACCGGCTCTTTGGTGTCCACGCCCTCCATCTCGTATCCTAAGTCGTTGAGCGGACCGCCGCGGATCTCCGGCGCGCCGGATGCATTCGGCGTAAAGCCGGGGAGCGCTCGCAAAACCTGCGACTGCTCGACCGTCATCGGTGTCCCGGTAATATTCTCGAGCATTTGCTGGTTGACGACGACTTGATCGGCCGTCTCTCCCGGCTGCACGAGCGAGGTAGATGAACGGGCCGTGCTTTGCGCGATTGTTTTGAGTACCGTTTGAAGCACGACGTCCTGAACGGTGGACTCATCCTGAACTGTCGTTACACCGGGAACGGAACGCGCCTCGAAACCCGCCTTTTGCACGGAAACGGTGTACGTGTCCACCGGCACACCGTCGAACGCGTAGAATCCCGCGCCGTTCGTCGTCGTTTTCGCAGTATAGGAACCGGACGCAATCGTGACGGTCGCGTCGGCAATCGAGTGTCCGGCCGAATCTTTCACGTGGCCGGTTATGCTGCCCGTCGTCAGCGCGAACGCAAGGCTGCTCGACAACAGCAGCGAGCCGGCAACGAGGGTTAGGGCGCGCAGCAACTTCATTGAAAACTCCCGTGGGGCGATGCAATGTAGTTACATCCGGCTACGCGTCGTCCTCGGATGAAATTCCCGGCTTTTTCCCACGCGAAAGCGCGTGCGCAAAATACATGAGAATACTCGCACACGTGAAAAGACCTCGCATCTACATCTCCGCAGACATGGAAGGCACGGCAGGCGTTTCGTTATGGCGCCAGTGCGATCACACCAACGCGACGGAGTATCCGATGTATCGCCGCTACATGTCCCGTGAGGTTGCGGCGGCGGCCAACGGCGCAAAGCAAGGCGGAGCCGCCGAAGTGCTCGTGAACGACGCTCACGGAAGCATGGCCAACCTGCTGTGGGACGAGCTTCCGCCGGACGTGCGGATGATCTCCGGCTCGCGCAAACCGAACTCGATGATGCAAGGCATCAACGAAGGATTCGAAGGCGCCATCTTCACCGGTTATCACGCCAAAGCGGGCCATCCCGACGGGGTACTGGCGCACACGTACGTCGGCAGCGCAATCTTCGACGTGCGGATCAACGGGCGTCCGTGCAGCGAAGCGCTCATCAACGCCGCGGTGGCCGGCTGCCACGGCGTACCGCTCATCATGATCAGCGGCGATCGCGCGATCGTAGACGAGATTACCAGCGCGTTGCCGTGGGTCGTCGGCGTTCCCGTAAAAGCCGGTATCGGGAACATGTGCGCAAACTCGCTGTCACCGGCAGCCGCGCAGCAAGTTTTGCAAGAAGCGGCACAGCGCGCCGTGCAGGACGCCGCTCGGGCCAAAGTATTCGCGTTCGAAGCTCCGTTCGAGCTGCGGATAACGACAACGCAAATCGAATATGCCGAATTCGTTGCGGGCGTACCCGGTGTCGAGCGAATCGACGGGCGCACGGTCTCCTACTGCAGCGACGACTACCTCAACGTCTATCGCATGTTCGTAACGGCATACCGTTTGGTGGTGGCAGCCGGTGCGGCCGCGTGACTACGGAATAGGATACAACATGAACTCGGCCAGACGCCCATCGCCGGTTTGCCGGAACACCGCGTCCGCGCGGAGTTGCGCGAATTCGCAGCGTACGCGAAACCAATCCATACCGCCCCGCTCGCCCGCAGCGACTGCGGCGACGTCCAGCAGATCGCCCGCGGCGCGCACGCCTGCGGACGCGTCGCCGCGGCGGATGTCGCTGAGGAATGCATGAAACTCCGGCGTGAGACGATCGGGGGGCGCAGTCCCGGAAACGAGCATGTCGATCCAATTCCTAGCCGCATTCTCCGCGTCGTGCGGATGCGTGGGCGCGTTCGGTGGGGGCGGCTTTGCCCCGGGAAGCAGATGCTCGAACAGTTCGGATGCGATCGCACCGGTTTGCACGTGATCCCCGTTTGCGAGCACGACGACCGAGCAGCGCGAGCCCGGCGCAACTATGACCTGCGAGGCAAAGCCGGCGACGCCGCCGCTGTGCTGAATGACGCGGAACTTTCCGCGTTGCTCGCAAAACCACCCAAGAGCCGGCAAACTTGGTCCGGCGGGCAACGCAGCGTGTTGCGTCATAATCGCGAGTTCGCCGGCGCGCAACAACTCGGCATTCATCAGACCCACGTGCCAGCGTGCCAGATCTTCGGCGCTCGATGCAATGCCGCCGGAGGCATACGTCCAACCCGCGCGCTCGCTCGGAGCCTCGCGCAAAGGACCAAGACAATACCGTGTGTAGCCCTGCACCACCGCCCGAGCATCGCGCGGCGGATCGTTGAAGAACGAGTGCGTCATGCCGCTTGGGACAAGAACCGCTTGCGTAAGGAAATCGCCGAAGCGATCGCCTGTGACGCGCTCGACGATCAGTCCCAGCAGGTGAAATCCGGTGTTGCTGTACGACCAAGCACTGCCGGGCTCGAACTGCAGGCGCTGCGTGCCGTACTTCTCCACGACGGCTTCGGGAGCGATCGCGTGCAACTTTTCTTCGTCCGCGAATCCGAGCGGATAGTAATCGGGCAACCCCGAGGTATGCGTCAGCAGGTGATGCACGCGAATTCGATCGGCAGCCGTGACGCGTGGAAACCATTTCGCCACCGGGTCGTCCAAGGAGAGCTTGCCGGCGCGCACGAGAAGCAAGATGCATGCGGCGGTGAATTGCTTCGTGATCGACGCGATGCCGTACACGGTGTGCGGCGCTGCGTCACCGAACGCCTTGCAGTACGCGACACGTCCGTCGTACGTCGCTGCAATCGAAAGCGACGGTGCTGCAGCGGATTGCAGCGCGCGTTGCGCGATTCTGTCGAACTGCCGCTCGAAATCCATGACGCCCGTATTTAATCGCCACAGCCGAGGGTTCATCTTGCTAGGGAAAACGTTGGCAATCGTTCTGGCCGCCGCGGCAATCTTGACCGGATGCACGCGACCCGGGCGCGGCGAGCCTTCGAACGGCACATTGATCATCGCGCAGATTCAGGAGCCGCGCTCGCTCAATCCGCTGTTTCTCGACGGATACAACACGGGCGAAATCAACGGCCTCGTCTATTCGTATCTCACGACCTACGACACGCACGGCGGCATGATTCCGCAAGTAGCGAGTGCGGTACCGACAGTGCAGAACGGCGGCATCTCACCCGACGGACTGCACGTCACGTACCATTTGCGGCACGATGTACGCTGGCAAGACGGCGCGCCGCTCACCGCGGGCGACGTCGTGTTCACGTTCGGTGCAATCATCAACCCGCGCAACGACACGCTCTCCCGCTACGGTTACGACCTCATCGCGTCCGTAAAGGCGGTAACCCCGTACGAAGTGCGTCTCACGCTGAAGAAACCGGTGGCGAGCATCGTCTCCTACTTCCTCGGCGGCGACAGCAACTACGGAATCTTGCCGGCGCATTTGCTCGCGCGGTACGCGAGCTTGAACGAAGTTCCATTCAACGCGGCACCAGTGGGGTCGGGGCCGTACCGCGTGGTCGAATGGCAGCGCGGCGATCACATCACGTTCGCCGCCAATCCGAACTACTTTCTGGGAAAGCCCGCAATACCGCGCATCGTGATCAAATTCATTCCGGACGCGCAGACGATCATCAACGAGTTGCGCACCGGCGAGGTGGACGAAAACTTTTTCGGCGACGTCGAGCACTTCGGCGAGCTGCGCGCAATTCCCCAGCACCATCTCATCGAGAGCCCGACCACGGAGTTCGGAACGCTGCAGCTCAACACCGAGGACCCGGTGACCGGCGATGTCGCAGTTCGCCGCGCGCTGTCACTTGCCATCGATCGAAAAGCGCTGACGCGGAAAATCTTCAAGGGCGTCTACGATCCGAATACCGGCATGCAGGGGCTTTTTACGTGGGCGTACGATCCGTCGGCCGGAACGGCGCCGTACGACCCCGCGCGGGCCAAACGCTTACTGAGCGACGACGGCTGGCGCGTAGGTCCCGACGGCGTGCGAGTCAAGAACGGCAAGCGTCTCGATCTCTCCTTGATGGTGATTGGAGGCGTGACGGCTTACAGCAGCATGGCAACGCAAATCGCCGCAACCGCCGCGGCGGTCGGCATCCGGCTGCATCCGCGCACGTTGACGTCATTCCTGATTACGTCACCCTCCGGGCCGCTCTATCAAGGAAAGTACCAAGTTTCGCAGTTCACGGAGGAGTCACAGGCGGATCCCGATGCAACGTGGATCATCGGCTGCGATCAGCGGGCGCCGCATGGTTTCAATTTCACGCGCTATTGCGATGCGAAGACGCAGGCCCTGCTCGACGATGGCGCGTCGACGTTCGACAAGAAGCGACGCCTACACGATTACGCTGCCGTGCAGCGCCGCCTGGCCGCCGACCAGCCGATGATCTTCCTTTACCAGGTGCGCGAGGTCGACGTCGTACCGAACCAGCTTGCCGGATACACGCCGTCGATGTACACATCGCCATATACCTTCGCGTACAAGTGGCGCATCGATCTCAAAAATAGGTAAGCAAACCGTCGCCGTCCGTGCGGCCCGCGGCAGCCGGCTTCCAGCAAAACGTTGAACGGACGCGCCAAGCCTGCCTCCTTCGCTTCGTTCGCGAAGGCGCCGACGAGCTGGTTTGCACGCCTGCGGCTAGCTGCTGGGGCAACGTCTTTCGGCGGGCGGTATGCCGTTACGACGGCCTTCAACGAGCTCGTTCCCATCAGAGATGGGGCACGCGCGACCGCCGTCGAAACTTTCCGGCGTGAGAAGCTCGCCCGCCAAACAGGTCGCGCAACTCTTACGGTCGTTGGATGACCGCGATGCCATCATGCGCCACGAACTCGTCGCGGACGCGTTCGGCGGGCGGCGCGACGATGCCGCATTTCACGGTTTGCGCAGCGCGGTGCTCGATGCGATCGACAGTATGCGGCCGTACGCGCGCGATACCACGCAAGACGGCGTGCACCGCTCGCGGCAATACGAGATCATCACTCGATACGAACGCAACGGTACGCCGATGGCCGACGTTCTCGCGGCGCTCGGCATAGAAAAAAGTCAGTTCTACCGCGAGCGCGCCGCGGCGTTGGCGTATATCGCCCGAGCGATACGCCGATGGATAAAAAATCTCGGAACGATGCAAACCGGCGGGCTGGCGAGCGACGAGCAATACCGCATCGCTTCCGTTTTGCAGCGAACGGGAAACGCCGCGTTGGCCGAGCGCGTGCTTCAAGGACTCTTGTGCGAACAGTTCGACGCGTCGCAGAAAAGCATCGTGCTGGTCCGGCTCGCGGAGCTGAACATCGACACCGGTGCTGCGCACGAAGCATCGGCGCACCTTCGAGCTGCGGCGCAATTATGCGAAAGCCTGACGCCGGAACAAGCGGACATCTTGGCGTGCGAACGTGAAGTCGTGCGCGCGCGTCTCGCGTGGCTGTGCGGACAAACCGAAGACGCGCAGCGCGTGCTCTCGCGCGTGCTTCCCGGTGCGAAATCGCTTCTCGGCCGGAACTTCATGCGAGCCAAACTCGTGCTGGCAAAAGCCCTCGCCGCGGCGGCGACGTTGGAATACCACGTCGGCACGCTGCAGCGGTGCCAGCTGTTCGTGTCGATGGGACGGGAATTGTTGGGGTCTGCGGACGACCAAACCGCCGATGTGCTCGCCGAATTGCTGACGATTCAGACCAGTATCCACACCGCACAAGAGCCGACGCTGGCTGAAGCGATGAGCGTCGATCAGGCGCTGCTGGAACTGGCTCGCGCGCACGGCTTGGTGCGTAAGATTGCCGTCGGCGTCAAGGACTTGGCGGTCATCAACCATTATCAGGGAAACCTCCCGGTGGCATCCCTTTACGTCGACGAAGCGGTTGCGCTTTCCACAGCGGTCTGCGGAATGAAAGAACGCGCCGTCGCGACGTTTCAATGGGCGCACATTCTGGTCGAACGCCACGCGGATTCGGATTGGCAACGTGTTCGCGACGAGCTGGCGGCAATTCGAGCGGAACTCCCTCCGCTTAGTTACTGGTGGGGCTACTCGTTCGCGATTGAAAGTTACGTTCGTCTGGCCGAATCGCGCATCACCGAGGCGCAGGAAGCGGCCGACAAGGCACTATCCGCGTTCGCGGCGGTAAGAAGTTCGCGCGGCATGGCCATTGCCAAATCCCTGCACGCGCAAGCGCTGCACGCGATCGGTGATAGAACGTTGGCGCGCAGTTACGCCAAAGAAGCCGTGCGTCTTCTGGAAACGTCACCTCAACCGTGCTGGCTCTCGCACGCGCGCAAACAGCTCGCGATCGCATGACGACCGCTAATCGACGATGTCGAAGGCCTGATCGAGTCCCGCATAGCTCAGAAGTTTGCGCACGCGCTCCGACGGCGAGAGCAGGCGCACGTCACCGCCGCGCTCGCGCAAGCGATTGCGAAGCGCGATAATGAGACCCAACGCCGTCGAATCCGCATACTCGACGTTCGAGAGGTCGAGGTCGACCACGTCCGACTGCTCCGCCGCCGCGTCGAGACGAGCGCGCAAGTCATCCTTGACGGCGATGTCGACGTCGCCGGAGAGTTCGACTCGAGCCATGGGTGCGCCAATTCGCGCGAAAGGACCATCCTCCTACGAGAGGACCGAGCGGCCGCAGCGCGAATCGGGCGGCGGTTATTTCCTTGACTTTGGAGCGCAGAATGTCTAAAGCCCACCGGCTCGTAGCGGGTATAGCCACCGCACTGCTCACCGTTTTGCTCACCGCTTGCAGCGGCGGCGGGGGAGGAGCGGTTGCAACCGTGAACGGCCAGAGCATTTCTCATAGCGAGCTTGATAACAAGCTCGAAAGCAGCCCCGCGGCGCGCGGTGTACTGCAAAACCTCGTGATGAGCATGCTGATCGATCAGTACGCCAAACAGCACAACATCACCGTGACTTCCGCGGAGATCGCCAAGGTCGAGGATCAGTACAAAGCCCAGTATCCCGGCGACCAGTGGTCCGAGCTGCTCAAGGCGCGCAGCCTGAGCGAGCAGGACGTCCAGGATCTGATCCGGCGTCAGCTTGTGATCGACAAAGCCGTCGGCGGCAACATCAACATCAGCGACAAGCAGATCAAGGACTACTTCGACAAGAATCACGCGCAGTTCGACAAACCGGCGCAAGCGCGCGCGCGTCACATTCTCGTTCCGGATCTCAAAACCGCGCAGAAGGTCGAAGCCGATCTGAAGAGCGGTAAAGACTTCGCGGCGGAAGCGAAGCAATATTCGACGGATCCGGGCAGCCGCGATAAAGGCGGAGAACTGGGATGGTTCCGCAAAGGTGCGATGGTGCCGGCGTTCGACGCATACGCGTTCAGCGCGCCGATCGGCAAGGTCAGCCAGCCCATCAAATCGCCGTTCGGCTATCACGTCATTCAAGTCGAAGACCGTAAACCGGCGGAGAAAGCAACGCTCGCCAGCACGCGCGATCAAATCACGCAGATGCTGCGCCAGCAGCAAGAAGCGCCGCTCTTGCAGCCCTTCTACCAACAGCTGCAAAGCAGCGCAAAGATCGATATCAGCGATCCGGCCTTTGCCGGACTCTTCCCGACGCCGCCGCCGGCTCAAGCACCGGCCGCAGCAACCGTCGCACCTGCAGCAGCGCCGACCAAACAGTAGCGAGCAAGGAGCAATGCAGCAAGGCCCCGGCAAGACCCGGGGCCTTGCGCTTTTGTAGCGAAAAACCGCTCCGTGCTGGTGCGCATCGTTGGACTTGGGCCCGGAGATCCACAGTTGCTTACGCTGGGCAGCGTGGATGCGCTGCGCCGCATAGGCCGCGCAGTTGCGCTGCTCGCGCCACCCGATCTCACGAATTACCTCACCGCGCAAGGGATCGCGATCGTGCGCGACTTTGTCGACGACGGTCCGCTGCTCGTGCGCGGAAGCACCGACGTCATCGATCGCTTCGCCGACGCGCTTGCTCGTGGCGGGAGCGATATCGGCGTCGGCGTTCTCGGCAATCCGCTCTCGGACTTTCCGGGTTTACCGCCGCTCTTGCGCGCGCTGGAAGCCCGCGGCGCGCGAACGGAGATCGTGCCGGGGATGCCGCGCGCAACGCTTTCCGCGTCAATTACGATGCCGCTCGTGCCGCTGCCGCCGGCTTCGGCACATCACAGCTGGGACGATCTGATAGAGATCATGGCGCGGCTTCGCAGCTCGTGCCCGTGGGACCGCGAGCAGACGCATCGCACCCTCGTGCCGTATCTGATCGAAGAAACGTACGAAGTGGTCGAAGCGATCGAGCAGAACGACCAATCCGCACTCTGTGAAGAACTCGGCGATCTGCTGCTGCAAATCGTGTTTCACGCGCAGCTCGGCTCGGAAACTGGAAAATTCACCGTTGCCGACGTCGTCGACGCGCTCTCGAACAAGATGATTCGCCGTCACCCGCACGTCTTCGGCGATACCGTCATCGAAGACGTCGACGCGCAGTGGAGGAACTGGGAGAAACTCAAAGCGCAAGAAGCGACGGGGCAGAAACGCAAAAGCCGTTTAGACGGAATTCCCAAACACCTCGGCGCTCTTCAGCGCGGCCAGCGAATGCAAGAAAAAGCTTCACGCGTCGGATTCGACTGGCCGGCGGCGCGAGATATCCTGGACAAACTGCACGAGGAGTTGACCGAACTCGCCGAGGCACGGCGTGAAAAACAAGACGACCCGCACGTGCGCGAAGAGCTCGGCGACGTTTTTTTCACGCTGGTGAATTTGACGCGCGCGATGGGCATCGACGCGGAAGCTGCTATGCGCGAGGCAAACGAAAAGTTTTACAAACGCTTTAGTTTTATGGAAGAACGCGCGGCCAAGGAAGGCAAGTCGCTCTCGGACATGAGCCTCGACGAACTCGAAGAACTCTGGCAGCTCGCCAAAACGCAGGCGGCATAGGTTGAGATACTCAGCCGCGTCCTGACTGCGCCTCGACGGGCTCGGCGTCCTTCGATACCTCAGGATGACAACTGCCGGACCAGGATGACAACTGCCGGACCATTATGACAAGTGCCACCTCGGAATGACAACAAGTACGCAGCGTGCTCATTCGACAAATGAGCGGAGACGAGCGATTGCGTCGTCCCACTGCTGCGAGATTTGATTGAGGTAGATGCGCGCATGCTCCAGCCGCTTTGTTTGCAGACGCCAGATGCGCTCGCGCCCGGAGCGTTCGCTCTTCACGAGGCCCGCGTTCGAGAGCGCGTGCAAATGCTTGGTGACGGCTTGGCGCGAGACGTCCGTTCCATGCGTCAGTTCCACGATGGAGAGCGGGCCGTCTTTGCATAAGCGCGCGACGATGCGCAGGCGAGTGTCGTCGCCGAGGGCGGCAAAGACCTGCGCGTGGCGCGTCATTTCGGCGCAAGCGCGAGATATTTAGCGATGAGACGCAACTGGTGTTCCCACCCGGCCTCGCTTCCCGCGAACTGTTTTGCACGGCGTTCAAGTGGTATCGCGTCGAAGCCCGACTCGGCTATCGTCAGCTTCGTGCCGGCCCCTTCCGCTTCGAGTTCGAACGTCACCAACGTGGCGACGTTCTCCTCACCATGCCGACTCCAATAGAACGAAAACAGCCGCATCGGTTCAACGCGATCGACTCGCAGCGTGAATTCCGTACCGGCATGCGGCTCCTGCAGCTTCGCGACCTCCGCGTCCACTTTCGTCGGCGAAATACGCGCACGAAGCGTCGCGCCGGCAGAGAACGCGCCGTCCACGTCCATGCCGAACCACGTCCCGAATTGCCGCGCCTCGGCAATGGCGTTCCAGACGCGCTCGAGCGACGCATGGAGCACGGTCTTCTTCACGATCCGATCGGTGGATGAACTCATACGCAACCTCCAGGTTGCACTACAATACCATACGTCCGCTCAACGCGCAACCCGATGGTTGCACGTTCTAAATCAGGCGTTCGTGCGTCCTCTTCTTCCAGACCAATGCGTAGTACGCGAACTGCAGGCAGAGCGATGCGATATACGCGGCGGGATAACCCATCCACACGCCGTCTAGGCCATACCGGTGCATCAGCGTATACGCGACCGGCACTTCGACGCCCCAGATTGCGAAGATGCCGATCGCCGTCGGCCAGAGCACGGTTCCGCTGCTGCGCATCACGCCGCTGAGGACGGAGCTGTTCCCGAAGAGCAGATAACTCCAAAGCGTGATCATGAGCAGCGCGTGCGCTATATCGAGCGTCTGCTTCTCGGTGATGAACCAGCCCAGAATCGGCCACGCAAACGCATAGCACACGAGAATCAGGAAGCCGCCGATCGCGTAGTTGAGCGCGACACCCGAATGCACGACGCTCTGCAGCTTGTCTTCACGCCTCGCGCCGATGCACTGCGCGCCGAAGATCGATGCCGTGATGCCGATGCTGATCGCCGGAAACTGCACGTAGCCGATGATCTGGTTCACGGCACCGTAGGCCGCGGTAGCGCGATAGCCGAAGTGGTTCACGAACGAAATGACCGCGATCTCGGCCAGCGCAACCATGATCACTTGAATCCCGGTCGGCACGCCGATGCGAACGACGGTGGCGAGAATCTTCCAATCGATGCCCATGTCGCGCAGCATCTCTCCGTCGAAGCGCAGCGGATGGCGCGTAGCATTGAGATATGCGAGCATCGCGCCGAACGCGCCGCAGTTTGCCGCAACACCGGCCACCGCGGCACTTTCAACACCCCAGCGCACGCCGAGCCAGCCCAAGATCAGCGCCGGCGTCAGCACGATCATGATCGCCGTGCTCACGAACAGAAAGTAAAACGGC
>DATGJX010000222.1:0-7624 GCA_035294905.1 Vulcanimicrobiaceae bacterium | reverse complement strand
TGGTTGCCACCAAATCGTTAGGCGGCGATCTCGGTGCGCCCGCATATGCGGCGGACACGATCGTCATCGCGTCGAGCACCGGCATGGTGTACTCGCTTTCCGATCCCGCGCTGACGCAGAACTGGTCGGCAAATGCCGGCGCCTCGGTTACGGCCGCTCCCGTCTATGATGGGCAATCCGGACTCGTGTTTGTAGGCAACGGCAATGGACTCATCACTGCGTACGACGCGTCCTCCGGTGCGATAAAGTGGACGGCCAGCGCAACGAAAGCCATCGCGGGCCTTGCGGTCGGCGGGAAGCAAGTGTTTGCGGGCTCTTCGGACGGATATGTCTACGCGTTCGACACGGCCACCGGCGCCCTGAATTGGAAAATAACCGGCGACGGTTCGGCCGTCACGGCTCTCGACGTGAACGGCGGCGGCCCGGCATTCGGAACCGCGAACGGCAACATGTACGACGTGAAGTCGAGTGGCAAAATCTATTACACGCGCTTCTACACCGCGAGCCCCATTATGGGACTTGCAGGAGCGGGCACCGACGAATTCGGCGCGACCCAGGGAGGCGAGCTCGAGATGATGCGCACGAACGACGGCGGCTGGACCTGGCAGTCCGGCGCGCAATTCGGCATCGGACCGGTCATTCTCGACGCCATGCTCTTCGCCGGCAGCCAAGACGGGACACTGTACGCCTTCACGCCGCAAGGGTACACGCCGCCCCCGCAGGCCTCCGTGCAACTCGGCGCGGCAACCGTCTTCGTGGACGGAACGGGCTGCACTGCGGCGCAGGCGCCGTAGCCGACAGTCCTAGGCCGGGGCCTAGGGATTTGCACTCAGGCACACTTGCGGCTCAGTGCTCATGCCTCGGCCAAGGCGGTCCAGCCATACTATCGTTATGCGTACACGAATTGCGAGCGTTTTGCTCGTCCTTGCTTCTTTTGCATTGGCCGGGTGTCACGGCGGAGGCGGGTCATCCGCGCTGCCCTCCATGGGATCGAACGGCGCCATAACGCCGCAATCTTTGGGGACCGGAGCCGGCACTGCATCATTTACCGTCAACATTCCCGCCGCGTCTGCGGCTTCAGGCACGATACCGCAGTCGGTCGTCATAGCGCTGGCGTCCGGTAACGGCAAGATGACGCCCCTCACGATGAACTTGCGTTCGACTACGACGGGGTGCAAAGCCCTCATCGGCGGCGGCCTCACGTGCGTCGCAACGGTCAGCGCACCGATCGGCGCCGATGCGTTTACGATCGCGACGTATTCCGGTCCGAACGGAACCGGCAGTAAGATCACGTCGGCTCAAACCAAGGCATCGGTACAAGCCTTTAACAAGAGCGCATGCACGCCGACTCGCAGCGATCTCAAGTCGCTGCAGAGCGCCGGATAGAGGAGAGACTCGTGAAAAAGTTTTTAGCTGCGGGTCTCGCCGCTGCATGGATGTTGTCGGTTACTATCCCGGCGTCCGCGACCGCGGGTACATGGTCGCAGTTCCTCGACGGACCTTCGCATAACAGCTATGTGGCAGATCCGGCGATCAGCACGTCGAATGCTTCGACGTTCGGCGTCAAATGGATGGCGCATCTCTTCTCGGCCGACCTGGGTTCGCCGGTGGTCGCATACAATGCCACTCTTGGCAAATACCTCGTGTACGTCGGCAACTCGCGCGGCGATCTGTTCGCAATCGATGCCAATACGGGGCAGGAGGTTTGGAGCACCAACTTCGGCGTGGGAGATTCCGAGTACGACACGCCCGCCGTCGCATCCGACGGCACCGTCTGGGTCGGCACGAACTACAACGCAACATTGTACAAAGTGAACGGCGCTACCGGCGCGACCATATGCTCCGTAAAAAGTCCCAACGGCCACGCCGTCCAAGGCAGCCCGCTAATCGTGACGCCGCCGGGCGGAAGTGAAACGGTGTACTGGGACACCGATGACAGCGGTATCAACGGGCCGCTCGTCTCGACGAACGAGTCGACGTGTGCGCAAAACTTCAACGACACGATCGTTGCCGGCTCTTGGGCGACGCCGAGCTTTGGTGTGAGTACCGCAGGCACTCCTATCGTCATGACCGGCACCGCAGATCCGACGTGCAACGAACAAGCTTACAATGCATTGACCGGCGCGGAGTTATGGTCGACGTTCCTTGCGATCTTCAAGCCGTGTGACGCGGACGTGGGGAACGCGGCATCGATCTCTCCGCCCGGCGTGAACGGTTTCGCCGACGGAGTCGCTTACGTGGCCGACGACGACGCGACGGAGAATGCACTAGACCTGGCTACGGGAAAGATTCTGTGGAGCTACAACAGCTACGGGACGATCGGCGGCGGCGGCAAGCACTACCAAATCGCCACGATGGCGCTCGACGGCAATGCAGTCGTCTACGGTTACTACAACGGCATCAACTCACTCAACGCGACGACGGGTGCGGTGAATTGGGCGTGGACTGCGCCGGACGGCGTCGACAGCTCTCCCGCGATTATCGGTCCGAAGGGCAGCGAGATCGTCGCAGGCTCCGACATCAGCGGCGTGTTCCGTATCTTCTCGCTTGCCAGCGGCGCGCAGCTCTACAATTATCAGACCAACGGTTATCTCGTTGCTTCGCCGGCTGAATACAACGGCATGGTCTACATCACGAACGGCGCCGGGTACCTCTACGCCTTCGGGCCGGGCGGCGGCAATGGTTCACCACCCTCGGAGACGCTCGCGTCGCCGACCAACGGCCAGAAACTCGCAAACCCGAACGGGTCGGTCACTATCAGCGGCACCGCGACGGACGGCAAAGGCGTTTCCACCGTGGAAGTTGCGATCCAAGAGAACGGCTCGAGCGGCGATTGGTACGACGCGGCAACGAATACTTGGAATAAAGCGCCGGTGCGCAATGCTGCGACGGTTGCATCACCAGGCTCGACGAGCACGGGTTGGTCCTTCAACCTGCCCGTCCCGTCTTCGGGCAACAACTACGAGGTATTCGTCAACACCAGCAACACATCGCACATCGTCGACACCGGCACGACCGGGACGTTTTCGGTCTCGCCGAGCCTGAACGCGCCGACGATTCACACCTCGCTGTATGACGTCGCTCCCGGCGGTTCTTTCACCGCCACGGGCAACGCATTCAAACCGGGTGAAACCGCAACGTTCTCGCTCTTCGGAACCACAGTCGCCACGGCCACCGTCGGTGCGAGCGGCAACGTTCCGCAAACGACGATCGGTGTGCCGACCGGCGTAACCTTCGGTCCGACCTCACTCACGCTAACTGGCAACACGTCCGGAAAATCGGCAACGGCGGAAGTGTACATTGCCAACGAGTGGACGCAACAAGGGTACAGTTCGCTTCGCACCTATGAAGAACCCAACGACTACGTGATCAACCACACGATCTTCGCGGGTCCCTCAGTGCTCAACGTGGATTGGAACTACTCGACCGGCGCGGCCATCGACACGACGCCTGCGGTCAAAGACGGCATTGCATACGTCGGGAACGATGCCGGCATCATGAGTGCCCTTACCGTCTCGTCGGGGGCCAAAACGTGGTCGTACACGATTCCGTCCGCACAACCGATCCGTTCCTCACCGGCGCTTGACGACAAGACGAACGTGATCTTCGGTGCGAATGACGGCAAACTGTACGTCCTGAACTCGAGCGGTTCACCCGTTACGTCGATTGCGCTCAGCGGAGACCTCGGCGCGCCTGCGTACGGAAACAACAACATCGTCATCGGATCGAGCACCGGTCAGCTGTGGTCGATCGCCGATCCCTCGTGGAAGACCAATTGGACCGCCAATGCGGGCTCGCCAATCAACGTACCGGTCGTGTACGATCCTCCGCAGGGACTCGTGTTCGTCGGAACCTCGAGCGGTAAAGTGATTGCATACAGCTCGTCGACCGGTGCAGTGAAGTGGACCGCGACGACGGGTGGCGCAATCAACGGTCTCTCCGCCATCAATCTCCTGGTATACGCCGGATCCGCAGACGGCAAGGCGTACGCGCTCAACCTGCGCACGGGCGCCGTCGAATGGTCGCTCTCCGGAGACGGCAGCGCCGTCACCTCGGTCGACGCGAACGGCGGCGGTCTGGCGTTCGGAACGGCAAACGGCGGTCTGTACGACGTGAGCTCGAAAGGCAACATCTACTACAACCGTAACTACGTGACGAGCCCGGTCATCGGATTCGGCGGCGCCGGAACCGACGAGTTCGGCGCGTACGCAAACGGCGATCTCGGAATGCTGCGCGCAGCCGACGGTCAATGGTTCTACCAGAGCGGTGCGAAGTACACCGTTGGACCCGTCGTCATGGACGGCATGCTGCTCCAGGGCGCGCAGAACGGCAACCTGGTCACCTTCATTCCGACAAACTACCAAGTGCCGCCGCAAGCATCGGTGCGATTGGGCAGTGCCCTGGTAGTCGTCGACGGAACAGGGTGCACGACTGCACCATAACCCAACACTAAAGTTGGATTAGAAAAGAAAGGGTCACACCGCTTGGTGAGGCCCTTTCCCCGTTATGCGGGAACAAGCCATCCGTTCGAACGTTTTCTTCCCGGGGGACAAGATGAAACAAGTTCTTATAGCAGCGGGCCTTTTGCTCGCGCTTTCGCAGACGTGCGGGGCGCAGGCGTCGCTTGCGCACTGGGTGGTTCAGCCGCCCGCACACGGCGTCTACATCGGCGTTTACGGCGGTCCAAGAAGTAACGAAGGGTCGTGCGAAGGCGTCAGCCGTGCGGTCGGCAAGCCGGTCCAACTCTGCGACACCTATTACTCGATTCAAACGCTGACGCGTATCGTGAGCGATCCGCGCTACGGCCGCGTCGCCGACGCCGGATCGATCAACGTTGCAACGCTCGGCTGCCGCAGCGTCTCATATTCCGACATTGCCGGCGGCAGGCTCGACGGAGCACTTCAACAAGACGCGGCTGCCCTCAAGGCGTACGCTTCGCGTTATCCGAGAGACCCGTGGATCATGGTCCGCCTATTTCACGAATTCAACATGAACGTCAACAATCCGCGCGGCAATCCGAACGGCAACAATTGCTTCTCGGGCGGAAGCTTGAGCGACATGCAAAACGAATTTATCCAAGCGTGGCGTCACGTGGTTTCGTACTTCGCATCGCAAGGTGTGACGAACGTCACGTGGGTATGGTGTCCGGCAACGGGTCCGCAAGCCCGGCGCAAGGAAGGCGGCCTGGACATGATCCAAGGCTTTTATCCCGGCAGCGATTACGTGGATTGGACGTGCGCCGACACCTACGATAAGGCGCCGCAAGGCGGCGGCTTCGCGAACGCTTTCCAGGATCTCGACTTCTTCAATCAATTTCACAAACCGCTGATGATCGGCGAAACCGGCGAGTGCAACACCCAATCACGCTTTGGCAGGTGCGCGGGGTACGCGCATTCGCAAAGCGAGTTCATCTCGGACGTGGAGCGAGCACTTCAGCCCGGCGGAACCCTCTACAATGACGACGTCAAAGCGTGGGTCTACTTCGATCAACAGGTCGAACGTTCAGGCTACGATTGGTCGTTCGATCAGGGCGGTCTAGCCGCATTCAAAGCGATGCTCGACAATCCGTACTTCTATCCGCCGCTGCCGCATCCCAAACTCGAAGATTAAGTCGAGGGCAAGCAACACGCCATCCACCGCGCCTCTACTTCGCTCGGCGTCCCTTCGATAACTCAGGATGACACGAAGGGGAAAGCGCTATTGCGTGCGGACCGGATGCACGGGCTTTCTCGTTTCGCCGGTCGTCGTCGCTGCCGACGGGACAGTAATCTCCAGTTCGCGCTTCTTGTTTGGTCCCGGATGGAATTTGCCGGGCAGCGGCTGCATCGCAAGCGCCTGTCCGAGATCGATCCCCGCGCGGCGCGCGACCTCGCGGCCGTAGTCTTCATCGCAGTGCGCGAAATGCCAAACCATACGCAGCGCGATGTCCTGCGGACACTGCTTCATATCTGCCGCAAGATTGTCGAGCAGATCCTCGCGCTCCCAGCCCTCGAGCGTGCGGTATCGCTCGCCGGCCTGCTTGTAGTCGTCTTGCGTGCGCAGAATTTCGTGGCGCATCACATGGCCTTGGACGTGTTGATGGTGGTCGGTTTCGTGCGGCTCCTCTTCCTCCAAACCGCCTTGCGAACTCGGCTCGTAGTTGACGTGCGGATTCTCGCCGGCACTGTCGACGTGCAACGCCATCTGTCCGTCGCGCTGGTTCGTGCGCGTTTCACATTTCGGGCGGTTGACCGGCAACTGCAGGTAGTTTGAGCCGATGCGATAGCGCTGCGTGTCGGAATACGCGAACGTGCGGCCGAGCAGCATCTTGTCGTCGGAGAAGTCCATACCGTCGACCAGCACGCCCGTACCGAACGCGGCCAGTTCGACGTCGGTGAAAAAATTCTCCGGGTTTAAATTGAGCACCATGCGGCCGACGGGCAATTTCGGAAACCGATCGTCCGGCCAGACTTTGGTATCGTCGAGCGGATCGAAATCCAGTTCGCGATGCTCCTGGTCCGTCATGAGCTGCACGCGCATCTCCCACTCGGGATAGTCACCGTGCTGGATCGCTTCGTACAGGTCGCGCGTAGCGTGGTTCCAGTCTTTGGCTTGAACTTCGGAAGCCTGCTGTGCCGTGAGATTTCGCACGCCTTGCTTGGGAACCCAGTGATATTTGACCAGATGCGCTTCACCTCGCTCGTTGATCCAACGGTACGTGTTCACGCCCGAGCCGATCATCTGACGATAGTTCGCGGGAATGCCCCACGGGCTTTTGATCCATGTGATCAAGTGCAGCGTCTCCGGGAGATACTGCACGAAGTCGTAGAAGCGCCACGGCTGATACGTGTTGCTCACGGGATCCGGTTTGGCTGCGTGATTGAGATCCATGAACTTCATTGCGTCGCGAATAAAGAAGACGGGCAGATTGTTGCCGACGAGATCCCAATTGCCGTCTACCGTATAGAACTTCACGGCGAAGCCGCGCGGATCGCGCATCGTTTCGGGCGATTCCTTGCCGCCCGCAACCGTGGAGAACCGCACGAGAACCGGGGTGCGGTACGGATAACCGGCTTGCGTGATGACCTTTGCGCGCCATAAAGCAGAAGCTAGCACTGTGAGGATGCGAATGCAACAGGAACACCGAGCGCGCGCGCGGCTGCTGTGACCTCACGATAGACTTGCTCCAGCGAGAGATCGTCGGTTGCAACGACGACGTCGGGTGCATTTGAAAATTCTACGTGCTTCGATCGCAAGAACGCCGCGCGCGACAGCGCGCCCTGCGAGCGATCCGTACGCCGCTCTTCTCGCTCTTCGAAACAGTGTGCGCTCTCCAGCAGTAGGTGGACGTGCACGATCCGTTCGCGGTGCGCGCGAAGCAGCGCGCGAAAGCGCGGACTCATGCCGGTCGAGTCGAGGACGACGCTGCGCTCTTGTTCGAGCGCTCGCTCGAAGCGATGATGCAGCTCGCCAAAAACACGTTCGCCGCTCCGGCGCTGCTTGCGTGAAAGCGACATGCGGATATCGTCCGAACTCAAATGAACGGCGCCCGTCTGGGCAGCAAGGCGCACTGCAAGCGTCGTCTTTCCCGAACCGATGGCTCCGGTTATCGCAACGATCCAACCCAAGATTGATAGAGGTCTCT
>DATGJX010000221.1:0-10410 GCA_035294905.1 Vulcanimicrobiaceae bacterium | reverse complement strand
GATTGCGGTGAAATGCTGGTTCTGCAGTCCCTCCGAGAGATTGAAGTCGTGCGCGCTGCCGTCGTCGGAGCTGTCCTCGCTTGCGAATTCGACCTGCGTCTCTTCGCCCGAATGCCGATTGAGACGCTGCATCCCGAATGCATTGACCTCGTCGCGCAGGTCGAAATGATTGGCGAGCACGCTTTGTTCGCTGAATGAAAGGTCGCCGTTGTCTGTCGTGTACGCGTATCCGGCGGCGTTGTCGTCGATACCCGGGCCTACGACGTTCAGCACGCCCAGTGCGCTGTTCCCAGCCGTCCCTTCTACTTTCAATCCACGGTCGAACACACCGATGGAAGGCGAATAAAATAGAAGGTTGCCGCTGCCCGGGAAGACGCTAATCTGCGGAACCGCGTTGATGTATTGTGCACCCTGCGCGAAGAAAGGGCGGTATTCCGTATACGTCTTTTGAAATTCTTGCAGCTGAATCGTCGTCTGGTCTTGCTCGACGTTCGAAAAATCGGGATTGAGCGTTCCGACGAATGCGAGCGTATTGGTGAACGGATACGTCACGTCGAGTCCGAGCGGTCGCGCATGCATCTGCTCGAACTGCCCGATGCCGTTTTGAAACACTTCCGCTTGCGAGCCCGCGCTTTGCAGCACGTACGCATCGGCTTGCGGCTGCGGACGCGTCGCGCTCGCGCTAACACGTATGCCGGTCAGCCACGGCCAGTACTGCACGGCCGTGATGCTTTGCATCGCCGGCGAGTACGCCCACGTCTGATCGGCGTTCGCCGCCGCGATGAATCGCTCGAAGTTGAAGCGCCAGCGCTGCACGCTTCCGCCCTGCGCGCGTATTGCGGAGAGCGGGATCACGAGGAATGCGTCGTAGTTTCCCGCCGCATCGATGCGAGCGCTCGACTGCCAGGTGGGCGCATACCGCGCGTTTTCGGTCGATGATTCGTCGTGCACGCCGATCGGGTTCACGCGAAACTGATAGGTGCGCGTCCCGTTTCCCGCCGTGTCGATCTGAAAGCCGACGTGATCGTCGCTGCCGACGCCGGCGTGCTGCACGCGCTGTGCCGCGGTAATCGGCGTGCCGCTCTGAACGCAATGAAACGCGACGTAGAGATACCGGTCGTCGTACAGCAGATAGGCTTGCGTCGCATATCGCGCGGGCCGGCGATCGGTGAAATCGAAAAAGTCCCGCGCATTCACACCGTTCAGCCACGGTCCCGAAACAGATGCAAGAGAAGGCGGTGAAGTAACCTTCACCGCCGTAAACGCGTCGGACTGTGTCACCGCGCCGATGAGCAGCGCGGCGAAGAGCATTGCTACGATTTGGCCGGCACCGCTGTGAAATCGTAGACGCGCGGGCCGCGCCAATTCGTGATCGTTCCGGCGACGATTCCGTTATTCTGCACCTTGCCTCGGAATTGATGGCGGCCCCGCCCTCCGAACGAGAGCCAAAGGTCGTGTCCCGTGAGACCGCCGGCGACCGTCAACATACCGCCCTGCATCTTATCGCGGTACGTGCCGTTCACAATGCCGCCCGAACTGAACGTGAGACGCATCGTCCCTCCGATGACTCCACCGCTGGGAAGCGGTCCGCTCGTTTGCCGCATCGTGGTGTTATACGTCACCGTCCTGGAATGCGTGGTAACCGCATGAGCTGCGAGCGGCGTAAGCAGCACTGCCGCAGCCGCTGCGAATGAAAGAACCAACCGCATACGTACCCCCCCTTTTTTCATTATAGTTGTTATACCGGTTGCCGGGTCAATGCCTCATAGATTGCACGCGTCCGTTCGCGCAGGTGTGACAGGTCGCCGTCATTTTCGATGACGTAGGTTGCGCGGCCGCGTGCCTCTTCCGGGTCGATTTGCGATGCCATGCGCGCGCGCACTTGCACTTCCGTCATGCGATCGCGCTGGACCACGCGGCGTATGCGCTCCTCGTCCGGAGCGACGACGAGAATGCTGGCCTCCATGCTCTCCACGTAACCGGTTTCGAACAGCAGCGGCACGACGTGCACGATCAGCTGCCCGGGCCGCGCATAGCGATCGCATTCATCGGCGAGCCGCCGCACGTGCGGGTGCACGATCGCGTTGAGCCGCTCGCGCGCGGTAGGATCGTCGAACACGATTTGCGCAAGCGCGGCGCGGTCTAAAAATTCGTCGCGCACGACCGTGGGCCACACGCGCGCAATTTGACGCAGTGCGTCACTTCCGGGGCACACCGCCTCGCGTGCCAGCCTGTCGGTGTCGACGACGTAAGCACCGAGCGATTCGAGAATGCGCGCGACCTCGCTCTTGCCGGAGCCGATTCCGCCCGTTAATCCAACTCGCATAATAAAAGAGAGCCACGGTTTCTAGAACCGCGGCTCTCTTTACTCTTACCGGGCAGGCGCCTACTCGATGGAGGTCTCCGGCGCGTCTTCCTCGTCGATCGCGTATTTTTCGATCTCTTCGGGAGGAACGTCGGCCACGTGTTGGATCGATGCGGTGATACGCCGCGTCGCGTGGTTGATCGTGAGCAGCGTCACTTCGACCTCTTGGCCGGGGCTGAACTGCGCCGACGGATCGAACTCGCCCTTCGGCACCATCGCAAGTACGCCCGGAACGATCTCGACCAGGAGATAGTTCGGCGTGACTTTGACGATCTGCGCCGTGAGTTTGTTCGTTTCGTAGAGCTTGTCCGCGTGCTCGTCCCACGGATCGGGCAGCGCGTGTTTGAGCGAGAGGCTGACTTTTTTGGCCTCCGCGTCGAACTTCATGATCTCCACGTTGACGACGTCGCCGATCTTCACGACTTCGGACGGATGCTTGATCCGCGCGTAGCTCAGCTCGCTGTTGTGGATGAGCCCGTCGATGCCGCCGAGATCGACGAATGCACCGAACTCCGCAAGACGCACGACGACGCCCTCGCGAATCTGCCCGACTTCGAGCGTGCCGAGCAGTTCCTGCTTCTTGGCGTTGAGTTCTTCTTCGAGAACCAGCCGCTGCGAGAGCACGACCCGATGCCGCTTGTGATCGAGATCGATCACTTTGAGCCGGAGTTTCTTGCCGACAAGTTCGTCGAGATTACCGACGGGCTGACGGCGAATTTGTGATGCCGGTACGAAACCGCGCATGCCGAGATCGACGAGCACGCCGCCTTTGACCACTTGCGTCACCGTGGCTTCGATCACTTCGTCGCGATCGTGCGCTTCGATGACCTTCTCCCAGGTCTTGAGCGCGCGAGCGCGGCGCTCGGAGAGAAAGAGCGTCCCGTCCTGATCGTCGATACGGTGGATCATGACTTCCAGCGTATCGCCGACTTTCAATTCTTTCGGCTCGATGGCGAGCGAGAGTTCGCGGAACGGCAGAATGCCTTCAGACTTGCCGCCGATGTCTACCAGCAGTTCGTCCTGATATTTGGCGACGATGATACCATTGAGGACTTGTCCTTCGTCGAGGACCTTGAGCGATTCTTCGTAGAGGCGCTGCTCGAGTGCGAGTTGATCCTCTTCTTCGTGTTGCACTGGAGCGATGTCAGTCGTAGAGATGTTGTTTAATTTCCTTTCGAAATATTTTTACTTCACTGCAAGTGATGTTATTTTTGGCATGTGCGGCACCACCAGGTACCCCGCTGCGCGATGACCGTCCGGACGATCGAGCCGCCGCATTTACTGCAGCTCTTTCCCGTTCGCCCATAGACTGAAAGCACGTTTTGAAAACCGCCTTTCA
The DNA here is from genome assembly GCA_035294905.1 of Vulcanimicrobiaceae bacterium. Taxonomy (GTDB): domain Bacteria; phylum Vulcanimicrobiota; class Vulcanimicrobiia; order Vulcanimicrobiales; family Vulcanimicrobiaceae; genus DATGJX01. Next base: position 6,706 of record DATGJX010000221.1, on the reverse strand, counting down.
GGCCTTCCGCATCGACGTAGTCGTCCACGCTGCTCCCACGCATGCCGATAGCACGCTGGAGAACGTCGACGAGTGCGTGATGCAATCGGCGAACGGCCGGTTTGGTCAGCCGCTTCGCGGGCGTGCCGGGACGGATCCCGGCATGCCAGAGCGCTTCGCACGCGTAGATATTTCCTACGCCCGCGATACGCCGCTGATCAAGGAGAAAAACCTTGACCGGCGTTGTCCGCCCCGAAAGCATACCGATAAAGGCCTCCGGAGTAAAGCTCCCGGAAAGTGGTTCCACTCCGAGCTGCTCGTCCCAGGGCTCGCCCGGTTTTACCAGGCGCATTCGGCCGAATTGCCGCACGTCCGCAAACGCGAGGCGGCTTTCGTCGGAGAAGCGCAGCTCGATGTGCGTATATGGGTAAGACGGCTCATCCGCCGCAAGAACGACCAAGCGTCCGGTCATACGCAGGCTGGTAACCAGCGAGCGTCCCGATCGCAGCGAGAACACGGCGTATTTGCCCCGGCGGCCGACGGCCTGGATGGTTTCCCCGGCCAGCGCGCGCTCGAAGCGCATACCCGGCGGGGCCACGGCCATCTTCTTTAAAGACACGCGAACGGATGCAATGGTTTTGCCGGCGACGGCGGGCTGCAAACCCCGCACGATCGTCTCGACTTCTGGCAGCTCAGGCATTCCTTCGACGGCTCAGGACGACATCGTGCTAGGGCAAACCCTCGACGCGAGTTCCGGGTTGCAATCCGTCCAACGCAGCTTCTCCGGACGGCAGCTCGATCACGAATTTTGCCGCGCCTTGCTCCAGCGGAATCTGCGCATCGGGCAACTGCGGCGAAACCACCGCTACGCGCGCGAACACTTTACGCACGACGCCCTGTTGCGAGATAAACACCATATCCAGCGGAATCAGCGTGTCTTTCATCCAGAACGCGACCGGTGTGTCCGAATCGAAGATGAAGAGCATGCCGGTGTGCGCCGTTAGATGACGCACCGACATCAAACCGCGCTCGCGCTGCGGTTCCGTTCGCGCGACCTGCACGTGCAACGTCGCCTTCGGTGCATGCAGCGCGATAATCGGCAGCGATTGCGGCGTGGGCAGCGGGTTGGGTGTGAGTGCGGCAATGATTGCCGCAGCGAGAGCGCTAAAAATCATCCGTTTCCTCGACGTCGTACCAATTGTGTCCGGTCTTCAGCGTCACCGCCAGCGGAACGCTCAGATCGACGACGCGTTCCATCTCGCCGCGCACCAGCGCACCGACTTCATGCAGCTGTTTTTTATCCACTTCGAAAATCAATTCGTCGTGAATCTGCAGCAGCATGCGCGCGCGCAAACCCTCGCGCGCGAGCGCGCCGTCTATGCGCACCATGGCGAGTTTCATGATATCGGCCGCACTGCCTTGTAACGGTGCGTTGGTGGCTTCGCGTTCCGCAGCCGACCGGAGCATGTAGTTGCTGGAGCGCAGCGCGGGCATGTACCGCCTGCGGCCCAACAGCGTGCGAACGAATCCTTGCTCTCGGCCTTCCTCTATTACGCGTTGAATGTAGGAGCGCACGCTGGGGAAGCGCGCAAAGTACGCCTGCGTCATCTCCTTTGCTTCGGCGCGGCTGATTTCCAAACGCTGCGCGAGGCCGAAATCGGACATACCGTAGAGCAGGCCGAAATTCACCGATTTGGCGATGCGGCGCTGGTTGCCGTCGACCGAGTCCTGCGCGCGCACGTTGAAAATCTGCCGCGCAGTGAAGTCATGAATGTCTTGCCCTTCGTGAAAGGCGCGCCGCATCGCCTCGTCGCCGGAGAGGTGCGCCATCAAGCGCAATTCGATCTGACTATAGTCCGCGGCCAACAGCGTAAAGCCGTCCCGCGGCGCGACGAATGCGCGCCGGATGCGCCGTCCGAGATCGCCGCGCACCGGAATGTTCTGCAGATTCGGATTCGTCGAACTCAATCGCCCGGTCGCGGTCGCCGTTTGGTTGAAGATCGTGCGCAGCCGCCCGTCGCGCTTGTCCGTCAGCTGCGGAATCACGTCGACGTAGGTATTCTTCAGCTTCGTCACTTCGCGATAGTCGAGCACCTTCGCGCAGATCGCGTAGTCGCGCGAGAGGCCCTGCAGAATTTCCACGCCGGTCGCCCAGCCGGTCTTCGTTTTTTTACCGCCCGGCAGACAGAGCTTCGCGAACAGGATATTCCCGAGCTGCTGCGGTGAACCGATGTTGAACTGCTCGCCTGCGAGATCGTAGATTTCCGCTTGCAGACGCTCGACCGACGCGTCGATCTCTTTGGCGAGCGTCTTCAGCTCCGCAGGGTCGATGAGCACGCCGGTCCATTCCATCTTTGCAAGCACGGGCGCAAGCGGCACTTCGACGTTTTCGTACAGCTCGAGTTGATCGCGCTCTTGCAGTTCGCGCCGCTCTTTTTCCGCAAGCTGCAGCACGGCATCCGCGTACGCCGCAACATCCTCGCCGACGCCGATTTCCAGAAACTCCTGCGCGGCTTCGGCAATGCCGGCAAACGTTCGCGACGGATTGAGCAGATGCGCGCCGATCATCGTGTCGTCGGCAAAGACGCGCGGTTCGAAACCGTGCTCATGCAGCAGGTGCAGCACCGCTTTTACGTCGTGCGCCGCGAGGCGCTGCCCGCCGAGCCACACTTTTTCGAACGCGCTCTTGACCGGGTCGTGCGCGAGTGCGCCCGCCAAGAACGCGATGCCGAAGCCGACCTCGGAACTCACGCCGATCTCGCCGTCACTGCGCACGGCAAACGCGATCTGGTTCGCGCCGGCGAGCTGCTCGATCTCGCGCGCGAGCTCGGTGAATTCCGGCGGATCGGCAGCGGCAATGAACGATCGGTACTGACCGCGGATGTGTTCGTGCGTTTGGAGCAGCGGCATCTCGAGCGGAACGTCGAGCTTGTTCAGCAGCGTCTTGAACTCCAGCTCGCTGTAGAGGCGATAGAGATCGGCGCTGCTCGCGGGCGTGTATCGCGCATCATCCCAATCGAGTGCGACGTTCAAATCCTTGCGCGCAATCGAAACGTCGCGGCACACCTGCGCCTGCTCGCCGTAATCTTCCACGAGTTTCTGCAGCTTCGGGGATCCGGCGAGCGCTGGTTTTGCGACGAGCTCGTCCAGCGACCCGGCGGCTTTGATCAATTTGATTGCCGTCTTTTCACCGACGCCGGGGATACCGGGCAGATTGTCGGACGGATCGCCTTTGAGCCCGCGATAGTCGGGCAATTGGCACGGTTCCAACCCTTCGTATCGCTCGCGCACCGCATCCAAATCGTAACGCCCGAGATCGGTTATCCCGCGCCGCGTCATCAGCACCGTCGTGTTCTCGTCGACCACTTGCAGCAGATCGGTGTCGCCGGTCACGACGACCGTTTGCCGGCCGGCTTCTTCGGCTTGACGCGCGAGCGTGGCGATGATGTCGTCGGCTTCCTCGCCCTCAATCTCCATGATGGGAACGTGGTTCGTCTGCAGAATGCGGCGCACGAGACCGAACTGGCTGCGCAGATCGTCCGGCATTTGATCGCGTTGCGCTTTGTACTGCTGATACAGCGCAACCCGATGCGCGGGTAAGCCCTTATCGAATGCAGCGATAAGATGCGTCGGTTTTTCTTCGTTCACGATCTTGTTGAGCATCATCGTGAAGCCGTACGCCGCATTGATCGGAATGCCGCGGGTCGTGGTGAGCGGCGGCAGCGCAAAAAACGCACGGTACACCAACCCATACGTGTCCAACAGCATCAGCTTCGCACTCGTTTTTAACGGCACTCCGGCCTAGCCTCCGCGCCCCCCACGGAGCCTGTTCTGAGCAACGTCGAAGGGTGGGGCCCCCAGCCCTCGGGCGCCTGAAAAGTTTCTGCTGACATAAGCACTCCCCGAGGTCGCTTGGACGATTCGTTCATTCGACTTTCAGATCGGCCGATGCAGCTGTTACCCGGCCGTCGTCGTCGACTTTGAGCAGCGAAATAACGTACGTGCCGCGCGCGTCGGGCACGGGAACGTCGAGCGAATCGCCGCTGTGGCGATCGACTTTCCAATACACGCTTGCGGTGTCGGCCTGCGTCATCGTGAGGTCGTCCGGCGGCGCCGTGCGGCGCGTGAACGTTTGAATCAGCGCGTGCGCTCCGGTCGAGTCCACCCACGGATGCCAAGACGCGCCGTCGGTCGCCGTGTCTTGCGTCGCCGTCGTGCCGATGGCAAGCAGCTCCGGCGCGCTGGTGAAGAGCGCGGATCCCGTCGGCGTTCCCTTCGTGATCCGCACGAACACCGTTCCGGTTCCCGGGCGAACGCCGCCGATCGTGACGAGCGCGGTCGCGCCCGGCTCGTACGCGCCCTTGTCGAGTTCCAGCTGCGCCGTCAGCGGACGTCCGGGTGCGTCGACGATCAGCGGCACGCTGCTCCACTGCAGCGCGCCGTCGCGTACGAATGCCGCACCGGCTGCAAGCACGCCTGAAGAATCACCGATGCGGAACGATGCGCCCGCACGTCCGTCCGAGACGTTCACCGCGTGCGTTTCCGTTCGCTCGGGAGTCTCGAGCGTAAACAGCGCCGTTCCTTGCGCGCCCGCCAGCTGCGCGTCGACGTGCGCATATTCGCCTGCGGCATACCGTTTGCGATCGAGCGTGATGCGAATGCTCGTGCTGCCCTGCGCATCTTGCGTTTCCATCGTCTGCGGTTCGACTTGCACCTGCGCTGCGTCCATCGCTTGCGAGCCGTCCACGTTCGCGCTTGCAACGACCAAGTTCGAGCCCGGTTGCGGCGCGGTGAACGCGCCGCGCGCGTGCCCGTGCTCGTCGAGCGTGATCTGCTGCTGTTGTATCGAGTTGCCGTGAATCAACTGCACGCGTACCGAGACGTTCGACGCAGGCGCTCCGGTTGCAACACGCGTGCCGTACACGTCGAAACTCGCCGGCGTTCCGCTGCCGATGTCGTCTCGTTCCATTTGAACGCGCAACGTAATCGGAGCGGTCGGCACGGCGATTCGCGTGTCGGCGGTCGCACCGCCTGAGTCGACACGCACACCGTACGTCGACCCCAGACCGTCCGAAGGATGCGGAATGTCGATGAGCGCGCGTCCGTCACGATTCGTCTGAACGACGGTGCGATACCAATGCGCGATGCCCCACGGCGTCTGGGTTGCACCGGCGGCGTACACGTGCGGCGAACGAACGATCGCGACGTCGATTGACGCGCCGTCGACCGGGGCGCCGGCTCGCGTTGCGCGCACGACGACCGGAATATCCGCGTTCGGATCGCAGGCCGTGCCTTCACATTGCGGCGCGAGTTCGAGGGAAAGTCCGTCCGCGTCGGCATCGACGTGCACGGCCGTGCCGGCCGTTGCGCCGTCTGCACTCGCCATCACCGTGTATTCGCCGGCTCGGCTCGACTGCGGCACGTGAAGCGTCGCATTGAAAGCGCCGGCCGCATCCAAACGCACCGACGTTTGCGCCTCCAGAGCAGAAGGCGAACGCAGCATGATGGAAACCTCACCGCCGGCTGCGCGTAATCGTTCACCGCCGAGCGAACGCGCGAACCCCGCGACGTGCAGATCGCCGCCGGCATGCACGACCGCGGAATCGGTGTTCACGCCGACGATCGTATGCGGCAGCGGTGCCTGCGGCAGAAACGAAACGAACGCGACGCTGTTTCCGTAGGCGGCCAGCGCAAAAACCGGCCGCGGAAACGACCGCCATTGCACGAGGCCGTCCCAACCGGTGTACCGATCGACGAAGCGGCCGTTCACGATGAACGACACGCGCATGTGTCCGAGCGGCTTTCCGCTTCCCAAGTCCGCACCGTACAACGTGATGACGTTCGACGTTTCTTTGGTGAGCAGTCCGACGCGCGTGCGATCGATCCAGACTTGCTCTCCGACGTTACCACGCCGCGCTTCGATGACGAAAAAGCCCTCGCGCGATCCGAGCGGCACGTCGACGTCGTTACTTTGAAAGCGGTATCCGCCGGGCGGCGTGTAGCGCCAGCGCGCAACGGCGTGCAGCCGGCGCGTGTCGACGGCGCGCGGCAGAGCAGTCGAGCCCGCAACGATGACGTCGGCCGGATCGACTTGATACGCGGCAAAATCGACGGGCGCGCTCGTATAGGTGTCCAGACGAACCGTGGCCGGTTTCCACGGGACGCTCGTATCGCGCGCGAACAGCGTGAAGTAGGCGTCGAGGCGGTGGTAATCGAGCAGCGGGCGCTCGGCTGAGGCAGGCAGCCACGACGCAAGTAATGCGGCGAGCAGCCCGTAGACAAACAAAGGGGAACGGCCTTGCATGGGTTAGCCGGGTGTTCGACGGTGATCTGCCGCGGCCCCGGCGGAGTATGCGGCACCGGCACCAAACTGTACGGACGATGAAATCGACGCTTCGAACGATTGCCTTGGCTGCGTGTATGATCGCGGCTCCCGTTGCCGCCCTCGCGGCGGGCACAGCCAAGCCCGAGCCGATGCCAACACCCGATTTGGGAAGCAAGCCGCTGCACAGCGCCATCGACGTGGAAGTCAACAAGTACGGTCAAGTCGTGCGCATCAAGGGCGGGGTGCTCTCGCACAACACGATATTCGACACGATGACGATCGGCAACGCGCTGCAGATGTGGATTCGCCATCCGGACGGAACCGCAGTCGCCGGGTTGTTCCGCGTTTCATACGATTACGATCCGCACACGCACAACATCATCCGTCACCCGGGCCTGATCT
>DATGJX010000220.1:0-4867 GCA_035294905.1 Vulcanimicrobiaceae bacterium | reverse complement strand
TCGTGGCAGCATTGCGTCGTCCGAAGCGCAAACGTATCGTCCCCTCGATTTATCGCGTCCCCGCGTTCATCGCCGGGGCGTTTCCGGCGTTGATCGATCTCGTCTTCGGTGATGCACGGATTCAAGAACGTCTCAATCGTGATGCGCGCGAACACGGAATAACCGGCAAATGAGCGTCTCGCAGCCTGAATCCGCTCTTCGCGTTGCTCCGCTGCCGCTGCAGCCGTTTCGATGGGCTTCGATCCTCAGCGTCGCATTCTATTACCGGCTTCCGTATCGCATCCGCGGTTGGGGTGGCTTGCCGCGACGGCGCGGACCCACGCTGTTGATCGCCAACCATCAGCACGAGATCGAATCCGCCGTTTTGATTTCGGATCTGACAATTGCGACGATATCGTGGCGTTATCCGATTTTTACGGTCTCGTCGCGTCGCATGTGGGAGCCTGGCTTCTTCGCCGAGCGCATACCCTGGCTAAGTCCGGTGCTGCGCATGCGCAAATTCGGCTGGCTCTTCTCCTCTCTGGGCCTGCAGCCGATTGAAAACGAACTGCACGAACGCCCCTTCGTAAGCGTCGCATACACCTTACAGGGATTGCACGGCGAGCTCGAGGTCGCGAATGTGTTTTCCGAGAGCGCGCGTGCGCGCTTGCCGAAATCCGTGTCGCGAGTCGGAGATTTGCTGAGCGCGCAGCATTTCGCCGTCGGCCGAACGCGCGTCAAGTTGACGGAAGTCCTCGAGCCCTATCGCAAAGAGATCTTGCAGCAGACCCGCACGCAACTCGAGGCGGACCTGCAGCACTTCGAAAACTTGCAGCGCGCCGGTTCGACAATTTTTCTGGCGCCTGAGGGCTTCTATTCAGGTGACGGCAAGATGCAACGCCTGCGGGGCTCCCTCTCTCGCCTCGCACCGCTCGCCGAAATCTGGCTAGCGGGAATAAGCTACGATCCGTTCGTGGGACGCAGGCTCTCGATGCTGTACCGCATCGGAAAGGCTGAGCCCAACCTCGCGCTCGATCTGCAGCTCAAGCGTATCCGTCCGGTCACGACGAGCGCGTTGCTCGGCACGTGGCTGCACGAACGTGGCGAACGAGCGTTCACGGCGCGAGAGGCGCAACATGCGATCGAGGCCGCACTCGCCGCTCTTCCGAGCGTGCTTTTCGTGGAACCGGAGTTGCGCGGCAATCCCGCGCGTCTGACGCAGCGCGCGCTGCACGGTCTCCTTCAGCTTGACATCGCCGAACTCGACGCCGGGACGTATCGCCTCAAACGGAACCGTACCCACCCACAATTTCCGCGCACTCCCGACATCATCGAGTACCTTTACAATTTTCATCACGAAACGCTGGACGGCGCAAACGCCGCATGAGCGCACAAGGAGCGATCGTCGTGACGGGCGCCTCGACGGGAATCGGCGCTGCGGCTGCGCGCGGCCTCGCGCAGATGGGAAATGTAGTTTTTGCGGGCGTGCGTACCAACGACGACGCGGTCCGGCTCGCACGCGAGCACGCGAATCTTCGTCCGCTTCTGCTGGACGTCACGCAGCAGCCATCGATTGCCGCTGCCGCGCAAACGGTACGCGCGGCCGGCTTGCGTCTTAGCGGTCTCGTGAACAACGCGGGTATCGTCGTCGCCGGCCCACTCGAGCACGTCTCCGAAAGCGAGCTGCGGCTTCAATTCGACGTCAACGTGCTCGGACAGATCACCGTCACGCAAGCGTTCTTGCCGCAGCTGCGCGAGGACCGTGGCCGCATCGTTTTCGTCGGCTCGGTATCGGGGCGCATTGCGATGCCGTACATCGGACCGTACAGCGCCTCGAAGTTCGCATTGCGCGCCCTCGTTGATGCCTTGCGGTTCGAGCTCGAACCCGACGGCATCAGGGTTGCGCTAATCGAGCCGGGTTCCGTGAAGACGCCGATCTGGCGCAAGGGGCGCGAAGGCCACCACGGGCGCTGGAATGCACTGACGGAACGCTATCGGCGCGCCATGCAGGCGGTCCTCGAACAGTCCGAACGCGAGGAGCGCAACGCGATCCCAGCCGATCGAGTGACGCGCGCCATCGTCGATGCACTCTTCGCAGCCAATCCGCGAACGCATTATCTCGTCGGTGCGTCAGCCCGTTTGGGTGGCACAATCGTTCCACTCTTGCCGACGCGTTTGCGCGACGCGATCTTTCGCAAGGCGATGCGGCTCGGGGGCGGCAAATAGAGCGCGTGACAACAACGATCGATCCTGTAATCCATCTGACCATGACGCCGGAACGGGTCGCGATCCGCGATGCCGTCGCACAATTGTGCAGCCGCTTCGGACACGACTATTGGACGGCGCTTGACCGCGAACGCAAATACCCCGAGGAATTCGTGCAAGCGCTCACTGAGGGCGGTTGGCTTTCAATCCTCATCCCCGAAGAGTACGGCGGCGGCGGACTCGGTATCGTGGAAGCCTGCATCGTTCTCGAAACGATCGATCGTTCGGATGGAACAGCAGTCGCCGCGCACGCGCAAATGTACACGATGGGTACGGTGCTGCGCCACGGGAACGCGGAGCAAAAGCAGCGTTATCTTCCCGGCATTGCGAGCGGAAAACTGCGCTTGCAAGCCTTCGGCGTCACCGAGCCTAATGCCGGATCGGACACGACCCGGATTACGACGACGGCCGTTCGCAAGGGCGATCACTACGTCGTCAACGGGCAAAAAGTTTGGACCTCGCGGGTGCAGCATTCAGATCTCATGCTGCTCCTCGTGCGTACGACCCCCTACGACGACGTGCAGCGCAAAACCGATGGTCTGAGCGTCCTCCTCGTCGATCTGCGCGAAGCCGGCGATTCACTCACGATCAAGCCGATTCGCACGATGGAGAACCACGAGACGAACGAGGTCTTCATACAAAATCTCAAGGTCCCGGCAGAAAACCTCATCGGCGAAGAGGGCCAGGGCTTCCGCTATATTCTAAGCGGAATGAACGCGGAACGAATTCTGCTTGCGTCGGAAGTCTTGGGCGACGGCTATTGGTTCATCGGACGTGCATCGAAATACGCGAGCGAACGCATCGTCTTCGGCCGGCCGATCGGTCAAAACCAGGGCGTGCAATTCCCGCTGGCCCAAGCATACGCGCAGCTGGAGGCGGCGAGTCTGATGCGTTGGAAAGCGGCTGCGCTCTTCGATGCAGGCGAACAACCCGGCTTCGAATCCAACGCGGCCAAGCTGCTCGCGTCGCAAGCAACGTGGGCTGCCGCGCAAGCTGCGATGGATGCGCACGGCGGGTACGGACTTGCCGAAGAGTACGGCATCGAACGAAAGTTTCGCGAGTCGCGGCTTTTTCTCGTCGCGCCGATCGCGAACAATCTCGTGCTCGCGTTTATCGCGCACAACGTTTTGGGGATGCCGAAGTCGTACTGATTGGGCCTACCGAACCCACACTTCCGCCCATTCGCCAACACTGCGAATCACCGGTTCGAGACTACGTCCGCACTCCGTCAATTCGTATGAAACGCGAACCGGGCGTTCGCGGTGCACGACGCGCGCGACGATGCCTTCCGTCTCGAGCTCGCGCAGACGCTCCGTCAGCAGCCGGTCCGAGAGACCCGGAATCGCGGCCAAGATCTCGTTGAATCGGCGCGGCGCATTCAATAGGGTGCGAAGGATGGCACCCACCCACCGGCGGCCGATCAATTCGAGCGTGTATTGAAAGCGGGGGCAAAACGGGCTGATGTCGCCGTGGTCGGCTGCTTCGTTGTGCGTGGCTGCCAGAGGCTCGGTACGGAGATTCATGCTTACTTTCAATGGGCTAGGCTACTTGACGTAAGTATAGCATACCTACTACAATGCGGGTAGCTTATCTTTCGTAAGGAGAAAGAACTTGGACCTCGCACTACTTCTGGTACGTCTGATCGGGATCGGCTTCGCCGCCCACGGCGCACAAAAACTCTTCGGCTGGTTCGGAGGCCATGGACTGGCTGGAACCGGCGGCTTCTTCGAGCAAATCGGGTTCCGCCCGGGACACATCTTCGCAGCCGCCGCCGGCTTCAGCGAGATCGCCGGTGGTCTGCTCGTCGCCCTTGGACTGCTCGGTCCGATCGGCCCGATGTTCATGATCGCCGTGATGACGACCGCAGCTCTCAGCGTCCATGCACCGAACGGCTTCTTCGCCCAGAACAACGGTTACGAGCTCCCGCTCGTCTACGGTGGGCTCGCCCTCGTTCTGGCCTTCGCCGGATTCGGGGTCTACAGCCTCGACGCGGCCCTCGGACTGAGCTCGCTTTGGACGCCGGCGATCAGCTGGATCGCGGTTGGCCTTGGCATCCTCGGTGGACTCGGCAATGTTGCAATGCGCCGAAAAGCGGCAACTAGCCAACCCGCTGGGAATTAAGGGGACATGCCCGACGAACGTACTGATTTTCCAGCCGATAAACTGAACGCCGCAATTCCGGACGATCCCGAAGCGCGGGCTCGTATCGAAGCGCTAAAACGGGAGCTCGCTTCGGATCGTCCGACGGCCTCAAACATTCAAGCCCACGTCACGGAGTTGCGTAAACATGCGTCGCTCCGTGATCTCGTTACAGCGTGGTTCGAAAATCCGAGCACGCAAGCATTCATCGAGGAGCTAACGGCGGCCGGTTTGTAGCGCCAGCTCCTCGTGGTGCATGTCGGTGACGAACATATGTCCCGGCTCGTGCACGATTACGTACGGAATCCGGCTTTCGATTGCAACGTGCTGCGGAGTGACGCCGCAGCCCCAAAACACGGGAACTTCTCCGCGCTCGAGCGCGACGGCGTCGCCTTCGTCCGGATGATCGAGACGCCGAATGCCGATCGCTTCAGGATCGCCCCAGTGTATGGGTTCACCGTGCGCAGCGCGATACGGACGCGTG
>DATGJX010000219.1:0-13840 GCA_035294905.1 Vulcanimicrobiaceae bacterium | reverse complement strand
CAACGCGTTTGCGCTCACCTTGCTTGACGCCGGCGTAAAGCATCGGCAGCTCGACGTTGTCGAGCGCGCTCGTCCGCGGCAAGAGGTTGTAACTTTGAAAGACGAATCCGAGCCGGCGGCTGCGGATGTCCGCGCGTTCGTCATCGGTCAGCGTCGAGACGTCCTGCCCGTCAAAGACATACGTTCCCGAACTCGGCTCGTCCAACAAGCCCACGATGTGCATGAAGGTCGACTTGCCCGATCCGGAAGGCCCGGTGACGGCGACGAACTCGCCGCGCTCGATGCGCAGCGTGACGCCGTCGAGCGCGAGCGTATGCGCGCTGCCGCTGCCGTAGTATTTGCGCAAGTCGCGCACGTCGACGATTGCGGCCATCAGCGGACCACTCTGCCCACGCCGAACGCCGGATTCGATGCGTTTTGCGCTCGGGAGGCGGTGTTCGCATCGCCTACGATCACCGGTTCGCCGGCTTTGAGCGCCCCTAGCGGTGTCACCGCCGCAGTTGTACCGTTCACGAGCTGCACGATGACGCGGACTGGGGCCGCCTTGCCGTCGCGAAGCACGAAGAGTCTACGATGCGAGCCGGCGACGACGGCCCCCGACACGTCGGCGCCGGTTTGTCCCCATGGCGAAGCCGCGCCGGCCGGCCGCGAGGTGCTGCGCGGTGCGGATGCAGGACGATATTGCAGCGCTTGAATCGGTACGAGCAGGGCGTTCGATATGCTCGCGACCGAGATGGCGGCGTTGGCCGTCATGCCCGGCAGCAACGCGTTGTCCTTGTTCCCGACCAGAATCACGACGGTGTACGTAACGACATTCGCGATTGTGGTCGGATTCTCACGAACCTGCGAGACGGTCCCGTGAAACGTACGGTTCGGATAGGCGAGCACGGTGAAATCGGCAGCTTGTCCGGGGCGCACATTCCCGATGTCCGGCTCGCCGACCGCGATGTCCGCTTCCATCTTGCGCAAATCGCGAGCGATGGTGAAGAGCGTCGGTGTTTGAAAACTTGCGGCTACCGTCTGTCCGACCGAGACGTTTCGCGCGACAACCGTTCCGTCGACGGGCGAAACGATCGTCGTGTGCTGCAGATTGAGCGCGTCCTGCTGCACGATGGCTCGAGCGGCGTCCGCCGCGGCAGCGGCGGCTACGGCGCTGCTCCGGCTGCCGCCTGCGCCGGCGGAAGCTTGCTGTGCCTGCGCCGCGGTTTGCTCGATGCTCGAGCGCGCGGAACGAAGCGCCGCCGCGGCAGCAACGTCGGCTGAATAATCACTATCGTATTGGCTTCGCGCGATATAGCCGTTGCGCAGCAATGCGCGATCGCGGGCGAGCGTAACGCGAGCGAGATCTGCGGCTGCTTGCGCGCGAACGAGATCCGCGCGTGCCGAGACGGCGGCTTGGTTTGAAGCTTGCGCACCATAGGCTGCGCCGCTTGCGGTCTGCGTGCCCGAGACCGCTTGAGCCTGAGCCTGCGCGAACGCAGCGCGCGCTTGCGACAGTTGCGCGACGAACTGGCTCGGCTCTATTTGCGCGAGTACTTGCCCTTGGTGAACCGGACTGTTGTAATCGACGTAGAGCGTTTCGATGGTGCCGGAAACTTGGGTTCCGACGGAGATCGTATCTTCAGGGTTGATCGTGCCGGACGCCGTAACGCTTTGCGTGAGTCGTCCGCGAACGACCGCCGTAGTTTCATACGACGGCGCGCTGCGAGCGCGGGAGGCGAGCAGCACGGCGATCGCCGCCGCAAGCAGAACCAGGACGAGCAGCGCGACGAGCATCCAGCGGCGCGATTGTTTCCGTTTCGGCGGTGCGGCCGGGACGGACGTTACGCCGTTGCTTTTGACTTCTGTTTGGACGGGCATGGGATTTCCTCAACCAGCAGCCGCGCGAGCGCGGTCGAAAGAACCCGCGATTCGACCGAATCGCCGCGGCTCGTGAAAACCATCGGCACCAAAGCGCCGGTGACGACGGCGCCGAAGCGCGCTCCGAGAAGAACGTCGAATGCTTTGTATAAGATGTTGCCGGCTTCCAAATCCGGCGAAATCAGAATGTCGGCGCAGCCTGCGACGGGCGACTGAAGCTCTTTGGCACGCGCCGCGCGTACGCTGATCGCGTCGTCGAGGGCGAGCGGCCCGTCGACGATACCGCCGCAAATCTGTCCGCGCTTGGCCATCTCCGTAAGCGCCGCGGCGTCGAGCGTGGCGCGCATCGTCGATACGACGGTTTCAACGGCAGCCAGAAGCGCGACGCGAGGAATGTCGATGCCCAGGCGGCGAGCGAGATCGACCGCATTCTGGACGATTTGTGCTTTTTCGTCCAGCGTCGGCGCGATCGCAACTGCGCCGTCGCTCAGAAACAGGGGCGTCGAGCGCCCGGGCAACTCGGTGACGACGACGTGACTCAGGCGCGCCTGCGAATGCGGTGAAGACTGATCGAGAACTTCGCGCAGCAAAACGTCGCTGTGAACGTTGCCTTTGATCAGCATGGCTACGGTTCCGTCGGCGGCCAGCTGAACCGCGGCCGCTGCTTCCGCGCCGGGGCTCGCGTTTGCGATGCGCATGTCCGGCGGAAAGCGTTGCGATCGCCGTGCGACGGCGCGAATCGAGTCCTCGTCGCCGACGAACAGCGGGCGAATCAAACCTTCCTTCGCTGCAGTCAGCGCGCCCCCAAGGGCAAGGTCGTCGTACGGATTGACGACGGCGGCGTCGACGGGCGGCAGCGCCTTGGCGCGCTGCAGAATGTCGTCGAGAGGCGAAGGCGTCGTGCGCGCAACAATCATAGCCGGCGTTCGAACTACGGTGCTGCCGCAGCTTCCTTTTCGGGACGCGCTTTTTCGTGGCGCTCGGACCAGCGAATCACCATCACGGGGATGCTCGCATGGCGCAGTACGCCTTCGGCGATGCTTCCAATCAACGCGCGCTGAATGCCGCCGCGTCCATGGCTGCCCATGACGATCAGATCGCATGCGTTCGAATTGGCGTAGTCGACAATCGACGTCACGGGTTGACCTGTCACGGTTGCGGTTGATGCGCTGCTCGTCGCCGCGACGCGGAGTGCGGCGTCGTGAACGACTTGAGCAGCTTCCTCGTCGAGCGCATCCAAGCAAGCGCCGCTCATTCCCGGATCGCCGAATGCCATGGCGGCGGCTTGGCTGGGGTCGACGACCATGCAGATAGTCAGTGCGGCGTGCTGCTCAGCGGCAAGTTTGGCGGCTACGTCGAGCGCCTCCAGCGAGCCCAGCGAGCCGTCGATAGGGCAAAGAATGTGTTTGAACACGTGAGTTCCTCCGTTTCCACGAGGCTACCAACTGCGGGGGAATCGCAAAGGAATCACCACCGGCCATGGTTCCCCGCACGTTCTCAAGGTGTTCCGCCCCGAGAGGCATACTGTGGTCCGTGAGAATCCGACGATTGCCGTATCGTCCACGCGTCCTGTACGAGACGACGCTTGCCCACCACATGGTTTCACTTGCGGCTGCAGTGACGGTGGCCGTCGTTCTGACGGTTCTCCTTTTGCACTTTGCGAATCCGAGGAATGCATTCGACATCAACCGCATCTCGATCAGCGATATCGTTGCGGCTACGGCGAACACGTTCTTCCGTATGCTCGTCGCTTACATCGGTTCGCTCGCGATTGCGGTGCCGCTCGGCCTGCTCATCGCGAGCACGCCGCAAGTCCAACGCGTACTGCTGCCGATAGCCGACATTCTGCAATCGGTTCCGGTGCTCGCATTCTTTCCGGTCGTCGTCGTGTTCTTTACGACGTATCGCGCATTCGAGGCGGCGGCGATATTCGTCATTTTCATCACCATGGTCTGGAACATCGTGTTTCCGATCGTTCAAGGCTTGCACACCATTCCCGACGACATAAAATCCGCATCGATCGTCTTCAACGTTCACGGATTGAGAAAACTGCGTTTCATAACGCTCCCGGCCGTCGTGCCGTTCATCGTCGTCGGCTCCCTCATGGCTTGGGCCCAAGGATGGACGGTCGTCATCGTAGCGGAGGTTTTGCACACGTACATTCCCGGCGGCCGCATGTCGCAAGATCTGCTGGGTTTAGGGAGCCTGCTCGTCGACTCGAATGCCCAAGGTCAGGGTTCCGTCTTCGCGGCGGCGCTGACTGCAATGATTTTGCTCGTCACGCTGATCAATTTTCTCGTGTGGCAGCCGCTGCTGCGGTTGTCGCAAAGGTACCGGTTCGACTAGTGAGCGATCCCATCGTTTTCGAACGCGTGAACAAATCGTATGAAAAGCCGGCGGTGAACGTCGTGCACGATTTTTCGCTGTCGGTACATCCTGGCGAGTTCTTCTGCTTGGCAGGTCCGTCGGGATGCGGAAAGTCTACCGTCCTGAAGATGATTGCGGGCATAGAAAAACCCTCGAGCGGCACGCTACTCAGGCCCAAGAGCGTCGGCATGGTATTCCAGTCTTATGCGTTGCTCCCGTGGCTCACCGTTGAAGAGAACGTCGCGTTTGCACCGCAAATGCAGAATCTGCCCGAACGTGACGTGAAGGAAAAGACATCGCGATATCTGGCGATGGTGCACCTCGAAGCCTTCGCGAAAAAATATCCCAGAGAGCTGTCCGGGGGCCAGCGTCAGCGCGTGGGCATTGCCAGAGCGCTTGCCGTCGAGTCGAGCGTCCTGCTGATGGACGAACCGTTTTCCGCGCTCGATCCCGTGATTACCGACGAGCTGCACGAGGACGTGCTCGACATTTGGCAAGCAACGAAGAAGACGATCGTCATGGTGTCGCATCGCTTCGAAGAAGCCGTCACGCTTGCGGACCGGATCGGCATCATGCGCGACGGTAGTTTGGAGCGCGTTCTTCCCGTGTCTCTGCCTCGACCGAGGAATGAGGATGATATCGCATTCATGCGTGAAGTGAAGGAGATACGGCGATGTCTCGTGGCGTGACCATCGAAGCGCCGGTTGCCGAACTCGAACTCGTCGATGCTTACTGGCGCGCTGCCAACTATCTGAGCGTCGGACAGATTTATTTGCTGGACAACCCTTTACTGCGCGAGCCGCTGCGCATCGAGCACGTAAAACCGCGTCTTCTCGGCCATTGGGGCACCTCGCCCGGCCTCAATCTCGTGTACGCGCATATGAATCGCGTCATCAAACGCGACGGTTTGAACGCGATTTTCATTGCGGGACCGGGTCATGGCGGCCCGGCCGTCGTTGCCAATGCGTACTTGGAGGGCACGTACACCGAAAAATATCCGCGCATCACGCAGGCCGAAGAAGGTTTGCGCGCGCTGTTCCGGCAGTTTTCGTTTCCGGGCGGCATTCCGAGCCACGCCTCGCCGGACGCGCCGGGATCGATTCACGAGGGCGGCGAGCTGGGTTACAGCTTGCTGCATGCGTACGGCGCCGTGTTCGACAATCCCAATCTCATCGCGTGCTGCGTGATTGGCGACGGCGAAGCCGAGACCGGCGCTCTCGCGACGAGCTGGCACGGCAACAAATTTCTGAATCCGGCGCGCGACGGCGCGGTGCTGCCGATTTTACACCTCAACGGCTACAAGATCGCAGGCCCCACCGTGCTTGCGCGAATACCGGAGTCCGAGCTGATCGCGCTGTTGCAAGGGTATGGTTACGACCCGGTAATCGTCGCCGGTGACGAGCCGGAACACGTGCATGGCGCGTTTGCCAAAGCGCTCGACGACGTGCTCGCGCGCATCTGGGACATTCAGGCCGCAGCACGGTCGTCGGCGCGTTCAGCCCGGGCTGCGTGGCCGATGATCGTGCTGCGCACGCCCAAAGGCTGGACGGGTCCGAAAATCGTCGACGGCGTGCAAATCGAAGGGACGTTCCGAGCGCATCAGGTTCCCCTGGCGGATTTTGAACGCAAACCGGAGCATCTGCAAATGCTCGAAGCGTGGATGCGGTCGTACCGTCCCAACGAGCTGTTCGATGAAACCGGCAAGCTGCGAGACTCAATCGCTGCCGCCGCACCCCGCGGCGCGTTGCGCATGAGCGCCAATCCAAATGCGAACGGCGGCGAAGTCCTTAGACGCCTTGTCCTTCCCGAATTCCGCGGCTACGCAGTCGACGTCGCCTCGCCGGGCAGGGTGACGCACGAGAGCACGCGAGCTGCCGGCGAGTTTTTGCGCGAGGTCATTCGCGACAATCCGGACTGTTTTCGTCTCTTCGCTCCCGACGAGACAACGTCGAACCGGCTCGACGCAGTCTTCGAAGTTACCAGCCGTTGCTCCACCGCTGCAATTCTTCCTACGGACGACCACGTCTCGCCGGACGGCCGCGTCATGGAAATCCTCAGCGAACATTGCTGTCAAGGATGGCTCGAGGGCTATCTCTTGACGGGCCGTCACGGCGTATTCACCTCGTACGAAGCGTTTGTCCATATCGTCGATTCGATGTTCAACCAACACGCGAAATGGCTCGAGGCTTCCAAAGGCGTTCCGTGGCGGAGTTCCATCGCGTCATTCAATTATCTCCTGAGCTCGCACGTGTGGCGCCAAGACCACAACGGATTCACGCATCAAGATCCCGGCTTTTTGGACGTCGCGATGAACAAAGGCGCGGACGTGGTGCGGGTCTATCTGCCGCCGGACGCCAACACGCTTCTCTCCGTGCTCGATCACTGTTTGCGCAGCGTCGACTACATCAACGTCATCGTTGCGGGCAAGCAGCCCGAGCTGCAGTGGCTCGACATGGATGCAGCGGTCAAGCACTGCTCGGAAGGCCTCGGGATTTGGACCTGGGCGAGCAGCGATAACGGAACCGAGCCCGACGTCGTTCTTGGGTGCGCCGGCGACGTGCCGACCCTCGAAACGCTGGCCGCCGCCGACTTTCTGCGAAGAAATCTTCCCGAAATGCGCGTGCGCGTGGTCAACGTCGTCGACCTCATGACGTTGCAGCCCAGCACGGAGCACCCGCACGGCCTTTCCGATCGCGAATTCGACTCGATCTTCACGACCGACAAGCCCATCGTCTTCGCGTTTCACGGTTATCCTTGGCTTATTCACCGCCTTACGTATCGACGGACGAATCACGGGAACTTGCACGTGCGCGGTTACAAGGAACAAGGCACGACGACGACGCCCTTCGACATGACGGTGCGCAACGACATGGATCGCTTTCATTTGGCCGGCGACGCGATCGATCGCGTGCCGCGTTTGGCGGATCGCGCGGGTCACGTCAAGCAGCTGATTCGCGACCGGCTCGTGGAGCATCGGCTCTACATTGAGAAATACGGGCAGGACATGCCCGACGTTCGCGACTGGCAATGGGCGGGGACGGGCAAATGAACGTCCTCAGCTTGAACTTGGGCTCGTCGTCCTTGAAGTACTCGGTTCACGCGGTCGGCGACGGCGTTTTGCAGTGCGTCCTCGCGCGCAATCTGGCGACGTCGTCGCGTCCCGATGACGCAGCTCAGACCGCGCGCGTAGCTATCGCGGACGTTTTGGAAGAGACCGGTGCGCCGGACGCCGTGGGGCATCGCATCGTTTTCGGCGGCGAGCACGATGAGCCCGAACGGGTTACGCCGGAACTCCTCGAGCTGCTGGAAGATCTTCAAACGCTCGATCCTTTACATGCGCCGGGTGCGCTTGCCGTGTTGCGTCAGGCAGCGGTTTCATTGCCTAGCGTCGTCCAGGTCGCGTGTTTCGACACCGCGTTTTTTCGTGATTTGCCCCCGCTTGCGCGCGCGCTGCCGCTTCCCGCAGGCGATCCGCTTTTGCGGCGCTACGGTTTTCACGGACTTTCGTACGAGCACGTCTGCCGCGTATTCGGGGCGCAGTTGCACCCTCGAACCATCATTGCGCATCTCGGAAACGGCGCGAGCGCCGCTGCACTGGAGAACGGCCGTCCCATTGCAACGACGATGGCGTTCAGTCCCATGAGCGGAATGATCATGTCCACGCGTCCCGGCGACGTCGATCCCGGAGCACTGCTTTACCTCTTGGAACGCTCGCATTTGAACAAGCGGCAACTGCGTGAACTCTTGGAGAACAAGAGCGGCCTGCGGGCGCTATCGGGCGGCGAAGGCGACGTGCGCAACCTGTGCGAGCGAACCGACGATGAGGCAGCGTTTGCCGTCGAGATGTTCGTGCGTTCGGCCGCCAAAGCGATGGCGGCTCTAGCCGTTGACCTGGGCGGAGTGGACATGCTGGTCTTTACCGGCGGCATCGGCGCGCACAATTCCGACGTTCGTGCGCGCATCGTGGAGCGGCTCGCGTTCTTGAATCCGAGTGCAGCAATCGAAGTCGTGGAAGCCGATGAAAACGCGTCGATCGCGCACAACGTGGCGGCCGTCGCGTTCACGGGTGCAGCTCCCTAAGCCCTGCGCCCACGGCATACGCCAGCGTACCACTCACGATCTGCGCTTCATTGACGTACGGCGTCAGGTACACATCGGTCGCGGCGAGATAGTCGAGGAGATCCGGCAGCGCCAAATACCGGTCGATCATCATTACGTGCTCGCTCAAGCCGGCAGCGGCGATGCGCTGCTGCAACTCCGTGCGGTAACTCTCGGCTTCGTGCTGCCGGACGACGGGATGCGTTGCTCCGAGTATCACGTACAAAAGCTTCGGATGACGGCGTACGAGAAGCGAGATTGCGTCGATTGCCGTTTCGAGGCCCTTGCCCCGGCTAATCAAGCCGAAGGTGCTCAAGACTATAGCAAGTAGAGTTCTGTTACCGGGAGAACCAACCGGGAAAATTCCGAGAACCCGCTTGCTACGCAATCGAGGTGGCGCCGACAGCGCCACCTCGATGAGCAGAGAACGTAGGCCTTACGCTTTGACGGTGATCTTCTTTGGTGTGATCGGTTTGGCCGTCTTGAGTTCAACGGTCAGCACGCCTTTGTTGAGGGTTGCGTCGACCGCCTCCGGATCGAGATCCTGCGGAAGCGTCACGGTCCGCGTGAACGAACCGGTCCGCAGCTCGCGCCGGTAGTAGCGGGCCGCTTTCTTCTCTTCCGAGTCTTTGTGGGTTCCGGAAATCGTGACGGTGCTACCGTTCACTTCCACGTTTACATCCGCGGCCTCATACCCCGGGACCGCGAGATCCAACACGTATTTCCCGTCCTTTTCATAGCAGTCCATCGCAGGCGCGGCGAAGCTCGCGTTGCGTGGGAACTGAAAGTCTGCCAGGAAGGGGAAATCCGCGAATGCACGATCGACCAGTGAATTGAAGTCGGACGTCCAGTCTTTCCTCTCGAGCATGTATACCTCCGTAAAATTTGGGCTCTACCGTCGAATCGTATCGACCCAGGAAGAACGCGGAAAGAACTCGCCGGGATAGCAAACACCCGAAGTGTTCCCGTCCTTTTCCCGTTGTCGTGCGATGCTCGCTGCATGCCGTGCATAACGACCGTCACGCTCAATCCGGCGCTCGACGAAGCCGTCGCGCTCGAGACGCTGACGCTCGGCGGAAAAAACCGGTGCTCGCTGGACTCGCTCGATCCAGGTGGGAAGGGTGTAAACGCAAGCCGAGTGATCCGCCGCTTAGGGCGCGCGACGCTGGCATTGGGTTTCGCCGGCGGTCTCACAGGCGAGCTGCTCCGTAATAATCTCGATAGCGAAGGCGTTCCGAACGCATTCGTACGTGTCGGCGAATCCACTCGCGTGAACATCATGATCTACGAGCGCGGCAGCGGCCGCAGAAGCCGTCTCTATTTGCCCGGCCCTCATGTAACCGAGGAAGCGCTGCGCGAAATCGAAAGTCGTTTATCGGAAGTGCCGCAGCAGAGCGTCGTCGTACTCGGCGGCAGCGTCCCGCCCGGCGTTGCTCCGACCGTTTATCGCGACCTGGTACACGCCCTGAACGAGGGGCACGTCAAATGCATCGTCGACACATCGGGTGAGGCACTGGCTGCGGTGCTGCCCGCGCATCCGGATCTGGTGAAACCAAATATCGAAGAAGCATCGGCGCTTTTACAGCGAGCATTGCTCGACGACGAAGACGTGCTCGCTGCGGCTCGGGAACTTCGCGAACTGGGCGCAGAGCAAGTGGTCATTTCACAAGGAGCCCAAGGCGCCGTCGGTGTGAACGCAGCCGGAGCATGGAAAGCCGTTCCGCCGAGAATTGTGGCGTACAGCACGGTAGGCTCCGGCGATTCCATGGTTGCCGGATTGGCGATTGCCATGGACGAGGGAGGGTCTCTCGTCGACGGCATGCGCCTGGGAAGTGCCGCCGGCGCTGCTACCGCGATGATCTCCGGTACGCAGCTTTGCCGTGCTCAAGACGTTCACGCGTTGCTCGATCGCATCGACGTGCACGAACTCCTGGCACGCGTCTAGCCTTGGCTGTCCTCCGCCTGAATCTGTTCTATTTCCTGTTCGCGGAAACGCTCGAGACGCTCGGCGATCTCCGACTTCACATCCTCGGGAACGGTTGGATCCTCGAGCGCGCGGCGCTCTTCGTCGGTGAGAAATGACTCGATGTCCTTTTGCGAAGGTTCATCTTCGGGTGTGCGCATGTCTATTGATTTCCTACGCTTGCGCGTCGCATCGTCAAAACGCCTTCTCGCAAATCCTCTAGCAGTCGTCGTGCCGTAGAACGAGCAATCGCCGTACCTAAGGCGGCGTCGAAGAGTAATCCGGCCGTACCTAACGGCGGTTCATAGGTTCCACGGAGTTCGATGTATGCTGCGCCGGGATCGCCCTCGCTCCAAACGATGATTCGCCCGCTAAAGGCGGGATACGAGCCGTCTTTTTCCGGCTTCCATGCTATCGCGAACTCATCGTTGAGGTTGTCTTCGTCGCGCCTGCGGTTCACGCGAACCTGCACAGTATGCTCGACGCCCAAACCTGACGGAATGCCGAAATCGCTCAGAGGCACGCGCAGCGGCAACGACATCGTTCCATCCGCTCCGCGCCGGCTTTCCAAGTAACGCAGGAGGCTTTCTTCGACCGCTTTGGCCGGCAGCGGAATTTCAATAATCTCTCGCAACGTCGTCATGAAACAACGACCTTCACACGACGAGCGATGTTTTCGGCGAAGCCTGCGAGGAATCTCTCCAGGCTGTGTTCCGCAGCGTCTGGCATAGCCGTCATATCGATGACGTTGCCGGCAAATCCGAGGGGGGCGCGATAGTTTCCCTCGAGGCGCAAGTCGCACGAGGTCTCCAGCGAATGCACCAGCCAGATGACGCCGTAAAAAATCGGGATCGACTGTTTCCATCGGCCGTCGTTATTTTGATCGGCACGTCCAGCCTCGCTCTTACCGGTCCGCTCAACGACACGTGAAGTGACGTTTCTCCGGGATGACCTTCCAAGTATTTCAGGTACTGGTGCAGACCTTCCCAAGCGAGTTGAATCGGCAGTTGAATGCGCGTGCAGAGGGACACCGATCTACCGCGAAACGCCTTCATTGCTTCCCACCTCCGCGCTATTGTGGCAGGGCGCTTGGAAAGGGGCGAGAACCGGCTTCGCGGAGGCGTTCCCATTGCGTTCTTTGCCGCGGCTTACGAATCTCCACATCGTGAACCAAGTCGTGGCGGAAGCGCCTGAGAAGCGCTTCGAAATCGTTGTGATGGCCGCGTCTTTCGGCGGCGTGCAAGCGCTCCAAAGAGTCCTATCCGGTTTGCCGGTCGATTTCCCGGTGCCTATCGTCGTCGTGCAGCAAAACGTCCGTGCAGCCGAACGCCCTCAGAAGGGTCTTGGCGCGTAGCACGCAGCTGGTTGTGCAGAATGTCACCGAGCACGTGGCGCTGCATGGCGGAACCGCTGCAGCAATTGCGACTGGTGCTGTGGACAGCGTGCTGCGTTATCGCCGCCGGCCCGTGGGCCGGTGCGCAAATACCGCGCCTTTGTCGTGCGCGTGGGGATCGAGCCGTTGTTCAATAGAGATGCGTGACCCACTGCTCATCGACGCATGACCGATCCGATAATCATTGGGACGGACGTACACCGGCGCCAGGTAGAACCGCTGTAACCCCTCGTGGACAAACAATTCCGAACACCGGAGCAGAAGATGGGCAAGCATTTCACGCTCCGCAGGCGTGCTCGAAAAAATGCCTTGGTCACCGAGTTCACCTACGAGCATTTCGGCATGCTGGAGTGAAAGCGGACAGGCCTGCACGCACCGTTTGCGGTTCGAGGATACGATGATCTGTTTGCCGGCGTATGGATCCGTAAGGCAGATGATGGACAGTGGTACTCCACGCGTGACGTCCGCATGATGAAGGAAGCGCTCGTCGGTGACGGGTTTGTGTATGTGGTACTTCGCGAGCAGCGCGTGCGTCGTTTCGGCTGGAAGTCTCATTCAATATCTCACTAGGGTAGAAAGATCGAAAGCCGCAGTTCGTTCCATTTGCGGATCGCGTTCGTGCGCGTGCTCTGTCCCGTTTGCAACTGCTGACTCAATTGGTTGAGCAATTGCAGGCGCGCAGCTTCGGACGGACGCAGAGACTCGGGTGCGGCTTGATAGGCGGTCTGTTCCGATCGAACGGCGGTCGAAAACTGTCCTTGCGCAGCAGCGGCGTTTGCGAGCTCATCCGCGGCGAGCTGTAACGCGGCGGCCGTGGAAAATCCGCACAAGCGCTTAAGCGTGCTCACGTTCGGCATGCGCCCACCCAGTTGGCAGGCGACGCGCCATCCGCCGGGAGTCAGCACCAGGCCGTCATGGATGCCTCCGGCCCCGCGAGCTACGGCATAGCCGCCTGAAATCAAGACCGACGTCAGCCGCGTGCCGGCGCCGTGCCGCTGATCCTCCGCGACTTGTATTGCGCTATGATCGCTGATGGTGCCGCTTTGCACGCCGACCATCACGACGAGAATGAAATAGAGAAACGCTGCCATGGTGCAAGCGTATTGCGCACAGGAGAAGGCGTTGCGAACGCGTTTCTCGCGGGGTTCCTATCCGTCAAGTAGCATCAGAGCGTGTTCAAAACCATTCTGGTAGCCTACGACGGGTCGGCTCCGGCTCGCGCGTGCGCGGCGCTGTCCGCAGCTTGCGCGGCACGCTGGCATGCGCGAATGGTGTTGTGCTGCACGCTGGACGTAGAAAGGTTGCTGATTCCGGTCGCGACGCACCCGGATGCGCCGTTCGACATTCTCGAGACGTACCGTCGCGAAGCGGCGGACGTTCTCATCGAGCAGGTCCGCGAGTGCCGCAGCAGCGGGATGGACTGCGAGACGATGCTGTGTGAAGAAGGCACACGCGACGGCATTCTTCATGGAGCGGCAGATGCAAGAGCGGACCTCATCGCAATCGGAACCCACGGCAGATCGGGCGCCGGCAGAGCGCTCTTGGGCAGCGTCACCGAAGACGTCTTGCGCCACTCGACGCTGCCCGTGCTGACGGTGCGCGAACGTTCCGTATTGCAACCTTTCCGCCGGATTGCCGTAGCGCTCGACGATTCTATATGCGCCGAGCGAGCGTTGGACTTTGCCCTGCAAATCGCAACCGAAGACGCCGCGGGGCTGCATCTTTTCCACCTTGCAGGCGGCGGGTTCGATCTCTCCAAGGCCTCCCGGCGTGTTCCCGACAGCGTTCCAAGCGTAAGCACGTATTACGAATACGACGCAGGTGACGCCGGTCTCGCGATTTGTGCGTTTGCCGAACGCATCAAGGCCGATTTGGTCGCCGTGGGCTCGCATGGACGCAAAGGAATCGCTCGTGCGTTCTTGGGCAGCGTCGCGGAAACGACCGTGCGACACTCGCCCTGCCCAGTTCTGGTGGCGCGGGCGGCGTGAGAGGGGTGCACCAGGCGCGTCTATAAGGTAAGCCTAATGTATTTATTAGGCGTGCCTTATACATGGCTTGGCTGCGCGCTTGGCCTCGCGGCGGCCCTGTTCGCTTCGCCGGCACCGGCAGATGCGATACCGGTTTTTGCGCACCGGTTCGGCGTTTCGTGCGAGACGTGC
>DATGJX010000218.1:0-19009 GCA_035294905.1 Vulcanimicrobiaceae bacterium | reverse complement strand
ACCCCGGCCTTCAGTCGTTCGTGGGCAGCCGCCGCAGCGGCTCGCAGGTCGTCGAGATACGCTTGGGCTTGTGCGATGATCTCGGCGCGGTGATCCGTCATCCCTTGAGGAGTGACGCTGCCCGCACCAGAAACATCCGCGTCCTACGCATCTTCACGGAGATTCTCTTCGCCAAAGACATGGATCGGACATTTCACAGCGAGCAAGAGTTCGTTGCCTTCGCCGCCGCGTTCGCGCGCGAACTCAAAGCGGGCGACGTCATCGGGCTTTCAGGCCCGCTCGGCTCAGGCAAAACCACGTTCGTCAAAGCCGTCGTCAAGGAGCGACTGGGCAGCGATCCGGTGAGCAGCCCCACGTTCACCTTTTGGCACCGTTATGGAGCGAATCCGCCGATCGATCATCTCGATCTGTATCGCGTCGACGATCCGTCCGACCTCACGGAGTTGGGGTTGGACGACGCGTTCGACGGCAGTTCCATCGTGCTGGTCGAGTGGTGGCGCAATGCGCCCGGATTGCTGCCGCCCGTCCACACCGAAATTGAAATCACCGGCAAGGGGAGCGAGCCGCGAACGGTCGCCCTTCGACAGGCTCAGGATGACAAGAGCGGGGCTCAGGATGACGAGAGCGGCGCTCAGGATGACGAGAGCGGCGCTCAGGATGACGAAACCGCATGACCGTTCTGGGGATCGACGCGGGTACCGGAAGTTTTTCGGCGGCCGTGTCTGGCGACGGGAGCGCCCTTGCGCTCGAGGACCTTCCCGGCAACGTCGCTCTGGAGCAGGGTCTCACGGCAATTGGGCGGGTGCTGCGGCGCGCCGAACTCACGCCGGGCAACCTCGATCGGTTGGCGGTCGGCATCGGCCCGGGCAGCTTCACCGGTGTGCGAATCGCCATCAGTTACGCCAAGTCGCTCGCGCTGGGCTGGCGCCTGCCGCTGGTCGGCGTGAACTCGTTCGACGCGGTTGAAGCGGGCGTGGATGCGGGTCCGCCGCTCCTGACGGTGGTGCGCGGGCGCCGCGGCGTGATTTCGGTGCGGTTTCGTTCGCAAGGCGGCGAGTTTCGTGCCTCGGGGTATGTCGCCGACGTGCTCTCCGAACTGGGGCCACCGGGCAGCGTAAAGGTTGTCGGCGATGCGGAGGACGTGCTCTCCGGCCTTGCCGAACGCGGCTGGGACGTGCAGTATGTGGAATGCGCAGTCCTCCCAACCGCGCTCGCCGTCGCCGCCGTCGCGGCTTCGCGCGAGCCTGCGCGCAGTTTGCACGAAGTGCGCGCAGACTACGGCGAGCTTCCCGCCGCACGAATTCCAGTTGAAAAGGCGCTACGGTCTGACCTCCGCGCCCCCCGCAAAGCGGGGCCCCCAAAACCTCATGGCGCCTGAATGTTTTATCAGCACAAACCCTCCCCGAGGGCGCCGCAATGGTGAGTGCCTAGCGTGAAACTTGAACCGAGGCCCGAGTTCGGCAACGCGGCTCCGATGCTCATCGAAACGATGGCGGATGCCGACGTGAAAGAGGTGCTGCGCATCGAGCAGGGGTCGTTTTCGACGCAGTGGCCGAGCAACGCGTTCTACCAAGAGATTCACGACAACAAACTGGCGCACTACTTCGTCGGCCGCTGCGCAAATCGCGTCGTCGCGTACGGCGGCATTTGGGTGATTTTGGAAGATTCGCACATCACGACGATTGCCGTGCACCCGGAGTTTCGCGGACGCAAGTACGGTGAGATCATGCTTCTGCGCTTGCTCGACGAAGCGATCGTGCGCGGCGCGTCCTGGATGACGCTCGAAGTGCGCGAAAGTAACGCGATCGCGCAAAATCTCTATCGCAAATACGGTTTCACGACGGTCTCGACGCGGAAAGGCTACTACAGCGACAACAACGAGAACGCGCTCGTCATGTGGGCCGGTAACCTGAAAAGCGAAATCTACAAGAACCGCATAAAGGCGCTGCGCGCAGGCCTTGTGGGATAATGCGCGCGGGCCGAAGGTCGGGGGCCCCGACGTCCTTCGACCGGCTCAGGACGGTGGGGGGCGCGCAGCGCGGAGCGCGGACGCGCCTTTCAGACGATGACCTTTACCGAGTTGTCGAAGCGCGTCCGCGAACATTTGGGACAAGAACATCGGTACGCGCATTGCGTGCGGGTCGCGCGCATGTCCGAAAATCTCGCGCGTTTGCACGGCGCGGATCCGCGCAAAGCGCGCCTTGCCGGAATGCTGCACGACCTTGCGCGCCTGTATTCAGCGGAGCAGTTGCTTCGTGAAAGCGCGCAGTACGGGATTGCCGCAGACTCGCACGCGCTCGAACATCCGGTCGTCCTGCACGCACCGCTATCGGCGGCGCTCGCGCAGCGCTTTTTCGGGGTCGAGGACGCCGACGTGCTTTCCGCTATAACCAAGCACACGCTGGGAGCCGGCGAGATGTCGCCGCTCGATTGCATCCTCTACCTGGCCGACGGTCTGGAGCCCGGCCGCGACTTTGCCGAGCGCGAGCACCTTGCCGCGCTGGCCGAGCGCGACCTGGGCGAGGCGATGCGTGCAACGATTCGCTCGACCCTGCGGTATCTTAATCAGAGGCGGTTACCCGTAGCGCCGCAAACCGCGGCACTCATGCACGCGTTCGGGATGGAGCAGTTTGGACATAGTTGAGGTCGTACGCGCCGCGGCGCTGGACAAAAAAGCGGAAGACGTGACAGAGATCGACGTCGAAGGACGCACGATCATCGCCGACAAGTTCGTGATCGTGACGGGGCGCTCGAAGATTCAAACGCGTTCCATCGCGGACAACATCACGGAGAAGATTCAAGAACACGGTCTGAAGGTCGCTCGCGTCGAGGGCTACACCGACGGAAACTGGATTCTCATAGATCTCGGCAACGTCGTCGTTCACGTCTTCACACCGGAGCAGCGCACGTTTTACAATCTCGAACGTCTTTGGGCCGCCGGCAAAGAACCGTTCCTCGATCTCAGGACAGGCAGCACATCATGAGCAGACGCATAGCCGTGACTCACGTTTCCAAATCCGCGCGACGGCGCAAAAAGGCGCTCCTGAACGCAGGCGTTTGGGTATTCCTCATCATCTTTGCTTTGAGCAGCGTCGGCTTCGTGCTGGGTGTCTTCGTAAAATGACGAAGCGTTTCGCCGCGCCGGCGGTTTTGGTCGCCGCATTGGCCGCAAGCGCGCTTCCCGCGCTTGCCAAGAATTTCATTCAAGACGGCGCGCAGCTGTTCAGCAGCGCAACCGTGGATCAGCTGAACGCGCGCATCTCGAACTTCAACCGTGACACCGGCAAGGAAATCGTCGTCGTCACCGTGCCGTCCGTGCCGGGCGGCGACGTGCGCACCGCGGCGGAAAATACGTTCGCGCAGCAATCCGTAAACGGCGTGCTGATTTACGTCGACAAGAACGACCGGCGCGATTACGTGATTCCCGATAACGCGGCGGTGCAAGCGGGGTGGTGGAGTTCGCAAACGTCGGCGTCGGTAATCGCGACGATGGGCTCGTCGTTTCGCGCGGGCGATTTCGACGGCGGCATCACGAACGCGGTGAATGCCGTCTTCGACGTGTATCGCTCGCACGTCGGCTCGCAGCGCGGCGCGCAAACGCCGGCGCGGACCTACACGCAACAAACCCAATCCGGCGGAGTACATATCGGCGTGTTCTGGTGGATCATTATCGCGCTCTTCGCGTTCTTCATCATTCGCTCGCTCATCCGCGCTAGCCGCGGCTCCTACTATGGCGGCGGCTACGGCGCTCCGGGACCGGGACCCGGATATGGCCCCGGACCGGGCTACGGCCCTGGTTACGGCGGCTACGGCGGATGGGGTTACGGCGGCGGCGGTTTTTGGAGCGGTTTGCTCGGCGGCCTCGGCGGCGCATGGCTGGGTAACGAAATATTCGGCGGCCGCGGGTGGGGCGGCGGCATGCAAAGCGGCGTCGATCCCGGCGCGCAGCAAACGCCCGTCGACGGCGGCGGTTGGCAAGCCGACCCGGGTCAAGCCGGCATGAGCGGCGGCGCCGGCGGCGATTGGGGCGGCGGCGGCTGGGGCGACGTCGGTGGCGGCGGCGGCTTCGGCGGCGGTGACATGGGCGGAGGCGGCGGCGACGTGGGCGGCGGCTGGTAAAACAGCGCTCTGCCCGCGTTCAGCGGCGGCTGATGTTCTTGAGGGACTTGTGCAAATGCGATCGCACGAGTCGCCGCGCTTCGGCAGCGTTACCTTGCGCAATCGCATCGCAAAGCGCCGCGTGCAGACGATCGTCTTCTTTGCGAACGTATTCCGGTCCGACCGCCTGAATGAGCGGCGGACGAACGGTCTGCACGAACGATTCGTAGACGTCGTAGAGCGCGGGACTCTTCGCGGCCTTTGCGACCGCCAAGTGGAACCCGAAATCCGCATCGGCATACGCCGGGACGTCTCCGGCGCGCGCCGCCGCCGCGCGCTTGGTCAAGCATTTGCGCATCGCTGCGACGTCTTTCGCATCGCGGCGCTGCGCCGCTAAGCCGGAAAGCGCCAGTTCCAAATATAGACGCGCTTCGTAAATATCCGTGAGGACTGCGCGCTCGAGACGCTCTTCCAGCGATGCGCGCATGGTGCGCGAGGTAACGTAGGTGCCTTCGCCGTGCCGGACGTCGACGAGCCCGCGATTGGAAAGGACTCGCATCGCCTCGCGAATCGTCGAGCGTCCAACGCCGAACAGCTCGCAGAGTTCGCCTTCTGCGGGCAGGCGATCTCCCACACGATACTTGCCTCCGGCGACGAGTTTGCGGACTTGCGCAATCACTTCGTCGGTAAGGCGGCTACGTTTGACGCTTTGCACCTGCATCGTAACGCAATTTTTCGCCGCGTGCAGGCATCGGCCCCGTTCCGCGAAAACGAGACATCAGACGTCTGATGTCTACCGCGGAAAGGCTGTCCATGAAGAACGCCGCCACCTTGGTCTGCGTAGTGCTCGTCTGTCTGGGCACCGCCCCCGTCATGCTGCCGGACGGGTGGCTCTTACAACCGCCGCAGTCGGTCGTGTCGACCGGCACGATGCCGCAAGGCATGTCCGTCTCGCCGGACGGTTCCGTTCTCGCGGTCGTAGAGTCGGGCTACAATCCCGCCGCGCTTAGCCTTTACCGCATTCCATCGCTCTCCCGCGCAAGGTCGATCCGGTTGCCGGGAGCGTTTGGGCGTCCGGTGTGGGTTGATTCGGGGCACGTCCTGGTTGCCGGAGCGAACTCCGACGCACTGCTTCTCGTCGACGTGCGCAATGCGAGCCTGCGTCGCATTCCATTTCCCAAAGGCTCAACCCCGGTCTATGTTTCCGCAAGTTCCGCAGGCGTTTATGCTGTCGCGTGCGCGGGCGATCGCCAACTTCGCATCGGACGGCTGGGCGTTATCGGCAACGCGACGGGCATTCCAATCGGCGGAGCGCCAGGCGGTTTGGCATTCAGCCCGGACGGTTCTACGCTGTATGCGGCGGGGTTGTCGAACGACACGCTTCTCGCGGTCGACGTTCGATCGCTGCGGATCAAAGCGCAGCGCGTCGTCGGTCTACATCCGGCCGGCGTATTCGTGTCCGGCGGTAGCGTCTACGTTGCGGAAATCGACGCGGACCGCGTCGGCGTTTACACACCCGATCTCCACGCGATCAAAGATATTTCGGTCGCGGACGCGGCGCCCGGCAAGATGCTCGGCGTCTCTCCGAGCGCCATTTCTGGCAGCGGCGGAACCATCTTCGTAACCCTCGGCGCTGCAAATTCGATCGCCGTAATTCGCAACGGCGAGCCGATCGGGCGCATGCAGGCAGGGTGGTATCCCACCGACGTAGCGGTATCAGGCGGATACCTTTATGTGCTAAACGGCAAAGGCGAGGGCGCGCACCCGAATCCGCAGTTCCGGTATCCCCAAGGCGACGCCGGGTATGTAGCGGCTCTCGAAGCCGGGTCGCTGCGCCGTTATGCAATTCCGGGCACGTTCGCGATGAACGGCAACCCGCAAGGCGCATCGTCGTGGAACGCCTCGGATCCGTCTTCCGTCGTGCGCCCGCACGGTCCCATACGGCACGTGTTTTTCGTGCTCAAAGAGAACCGCTCGTACGATCAAATCCTCGGTGACGATCCGGCCGGCAACGGCGATCCGCAGCTCGCGTGGTTCGGCCGCAAGGTAACGCCCAACGAGCACGCACTCGCAGCGCGTTTCGGATTGTACGACAACGCTTACGTCAACGGCGAGGTCAGCGCCGTGGGCCATATGTGGAGCGATTCGGCTTTCGCCAACGACTACGCGCAGCGCGTTTGGCCTGCGCTCTATGCAAACCGCCTCGATTTGCTCACACATGACGATCGAGCCGACGTGACGGCGAGCGGTTACCTTTGGGTGCAAGCACACCGCGACGGCGTTTCTTTTCGCGATTACGGCGAATTGGTCGATCCCGGCAAAACGCCGCAAAGCCCGTGGGTTGCCGACGTTCCGAGCTTGCGAGGTCTCTTCGACGACCGCTACGCCGGCTGGAACCTCAATTACAGCGATCTCGACCGCGTGAAAGAGTGGCAACGCGAATTTCAAGCCTTCGTTCGCACCGGAACGCTGCCGCAATTCGAATTCATCTGGCTGCCGAACGATCACACGTACGGAAGCGCGCCCGGCAAGCTGACGCCGTCGGCGTACGTTGCGCAGAACGACGCTGCTTTCGGCCGGATCGTTCAAACGCTGTCCCACTCCAGCGTTTGGAGTTCTTCGGTGCTTTTCGCAATCGAAGACGACGCGCAGGATGGCCCCGATCACGTGAGCGATCAGCGCACGACGCTCTTCGTCGTATCGCCTTACGCGCGCACCGGTGTCCACCACGAACACTACGCTACGGTCAGCGTGCTTCGAACGATCGAGATGATGCTCGGAATGAAACCGCTTTCGACCTACGACGCGATGGCGGCGCCGATGTACTCCGCCTTCTCGTCGACGCCCGACATGCGCCCGTACACGGCGATTGCGCCGCAGATCGACATCACCCGCAGGAACCAGAAGACGGCCTACGGAGCCGAGCAGAGCGCGCGGCTGAATTTCAGCCGTCCCGACGCAATAGCACCGGCCGCGCTAAACCGCATTCTCGCCCGTAACCACTCGCGTTAACGCCAAAAAAGCGGCATAACGCCTTCGACGAGGGCGACGCCTCCTGCTGCGGGAAACGCCGTCACATGCGACGTTTTCTTGCTTTCGTCTTGATGATTTCGTTCCAGCTCCCGGCTATGCTCGTCGCGCTTCCCGCGCGCGCCGCAACGGTCGAGGGGAGCCTGTTCGGATCGCTGCAGTGGCGCAACATCGGGCCGCTGCGCGGCGGCCGCGCTATTACCGTTACGGGCGTCCCCGGCCAGCCTGACACCTTTTACTTTGGTGCAGTCGGCGGCGGCGTGTGGGTGACGCAAAATGCCGGGCGCACGTGGACGCCGATCTTTGATGCCGAACCCGTTGCATCAATTGGCGCGATAGCGGTAGCGCCGAGCGATCCGAACGTCATCTACGTCGGGAGCGGCGAGGCGGACATGCGATCCGACATTCAGCACGGCGACGGTGTCTACAAGAGCGTCGACGCCGGCAAGACGTGGTCGCACATCGGTCTGGACGATACGCGGCAAATCGGCCGCATCGTCATCGATCCGAAAGATCCGAACACCGTGTACGTCGCGGCGCTCGGCCACCAGTACGGTCCGAACGCGCAGCGGGGCGTCTTCAAATCCGTCGACGGCGGCAAGACGTGGAGCAAAGTCCTCTACAAAGACGAAAACACGGGCGCGATCGATATCTCGATGGATCCCACGAATTCAAACGTGATTTTTGCATCGCTTTGGCAGACGCGCCGGCCGCCGTGGAACGTGTATCCGCCGAGCAACGGACCCGGAAGCGGTTTGTACAAGAGCGACGACGCCGGCAAGACGTGGTGGCATATTACGGGACACGGTTTTCCCGGCGGAGTGCTCGGCCACATCGGTATTGCGGTCTCGCCGGCCGACCACAATCGAATTTACGCGCGGGTCGACACGAACAATCCGAAAACCGGCGGCATCTACCGCTCGGATGACGGCGGCGCGACGTGGACGTACACCGACGGCGAACAGCGCATTTGGGAGCGCGGTTGGTACTTCGGGCAAATCACCGCCGATCCGAAGAACGCGGACGAAGTGTACGTGATGGACACGTCGACGTACCGTTCCACCGACGGCGGCAAATCGTTCGTTGCGATCAAAGGCGCTCCGGGCGGCGACGACTATCACGCACTTTGGATCGATCCCGACAACACCAACCATCTGATCTTCGGCAGCGATCAAGGCGTCGCCATTTCGCTCGACGGTGCCAAGACGTGGAGTTCGTGGTACAACCAATCGACGGCGCAAGTCTATCACGTGATCACGGATCACCGTTTCCCGTATTGGGTGTATGCGGCGCAACAGGACTCGGGAGCGGTTGCCGTTCCGAGCCGCAGCATCCATCAGCGCATCTCGATGTTCGATTGGCGTCCCATCGACGCCGGCGGCGAGAGCGGAACGATCGCGCCCGATCCGCTGCATGCCGCACAAGTTTTCGGCACGGCGCCGACGACGGACGAGAACGTCGACACAAACTGGGAACTCACGATCGATCCGACGCTCAAGTATCCGGATGCGGTGTGGCGCAACACGTGGACGCTGCCGATTGTGGTGTCGCCGCAAAATCCGCGCGTACTGTACACCTCGCATCAGCGCATCTTCCGCAGCGCGGATTCCGGACGCACGTGGCAGCTCATGAGCCCCGATCTGACGCGGCCGCAGAACACTGTTCCCCCGAACCTCGATCCGCCGACGGTCGCCGACAGCACGGGGATTCCGCGCCGCGGCGTCGTGTATTGGATCGCCCCGTCGCCGGTGCGCGCGCACGAAATCTGGGCCGGCACCGATGACGGCTTCATTTGGATAACGCGCGACGAAGGCGCGCACTGGCAGAACGTCACGCCGCCGCAGCTCACGCCCTGGAGCAAAGTCGGCATCATCGACGCCTCGCATTTCGACGCACAAACCGCGTACGCCGCAATCGATCGTCATCGCTTGGACGACAATCGTCCCTACATCTATAAAACGCACGACGGCGGCAAGCACTGGACGCTCATCACGAGCGGCATTCCGGCGAACGAATCGGTGAACGTCGTGCGCGAAGATCCGAGGCGTCCGGGGCTGCTGTACGCCGGCACTGAGCGGCACGTGTACGTCTCGTTCGAGGACGGCGCGCAATGGCAGTCTCTGCAGCTGAATTTGCCTGTAGCCTCTATGCGCGACATTACGTTCAACGGCGACGACGTGATCTTGGGCACGCACGGGCGCGGCATTTGGATTCTGGACAATGCCTCGCCGCTGCGTCAAATCAGCGCGCGCGTTGCGCAAAGCAGCGCGTTTCTCTTCAAGCCGGCAATTGCGTATCGCATTCGGCCCGGTTCCGATCAAGGCACGCCGTTTCCACTGGACGAGGCGCAGTTGCCGAATCCGCCAGACGGCGCGATGATCGACTACTACGTCGGCACGGCAAACACGCCGCTCACGATCACCATCGTCGACGCCGCGGGACATACCGTTCGGCATTGGTCGTCGACGGATAAACCGGAGACGGTGAATCCCAAGTCACTCGACATACCGATGTACTGGGTACATCCGCAGCTCCCGCCGTCGGCGGAGCACGGTGCGCACCGTTGGTTGTGGGATTTCCGCTACGCCGGTGCCGGAGCGGGGCGCTTCGGGCGCGGCGGTGGACCGCTGGCGCCTCCCGGCATCTATACGGTGCGACTGCAAGTGAACGGTAAAGCGTATACGCAGCAACTGACGCTGCGCCGCGATCCCACCGCTCCGGCGACCGATTCGGATCTGCTCGCGCAGTTCCGTCTCGCACAGCAGATTGAAACACAGCTGGCCGCGGTCGACGCCGCCGTCAAGCACGCGCAAACACTGGTCAAGACGCATCCGCAGGTACGCGGCATTCTCGGCGAAGAGCCGCCTTCGAGCCCCGATGATTCGGTCGGTAAGCCGTGGACGAACTTCGACAGCCTGCTCTACGTGCGCATGAATCTCCAAAATCTCGAGGGTGCCGTCGAGA
The DNA here is from genome assembly GCA_035294905.1 of Vulcanimicrobiaceae bacterium. GTDB lineage: Bacteria > Vulcanimicrobiota > Vulcanimicrobiia > Vulcanimicrobiales > Vulcanimicrobiaceae > DATGJX01. Next base: position 8,917 of record DATGJX010000218.1, on the reverse strand, counting down.
GTGGTGACGCGCGTCCGACTCCGGATCACTACGCCGCTTATGCGGTACTGGTGCGTAAAGCGCAAAACGCGCTGCGCGCGCTGGCGCAAGTGCACTGAGGCTGCGATGATACCGCTCTTCGCGTCCATATCCTTGGGGTTGCACCTGAAAACGTGCGCCGTGGGCAAGCCGAGGATTTCGGCGCGCTGCGGAACGTACGGCGTGTACGAGAACCCGGATTCGAAGAGCGGCCGCGTCATTGCACTTCATCTCATCGTCATTCCCGCGAAGCATCCGCAGCACCGAGCTATAGCGGAAATCGGCGGTGGCCCGGGTCAGGCTGCCACCGATTTTGCCCCCGATTTGCTCTCGGGTGGTTTTGGAAAGACGCGAATCATGCTTCATGACACGTACGATTACGTGATGATGGACGACCGCGGCATGGGGCAGTCGTATCAATTTCGCTGTGACTTCACGCCGCGCGGCGATCCGGCGTCGTACTTTCGTTACTTGTATCCTCCAGCGATCCTTGCGGCCTGCCGCACGAGCAGCGCCGCCACGCACGATCTGCGTTGGTACAACACCAATGCGGCCGTAGACGACCTAGACAATCTTCGTGCGGCGCTCGGATACGGCAAGATCGTGCTCGACGGCGGTTCTTACGGCACCATGTTCTCGCTCGTCTATATGCGGCGGCATCCGGCGCATGTCGAGAGTGCGATTCTCGACAGCGTTGCGCCGCCGGGATTCCAACCGCTTCCCGGCGAGCCGCTCGGCGCACAGAACGCGCTCACGGATCTCTTCGCTAAATGCAGCAAAAACAGCGCGTGCCATAAGAATTTCCCGCTATTCGAGCAGCACTTCCAGGCCTTGATGAAACGGTTCGACGCCGGCCCGGTAAACGTTCCCGCGGAGAATCTTGTCACCAAGAACATCGAGACGGTTGCGCTGTCGAAGGAAGTGTTCGTCGACTCGTTGCGTCACGTGCTCTACAGTCCCGATGCGTCGGCCTACGTGCCGTTCATGGTCGAACGCGCGTACCGCGGCGATTACGCGCCGCTCGGTCGCATCATGCAGCTGGTGATCCTTTCCTTCTCCACGACTCTCAACATGGGTGCGTGGTTGAACTACGCCTGCGCCGACATGACGCCGTTCATCTCGGAAGCGCAGGTGCGATATGCTGCTGCGCATTCGTTCACGGGAGATCTGCGCATACGCGCGCAGCAGCAGGCGTGCGCGGCATGGAACGTTGCGCCGATGCCGGCGAGTTTCAACGATCCGGTGCGCAGCGGCCTTCCCGCGCTGATGATCCTCGGGTCGGACGATCCGGCCACTCCCGCGCGCTATGGCCTTGCCGCACTAAAGTATCTTCCGAACGCCCGCGCGGTGCTCGTTACCGGCGGCGGTCACGGTCCCGATACGCCGTGCACCGATGCGCTCGAACTCCAATTCGTGCGCGCGCAGTCGGCAAAGGGCCTCGACGTTACCAAGTGCAGTGCTACATTCAAACTGCCGCCGTTCGCGACGTCGCTCAAAAGCCTGCCGCCGGTGCAGTGAAGGTCCCTAGGTACTAAGAGCCGACGCTCCAGGTTTCGGGCGCGACCGGGTAGCGCAGCATGTTGCGCTCAAATCCGTGCACGCGCGTACTGACGCCGTCGTAGTACGTTTCATAGTAGAGCGGAATCACCGGCACGTCGTCGTGAATGAGCTGCTGCATGTCGATGAAGTCACGGCGCCGTTCCGCGACGCTCGCCGTGCGCTGCTGATTGCGGAACAGCGCCTCGAATTGCGGATCGCAAAACCGCGTGATGTTGTCTCCGTCGACCGAGGCCTGCGAACAGAGAAAGACGATGGACTGCTCGGGGTCCGCGCCGCCCAGCCAGCCGTCAATTGCCATCGTGAAGCGGGCGTTGCGAATCGGCCCATCGACAGCATTGAACGTCGCCGTCGGAAATTCTTTGATCGTCACGTGAATGCCGGCCAGCGCGAGTTGCTGCTGCACCACCGTCGCGATGCGCGTTTCGAGCGGGTTTCCGCTCACGAGTACGAGCAGAGCATCGACGTGCCTGCCGCCGAGCAACGACTTCGCGCGCTGCGCGTCGTGCGGATACGGGCGAATGGTCGAGTCGTGCCATGCCAGCACGGGCGGCAGAAAAGTCGTGGCTTGCGGATACATATGCTGGTAAGCATCGGCAACTGTGTTCATGTCGAGCGCCGATGCAATCGCCTGACGGATGGAAAGATCGTTCGTCGGCGAGTGCGTCGTCTGCAAACTCAACCAGAACGTGGCATTCTCGAGCGTCTGGTGCACGGTGACGTCCGAAAGTCCTCGCACTTGCGGCAGCATTTCCGGATAGAGCGGCGCGATGTCGACGTCGTGCGCACGCAGCGCATCGAACGCTGCCATGTCATCCGGGATGATGCTGAGCACGATGCGCGCCAGCTTTGGTGCGGGGCGAAAATACGGATTCGGCGCCAGCACGATATGATCGCCGCGGCGCCACTCGACGACGTGAAATGGTCCCGTTCCGAATGGATGCTGCTCCCAAGCGGCGCGCTGGAGCTGCGTGCCGGCAAATGCGTGCGCCGGCAGAATGCCGAACGCAAAATCCGTCTGCGCAAAGAGGCGCGTGACGGCTGCGTTCCACGGTGATTTCAAACGAATGACGACGGTATTTTCGTCGGGCGTTGAGAGCGATGCGATGCGCTGATAGGCGTCCACGGACAACACGTTGTTGCGCGGATCCATGATCGCGTGGTACGTGAAAGCGACGTCGGCGGATGTAAGCGGAATGCCGTCCGCAAAACGAATGCCGCGGCGAAGATGATACGTGATTCGCGTACCGTCGGGCGAGATGTCGCCGTTCTCCCGCGACGGAATGCGCGTCACGAGAATTGGTACCAAGCGATTGCGGGCGTCGATGCCGATGAGCGTCTGGCAGATCAGCAGATCGTACCCGATTGTGTCTTGATCGTGCGCAAGCAGCGGATCCAGTGACGACGGATCCACAACGTCCGCGATGCGCAGCACGCCGGTCGTTCCGCCGGCGTTATACTGCGTGCGCAACCCGCACCCGGACAGCAAAACGGCACATATGAAAACTACGCAGAACCGCCGCATGATGCGGCGGTTCGGCATTTCAGGAAGCGCTTGCGCGTTCATCTTCCGGCGAGTGTCTTGTCGTACCAGCGATCCAGATCGTTCTTGTACGCGACGCGCGCACTGGGATTCAGGTAGATCATGTGTCCGGATTGGTAGAAGCCGAAGGTTATGTTCTTTTGCAACGGCGGCGCGATGTCCATGTGCTCGAGCGTGTACTCCGTGGCGAAGAACGGCGTAGCGAAGTCGTAGTAGCCGTTAGCCGAGAACACTTGCAAATGCGGGTTCTGCGACATCGCGCGGGCGAGGTCCGGAACGACGTTCGGCGGCGGGTCGTCACCGTTGTGGTGCATATCCCAGCGAGCGCCTAAAATCGGCCCGTACGACGTCGGGCGATACTCGAGGTTCGTATTGTAATGCAGTTGCTCGCGCACGTACTGATTCCAAGTCGAAACGACCGCGCTGTTCATGCCGACGTCGGACGGATCGTAATCGGGACGATCGCCCATGCGATCGACACCGTAGAGCGCGTATCGCGAATCATAGCGCCCCAGTACGATATCTTGATCGCGCATGAGTTCTTTCGTGAATGCGGAGTATGCGATGCGCATGTGCGCATTGCGGATATACTGCTCGGAAAGCCCGAGATAGTCGTGCAGTTTGTTCACGACGTCTTCGCGCGTCGACGCATCGAGCGTATCGCCTTTCGCGAGGGCATGCAGATACTCACCGCCGGCGAAGGCCTCGACGACGTGCAAGAACGACGAGAGCGACCCGCGCTGACCCGGAATGCGGTGATGATACCACGCAGTTGCTGCTTCGCTCGGCAAATACAGCACGTATGCCCAGTCACCGCCGCCGATTGGTTCGAATCCGCCGAGGCCCGTCAATCCGAAGTTGAGGATCGACGACTGGAAGACGATGCCGTTGAACTGCACGTTGGCTTCCTGCAGCATGTTCGAAAGGACGGCGTCGCGCGTGGTGCCGTAGCTTTCGCCGAATAGAAACTTCGGCGAATTCCAACGGTTGAATTGCGACAGGTAGCGCGTGATGAACTGCGTGAACGCGTGCCCGTCTTGATCGATGCCCATGAAGTCGGCAGGTTTGCCGTAGCCGATGACTCGGCTGTAGCCGGTATTCGGCGCATCGACGAAGACTTCGTCGGTTTTGTCGAGCAGGCTGTCGTGATTGTCGACCAAATTGTACGGTGCAGGCGGAGTTGCCGCGCCGTTGGTCACGGCCACACGCACAGGTCCGTACGACGCCATGCGCAGCCATATCGTCGAGCTGCCCGGACCGCCGTTGTAGAAGAACGTAATCGGACGTTTGCCGAGATCCGCGCCGTCCTTCGTGTAAGCCACGTAGAACATGCGGCAGGTGATTTGATCCTTGTCGTTGCGCAGCGTGATCGTGCCGGCGCGAGCGCTGTACGCAATCGCTTGACCGTCTACGTGATTCACGTGATGCGTTACCGCGTCGGGCGTCGCCGGCGGGATGTAGGGTCTTGGAGACTGCTGGGGGGCAGGTGCCGCTGCTAGCAGCAGTACACCCATCAGCAGGCTAGCGGCGTAGCGCATTGTCGTACCACCTTTCGAGATCGTTTCTGTATGCGGCCAGCGCCGTGTCGTCCAAATAAATCATGTGTCCGGATTGATAAAAGCCGAATGTGATGTTGTTTTGCAGGGCCGGAGCAATCTCCAGATGCTGCAGCGTGTACACCGTTGCAAAGAACGGCGTGGCGAAATCGTAATAGCCGTTTGCCGAAAAGACCTTGAGATCGGGATTCTGCGTCATCGCGTCCGCGAGATCGGGCGCGACGTTCGTGGGATAGCGTTTATTATGCGACATGTCCCACTCATTGCCGTTCGCATAGATGATGTCGTAAATCTGGGCGCGATACGGGATTGGCGGATTGTACTTCAAGTCTTCACGCACGTACTGATTGACGGCCGTGGTGTACGGCGCATCGATTGACGAATCGGTCGGATCCCACGGCGGCCCTTCGTTCGACGATTCGTGCAACCCGTACGTGGTGTAGCGCGAATCCAGGCGGCCGAAGACGACGCCTTGGCCGCGCAGCAACTCGCGTTGGAAGCGATCGTACGGAACGCGTAAATTCGATTGAAGCACGTACGTCAGCGGGACGCCCAAGAAGTAGCTCAGCCGACGCCCGACCGTAGAGCGCTCCGAGCTGCCCAGCATGTTTCCCTTATACAGGGCGCTCAGGTACGGTCCCGTCGCAAACTGCTCGACGTCGTGGATGAACGAGGCGAGATCCGGCTTGTTCGGAATCTTGTCGTGATACCACGCCGTGGCTGCTTCTGTCGGCAAGTACAGTACGTACGGCCAGTCGCCCGTCGCATTCGGTTCGCCGTTGCCGTAATCGAGACCGAAGTTCAAGATTGACGACTGCAGCACGACGCCGTTGAGCGAAATGCCTTCGCGAAGTAAGTAATCGGAGAGCGCGGCCGAGCGCGTCGTTCCGTAGCTCTCGCCGAAGATGAACTTCGGCGAATTCCAGCGATCGAACTTGGTGATGTAGTTCGAAATGAACTGGCCGAACGCCGCGACGTCCTGGTCGACGCCGAAGAAATCCTTTTCTTTGCCCGCGCTGGTGAAGCGCCCGAAACCGCTGTCGGGCATGTCGATGAAAACCAGATCCGTTTTGTCGAGAATCGTATTCGGATTGTCGACGATCCGGTACGGCGGCGGACCCGACGGTTGGCCGTTTCCGGCAACCACGTGCACCGGCCCGACGGATCCCATGCGCAGCCACATGGTCGAACTTCCCGGCCCGCCGTTATACAAGAACGTTACCGGCCGCGATGCGGAATCGACGCCGTCGAGCGTGTACGCCGTATAGAACACGTGCGCAGTCGGCTGCCCCTCTTGGTTCGTGAGCGTAACCGTGCCGGCACGCGCCGTGTATGCGTAACTCTTGCCGTCGATCGTGTCCGTATGCTGCGTCACGGCATCGGGAAATTCACCCATTGCGCTTGGTGCGGGTTCCGCTGAGGGCGACGCGGACGGCGCGGGCGATGGTGCCGCGCCGAGTAACAGAAGACCGGCGATCGCCATCACCGGAATGTTTCTCGCGAAGTGCATGCGAGGGGTATACTACAGTGCTTTACCGCTCTCCGTGGTGCCGGAGATTAGGCACGCATCCGCGCCGCTCGGCGCATCGTCGGGCGTGTTCAGCGACTCTTCCGCGCTCGTCTCGTTCGGCACGTTCAATTCGTTGCCGTGCCCGTTTGGGCAAAGCACCTCCACGACCATTTCGGCAGGCGGATCGTCAGCCGAGAACAGCAGCGGATTGCCCTGCGCGTCGACGATGAACGAACGCGCGCCGGGTTGTGCGAGAAGCTCCGAACATTCCTCACATCGCAGTTCGCGCAGATGGACGAGCGAAAGAAACATCTCGAACGCTTATCTGTAGAGCTCTCGCTTCAAATCCTCTACTGCGTCGCTGATGGCATCGAGGTACGGGAGCATCGCGCCTTTGATGCGCTGCAGCCGCGCTTCGCCCTCGGACGTGATGTGATAAATACGGCGCGAGCGCTTGGTCGGATGATCCCAAGTCGCCGAGAGAAACCCGCGTTCTTCCAGGCGCCGCAGCAACGGATAGATCTTGTTCGTATTCACCGCGACGAGGCCGCCGCAGATTTCGTCGATTCGCTGCATCAAACCGTAGCCGTGGTCCGGGCGTTTCTTCACCAAATGCAGAATCAGCACCGGAAAAACGGTCTTGCTCTTGATCGGCCCGCGGAGCACCTCGTCGACGCGGTGCGCGTGCTGCTCGTGCATCAAGCTTTTGTCGCCGCCGGACCGTTTGCGTACAAGTGCTCGATCTCGCTCGCGTATCGTGCCTCCACGACGCGGCGTTTGACTTTGAGTGTGGGCGAAAGATCGCCGTCTTCGACCGTCAGCTCGCGCGGCAGCACGATGATCATGCGCACTTGTTCGAAGGTCGCGAGATCTTCGGTGTTCCGCCGCACTTCCTTGGTCAAAAAACTCACTACGTCCGGACGTTTGACCAGTTGGTCCACCGGAACCGACGGCGCGATGTTCAATTCCAAGCGAACCAGATCCCAATTCGGCGAAATGAGTGCCCCCGGGTGCGGGCGGCCGTCGCCGACGAGCATCACCTGATTGACGTATACCGAACGTTTTATCGCGCCCTCGACTCGCGACGGCGCAACGAATTTACCGCCCGAGGTTTTGAAGAGTTCCTTTTTACGATCGGTGATATGCAGATACCCGTCGTCGTCGATTGTACCGACGTCGCCGGTGTGATACCAGCCGTCTTCGATTGCCGCGGCTGTGGCTTCGGGGTTCTTGTAATAGCCCAGCATCACGTTCGGACCGCGCGCGAGAACCTCACCGTCTTCGGCGATTTTGATTTCAACGCCGGGAATCGGCTTGCCGACGGTGCCGTAGTGATTCGCGGCATAGGTGTTCACGGTGATGACGGGCGAGCATTCCGTCGGGCCGTAGCCTTCGACGATCGGGATATCCGCGGAGAGCATCGTCATCGCCGTATCGAAGTGTAACGGCGCCGAGCCGCTCACGAAAAATTTCAAACGATCCAGGCCGAGCCTTGGGCGAAGTTTCTTCAACACGAGCGCGTGCGCGATATGATATTGCACCGTCAGCCAGGCGCCCGGGCCCGTCTTGCGCGTCTTCGCCGTCATGTAAAGCCGGCCGGCTTCGAGCGCCCATGGAACGAGCGCGGCTTGCAGGCCGCCGTGCGCTTTTGCTTTGGCCATAATGCCCGCGAGCACGCGTTCGAAGATGCGCGGAACCGCCGTCATCGAAACGGGCCGCACGTCTTGAAGATCGCTCAGAAGGTCTTCGACGCCGTGCGAAATGTGATGATGCACGCGCGCGAGCAGAAATCCGTAGATGATGCAGTGCTCGTAGATGTGTGAGAACGGCAGCACGGAAAGCACGTCGCTGCCCGGCGCGATGATGTCGAACGCATGATGGAAGGCCGACCACGCGGTGAAGCCGACGTTGTAATGCGAGAGCATGACGCCTTTCGGCTCGCCGGTGGTGCCGGACGTGTAAATGAGAATCGCCATATCGTCCGGTTTGGACGCCGCTTCGAATTGCAGCGGCCATTCGGGATGCTGCCCGTGTACCTGCGCGCCGCGCGCTTCGAATTCGGCGAGCGACGCATCGCCTACTCCTTCGAACACGACCAAAGGCGGCATCTGCATTGGGAGCGCGCGCAGGCGCGCGACAGCGGCCTGCGTGTCGACGAAGACGAGTTTCGCTTCGGAGTTTTGCAGAATGTATACGACTTGATCCGGCGCTTGCGTCGGAAAGATCGGCACGACGACGCACCCCGCAAACAGCGTCGCGAAGTCGGCAACGACCCAATTCACGCAATCGGCCGCGATCAGCGCGACGCGATCGCCTTGAGAAAGGCCGGCATCACGAATGGCGCATGCGATGTTCGAAACCCGCGTGAGGAGCTGCGTGGATGACATCGGCGTCCAGTTGCCGGCGACCCGCTCGATAAGCACCGCGTCACGCGGCTGCGCGAGAGATCGGCGAATGAATGCGGGCAGCGTCTCTCGCGTCGGCAGCAGATCGTCCATGTACGGCCGAAGATTCGCCCGGCTTTTCTCCGGCTCCCTTGCTTACTGCGAAGTGTTTACGCTCGCGTATCCCGACATTGCGTCGACGCGGCGCTGCGTCATGCCCGCCACGTCCGCCAGCTCGTCGAGCGAAGCGAACGGACCGTTCAGGCGCCGGTACTCAACGATGCGCGAGGCGAGCGTGGAACCGATGCCGGGTATCGACGCCAGCGTTTGCGCGTCGGCCGTGTTCACG
>DATGJX010000217.1:0-13445 GCA_035294905.1 Vulcanimicrobiaceae bacterium | reverse complement strand
TCATCGACTCGGATAGGGTAACATCGTAATCGGCCACCGTTTCGTCCCTTCGGTTGAGAAGTTGTTCACAAAATGAATCTTCCGAACCGAAACGGTGGCTCCTCGCCACCGGCCTTTTACAGCATTTTAAGGGACGTCATCGTCAAACAGGCGAAAACAAGTGGAGCGAATACGTCGAAGCCCCGGAGCAATCCGGGGCTTTCGTTATGCAAAAGGTATTTGCAGCAATCGGCCCTTGCGATCCGAATTCGTGCGTGCTAGTATCCCTATACTTCGAATAATAAACGAGGTGCGGCGAACGTAGAGTCGCGACCGGTACATGTTGACGACGAGGGCGCATAGCCCGCGCTCCGAGTGGCCCGTCTGAACCCGGCGCCGCGTCAGTAGGGTTTCTTCACCGAAGCCAAACAGGCGCAACAGCAAACGGAATACGTCGAAGCCCCCGAGACTTATACTCCCGGGGGCTTTCGCTTTTTGTAAACCTGAGGGCGTTACGCAGTAGTAGTCCGTGCGTATTCGGCAGACGCGGTGTGTCCCGCGGATAAACGCCGTTCGGACTCTTCCGTAGAAACTTCTCGCTGCGCGCCGCCAAGGATTCGAAATTTATGTCTGTCGAGGAGCCGCCCAAGCGTCTTCTCGCCGCGATGTCGGCTGGACGATATTCCAGTCTCGCAGGATAACGTTCGGGCACACCATGTCGAGAAAAGCATCCTCGTTGATGAGTTTATGCTCGAGCAGCGCCCCGACTTCTTCGAAGAGATTCGTTTGCGGCCTTCGCCCAAAGCTCTTTGAGCTGGGGTGTTGACGCTTTGTGCGTATGCCTTTGGGCATCGTCCGGAGTCCACGGTATCCTCTGTTCCTACCCGCTCTCCGCCAAGGATGCGTTACTTACTTACGGGTAGCTCGTACTTTGCGGCGATTTGCGCGATCAGCATTCGCACGCGATCGCGCACCGCGGACGGTGCAACGATCTCCGCCTGCGCGCCCCAACCCAATACCCAGCGTGCGAGTTCGTCGACGTCCGCTACCTGATAGGTGATCTCCACGGAGCCGTCGTCGCGCCGATCGACTGCGCGATCCGCGATGATGCGCGCGGCCACGGCGGCTTTCGCGACGCGCGCGGCGAAGCGAACGCGCACTTCGGTCGTTTGATCGTTGTGCAAGACACCGCTGATTGAACTCGACGCAAAATCGTCGACGCTGAAGTTCTGCGGCTTGGTGAACGTCTGAGCGAGCACGTTCAGATCGGTGATGCTGTCCACGGCGAAGACGCGCTTGTCGCGCCGATCGCGATCGTAGGCGACGCAGTACACGCGTCCGCTGCTCACGACGAACCCGTACGGATCGGCGACGCGTTTGGAACGATGCCCTTCCTTGTCGGTGTAGGTGAAACTCGCGCTGCGCGAGCTGCGTTCCGCGGAGGAAAGCAGCCCGAAGATACGCTCGCCCTCCGCGTCGAGCTGCGTCTCGCTCAAGCGGAACGTGACCGGCGAGGTCCCTTGGACGCGTTCCTTGACGCCGCTGCCGGCCGCCCCGGTGATCTTCTCCGTGACCTCGTCGACGTAGGTGCCGATAGCGCCGCCTAGGCTTGCGCTGATGGCGCGCAGGGCGACCAGTCCGAACAACTCGCTGCTGCTCAGCTCCAAGCGCTTGAGGCTGTACCCGTCGCTAAAGCGATACGTGTTCGTCGCGCGGTCGAAGTACCACGGGAATCCCGCGTCGGCCAGCACGGCTAGGTAGCGCCGCAGGCTGCGTGTGCTGGGGCGATGTTCGCCCTCGGAGATGCGATCTTTGAGTTGCTCAAAAGAAAAGCGGCCCTCGTCGATGGCATTGAGCAGCCGGACGAGCAGCACGATTTTCGGCTCATTCGTGCGTTCCATTGGCATATTGTGCCAGTTTGCTGGCGGCACGGCCATCAAAATGACCTCAAAACAGGAGCTTATTCACTCAAATTGCCATCAGAATGGCGTTGCGTCATTCTACCTACCGGTCGGTTCGGGTGCAGGCGACGGCATCGGCGATGCGGCCGGCGATGCTTGCGGCTTTGGGAAACACCCGTCCGGCGCGTTGATCTGCGGCACCACCGGCTGCGGCGGTGTTGCGGTAATTCCGACTTCCAGCGGATAGTTCGACCCGCCATCGGTCATCGTTTCGACCGGTAACTGGATGTTCGCGTGGGGCTGGACGACTATTGGGTCGCCGATTTGATAGCGGTTTGAAACTCGCGCGCAACCCACTTGAACGAGCGTGCCGCTGACCAAGAAGCTGCTGCGAACGGCGCCGCCCATCGGGCGTTCGTACAGATAGAGCGTTTGCGGCTGGTCGAGCGGATTGGTGATGTTGAAATCGATGACGCGAAGGACGCCGTAATCGCCGTAGTCGCGGCCCGGCGTTTGACCGGGCACGTCCGCAGCCGGCGGCGTCTGCGCGCCGTACTGAACGTCCGCGTCCGGTCCGGGTGCGGTATACGTCAGCGGTTCCTCGGCGTAATTCACCAGCGAAAACATCCCGGTGCGGTGGTGACCATCGTCCGGAAGCTGCGGGCCTGCGAGTGCTGCAGGCAGCTGCGCTAGGGCCAAGCCGTTCGACGGGACGGCGAGCACCGTGACGGTCACCGCTCCGCCGCTCATAACGCGGATGCCGATACTTCCTGCAGCGCCGTCTAGCCGCTTCATCGTGAACTGCTCGGCGACATACGGCGTCTGCGCGTCCACGTCGACGACGATCCCTTCATTCAGCGTCTTCTGCTTCAGAAAATCGCGCGATACAGCGTGGCCGACGGTCATCACGTCCATGTTCGGACCCGCCGATGCGTCGATGAGCTGCACCGTCGACGGCTGGGCTGCGGACGTGCTCACGACGACTGCCAGATCGCGTGCGTTTCCGCTATCGTCGTTTTCGTGATAGTAGTACAGTCGCGCCGGCGAACCGGGATTGACTTGTCCGCGAAACAGGACGCCGGTGGCGGTGAGTTTCTCCGGATCGTCGTCATACATCAGCACCGGCGGGGTGAACGGCGCGGCTTCGACGTTTTGCAGATTGATGGTCACGGTCGGCGTTACGTTGAAGAACTGATCGCCTCCGGAGATTTGCACCTGAACCGGAACGGTCGCAACCGCGCCCGGGCCAAGTGCGGCAGGGAGAGTAAAGGGTTGAACCTGCACGCTCGCTCCGGGCTGCAGCGTAACAGCATTCTGCACGTCTTTTTGAATGAGCAGCGTGAGCCATTGCGTGTCGAGCTGCGCGCCCGTGACGCGCAAGGTGATCGACGACGGCGCGGTTCCCGCATCAACTGCTACTTGAACCGGTATCTGCACCGATGCGCCGGTCGAATCGTTCACGGTGAGTGTCGCACGTCCGGTTTGTTGCGATGCCGTTACCGTAAGCGTGCGCGCGGTTTGGTCGATCGCAACGGTCACAATGGGCGTGTCGACGGTCGCGGTGTACGGACCCGTGCCGTTCTGGATGAAGAGCGTCAGCGATTGCGACGGATGCAGATTGGCGACGGGAGCGGGCGCGATGGATAGCGCCGGCGGCGAGGCCGACGGCGATGGCTGCGGCGTCGTCAGCGGCGGCGGAGGGGGCGGCGGCGTCGCCTGCATTCCCGCAGCAAGCAGCATCGAAAAGAACAAGCCCACGCCGTGCTGTACGCGGGTGAACGGTTGCGAGCCTGCGCGGGCGCGGACGAGCCGCCGGACGATCCCATCCAGCTCAAACGCTGGAAGCGCGAAGGCGATACCTCGTCGCCGAGTTTTCGTGGACCGACATTCCGGAGGGCGGCGGCTGCTTGATCTTGCGTCCGCAAAGCGGGCGTATCGCCTCGCTCACCCTCGCACTCGGCGGACCGCGCTGCAGGTTTCGGTAGAAACGGTCGCGGGGACGAACTCGGCATGAGCACGTGGCATGTCTGGGGCGATTACGTACAGACGCTTCCCGAACGCATCGGCAACGCGAAGCTCGTCGCCGGCGAGGACAAAGCCGCGCGGCAGACGGCGAAAGCGCGCGGCTTCGATTTCGACTATCGTCTGCGAAACGGATTCATGCCGTGGGCCGCAACGTTCGACTCCGAAACGGACGACGATCAGGAGTTCGCGTTCGCCTCGTATCCCATCGTCCGCGGTTGGCAGCTCGTCTCACCGTAACAACGCGTTCGCTTCCCGCTCTAGTGCCTGCGCGCGCCGTTCCAGCACGTGCAGCACGGCGTATTCGGGCGCAGTCGGCGCCGCGTCGGCCGATGCAACTGCCTCTGCCAGGTAGCTGATCTTGCCGTACACTTGCTGCGGATACCGCAGCGCGTCCTCACCCTGAGTCACTTCCGGCTCGTAAATCTCGTGCAGCAGCGCATCGATTTGCGAAGCCTTGGACGGCGTTTTCGTTTTTTCCGCATTGAGGCGATCGATGATGCTCGTGAGCGTGGAAAGATCGCCGCGCGAACGCTGTAGGAACGCGAGCTGTTCGCGCAGCGCAGCGATCGTTGCATGCGAACGCGGATCCATGCGCACGGTAACGTAGCCCGTCGCGGTATGCGTTCCGTCGCTGACACGCACGGTATAGCGTCCCGGCAGCACGAGCGGACCGTCGAAGCCGCCCGAGCCCCACGGCACGTAGTTTTTGACGGGATGAATCGAGTCGTACGCCAGATCCCACCACACGCGATTGATGCCGGCGGCGGCCTTGTCGACGTGAATCGTGCGGATCACGTTCGCGCCGTCGAGCACTTGCACGGTAACCTTCGCATTCTTCGCCGGCGCGTCTTTCAAGTAGAAGTTGACGTCGGCACCAAACTCGGGGTTCTCTCCGGCACCCGGCGCCGACGAAGGGGCGCCGCTCATGTAGCGGTACGCGGTGCGCAGCGTAAAGAGATGCAGCGGCTGCGCGGCGAGGGCGTCCGTCAATTCTTGCAGCGGATGCAGATCGTCGAGGATCCAAATCGCGCGCCCGTGCGTTCCGACGACGAGATCGTCGAAGCGTTTTTGCACCGTGAAGTCATAGACGGGTACCGTCGGAAGGTTCGTTTGCAGCGGCATCCAATGCGCGCCGTCGTCGTATGAAAGCCACAGGCCCGTTTCGGTACCTGCGTACAGCATGCCGCGGCGAACCGGGTCGGCTTTGAGCATGCGAGCGTAGCTGTCTTGCGGCAAATCGCTCGCGATAGCCGTCCACGTACGTCCGTAGTCGTGCGTTTTGTACAAGTACGGCGCGCGGTTGCCGGACTTGTGATAGTCGGCAACCATGTACGCGGTGCCGGGATCGAACGGCGACGGATCGACGTAATCGATGCGCGCCCACGCACCGGGCGTATCGTTCTTGAGCGCGGCCGGAGTTACGTTCGTCCAGTGCGCGCCGCCGTCGCGCGTCACCCAGACGAGCCCGTCGTCCGTACCCACCCAAATCTCGCCGTCGCGCAAGGGCGATTCCGCAATCGAGAATATCGTGTCGTAGTATTCGACGCTCGTGTTGTCGCGCGTGAGTCCACCGGAAAACTGCTGGAAGCGTTTGTCGTTGCGCGTGAGATCGGCGCTGATCGCTTTCCAATGCACGCCGCCGTCGTCCGTTTGGAACAGCACGTTGCCGCCCATGTACAAACGGTGCGGATGCTTGGGCGACATTGCCAGCGGAGAGGTCCACTGAAAGCGGTACTTGAGCGGGCCGGCGGCCCAGCCCATCGCGTCTTCCGGCCAGACGTCGATCTCGCGAGCCTGTTTCGTGCGGCGATCGTATTGCGTGAGCGCACCTTGATACCCGTCGCCGTAAATCAGATTCGAATCGAGCTGATCGAACACGATCCAGCCGCTCTCGCCGCCGCCCGCATCGAAGAAGTCGTTCGGTGCGATTCCGCCGGCGACTGTACTGCTAGGCCCGCATGCGCTGCCTGAATCCTGATCTTCGGCGCACACGGTGTACGGCGTGCGATTATCCGTATCGACGTGGTACGCTTGCGCGACCCTGATCGGCGCGTTCAGCCACGTCTTTGCGCCGTCGTTGGAAACCTCCGCGCCGCCGTCGCCGCCCGCAGCCATGCGATCCGGATTCTGCGGATCGATCCACATCGAGTGATAATCGCCGCCGCGCGTGCCGTGCAGAACCTTCGCGGTTACGCCGCCGTCGAGCGACTGCCACATCTGCACCGACATGAAATAGACGTGGTTCTCGTCCTTCGGATCGACGGCAAACGACGTGAAATAAAACGGCCGCTGATCGATGCCGTGGCTCTTGTTGACGAGTTTCCACGTTTTACCGGAATCGTCGCTGCGCCACAGCGTCCCCTCATTCGACTCGATCAGCGCGTACACGCGCGCCGGCCGGCTGCGCGCGAACGCCATTGCAATTCGTCCAGTTGTACCGGCCGGCAAACCGTTTCCACGCAGACGCGTCCAGTGATCGCCGCCGTCGTTCGATTCATACAAACCGTCGGTGGGGCCGCCGCTGTTCAAGTGGTACGGCGTGCGCCAGCCTTCCCACATCCCGGCAATGAGATGCTTCGGATTCGCGGGATCGATCGCGACGCTCGATGCGCCGGTGCGTGAGTCGGTGTAGAGTACGCGCTGCCAGGTCTTGCCGCCGTCGGCCGTGCGATAGACGCCGCGCGTCGTGCTCGCCTTGTACACGTCTCCGAGCACTGCCGCGAACACGCGACTGGGGTCGGCCGCGTCCACCGCAATCTGCGCAACTGCTCCGCTTTGATCCAGCCCGATGTGTTGCCACGTCTTGCCCGCGTCGCTCGATTTCCACATGCCGTCCCCGAACGCCACGTCGTTGCGCAAATTCGGCTCCCCCGTTCCCACGTACACGATGTTTGCGTCGCTCGGCGCAACGGCAACTGCGCCGATCGAGCTGACCGGCTGCTGATTGAAAACGGAGTCCCACGTTACGCCGCCGTCGACCGACTTGAAGAGGCCGCCCAAACCGCCTGCGTAGTACGTGCGCGCATCGCCGCTGACGCCCGTCACGGCGTCTATGCGCCCGGAGAGCGGTCCGATGTTGCGAAAGTGCAGGTTCGAGTAAAGCGACGGCGAGAGCGCGAGCAATAAAACGGCAAGCAGTTGCATAGGGCGTTCATTCTCTATGGCAACCTTGCAGGCTCCATGTCAACTCGCTGTCATCGAGCCCTATGAAATTGCGGGGACGAGATTGCTATTTTCCTCGATGCGCAGCATTCTGATGTCGCGAACCGACCCGCCAAACCAGTGATACCGCCGCTGTAAATCCTGGACCGCGAGGACACACGTCACCGGCGTAACCGTTGTGCCGCCAAAATACACCGAGCCCTGCTGCCACTCGAAACCGTGCCCTTGGAGCACCGCGCGAATGTCGTCGTAGGCGTGCTTGAACGAACTCGACACGTAGCGTTTGCGCAGTTCGTCGGTATCTACGTCGAAAGCGATTGCGTACGTGCGGTCAGTTCCAAACGGCGGGGCCGGCATGGGTTTCGGCGGCAAGACGCCCAGAGTTGCGCTCATGCCGCCAGCATAGCACAATCACGACTTGTCGGTACTGTGGCAACGGCTAGCGCAGAAACAGCGCGTTAAGCTCCGCGTGCGGGATGCGCTCGGAAGCGAAATCGAAACGTCCTTCGCGCAGTGCTTGCCGTGCTGCGGTACGGAAGTGCGCGAGCACGTGTCCGTAGGGCGCGCCACCCACGCTGACGCGCGCGACGCCGAGTTGCGCAAGGCGCGAAACCGGCGGCGCGGTAGCCGACGCAAGAATGTTTATCGGGCCGGGAATGCCCTTGACGAGCGCCTCAATCGTCGGCTCGTCCGTGACACCGGGAACGAACACGCATCCGGCACCGGCTTGCAAAAACCGCTTGCCGCGATCGAGTGTTTCTCGCAACCGCCACACGTCGTCAGGTCCGATATCGCCGAGAAAGACGTCGGTGCGAGCGTTTATCACGAGCGGCACGCCGAGACGCTGACCCATTTCGACCATCGCTTCAATCCGCTTGCATTGAAAATCGGCGTCGACGAGGGTTCCGGGTTCTCCGGCGTCCTCGAAATTCAAACCGACCGCGCCGGCTTCGATCGCGCCGCGCGCCGTAGCGGCCGCATCCTCCACACTCGGGCCGTACCCGCCTTCCAAATCTGCCGTGACCGGGACGTCCACTGCGGATGCTACGCGTTTGGCGCCGGCGAGCATACGTTCGCGCGAAATGTACTGCCCATCGGGAAAGCCTTCCAGCCACGCAATCGCAGCGCTGCTGGTCGCAACGGCGGGAGCACCAAGTTCTTCGACGATACGCGCACTCGCCGCATCCCATACGTTGAACATGATCACAGGCTCGCCGGGGCGGTGAAGCTCTCGCAAACGAACGGCTTTATCGCGCAATTCCATGCTCGATTACATCGCGATGAATCCGATCTTCGCCTGCTGGTTCAGGATGCGCCCGCTACCTGCGGGTCACGTTAGCGGCAAAGTGCGGCGGACCGTTGGATGAGGTCCGCGGCTTTCGATTCCATTTGCAGTTCCTGCAGCTGATATGTGGTGAGCTCGTTATAGAGGCCGGCGAAGGCCGTGCCGCCCTCCAGACCGATGTCGACGGAGCGTATCGTTACCGGTTCCGGCGTCGACGAATCGTTCGGAGCCGGCTCCTGTTGCGTTGTGCCCTTTGAGTCAGGTACGACAATCGGTGCGGCCGCCGTATCCTTCTCCTGCTGAAACGGCGCCGGCGGCTTCGATGTCCGGGACAGTGCGTTGCCGAGGGGATTCGCGCGGCCGAGCAGTTCGTTCGACGTATACGACCCATACATGCCGCTGAACACGTTCAGCATGGCATTTTGCCGGTCGGCGATTTCCTGCAATTGCACTCGCATCTGCTGCAAGCGCGCGTCATCTGCCGTGCCGCTCTTTGCCGCTTGATCGAGCGCGTTCAGCGCATCATTCGTTGCAATCAAGTTTTGCGCCATCGGCCCGATGAGGTTGTTCATTTGAACCATGTGGAGGTCGAGAACCATCTGCGGATTCGCGCCGCTGATTTGGTCGTGCGCCATTTCCAGCAGGAGCGATTTCCCTTGCGTTACTACCGGCTTGTTTTCGAGGATGGTCCGAACCGCCGGAGCAACGCGTTCGCGCAATGCCGTACAGAATGGGGAAATACGAACGTTCGTAATAGTCTTTAACGGCGGAGCGGGCGTTGCAAGCACAGCCGCCGTCAGTGCAATTACGCCCAGCATACCTGTAGTATGGCATGCAATTATCCGTAAGACAAGCAAGAGCCCCGCATTTGCGGGGCCCTTCGACAGGCTCAGCCCTTCGACAAGCTCATGGTGACAAGGGCGTTACGTTGTTGCGTGTTCCGGTTCGCGCGGCGGAGGCGGTTCGATTCCTGGGATTTTGCTGAATTTCAGCTTCTCCGGATTGTCGGGATCGACTTCGCCGAGAATGCGATCGCCGGCACCGAACGTGCCGCGCAGCATTTCCTCGGCCAGCTCGTCCTCGACTTCGCGCTGAATCGCGCGGCGCAGCGGACGCGCACCGAACTGCGGATCCCAGCCCTTCTTGGCGAGCAGTGCCTTCGCTTCTTCCGTTACCTCGAGATGCATGTCTTGCGCCTTGACTTCGCGCATGACTTTCTCGAGTTCCAGACCGACGATCTCTTCGATCTGCACACGCGTGAGTTGATGGAACACCACGATCTCGTCCAAGCGGTTGACGAACTCCGGACGGAACGTGTGCTTCACTTCTTCCAGCACCTTGTTCTTCATGCGCTCGTACGCGCGCTCTTCGTCTTCGTTCTCCGTCTTGGAAGTGCGGAAGCCGATGTCCGTCGTCGTCTGCATTCCCGTGGCGCCGACGTTCGAGGTCATGAAGATGACCGTGTTCTTGAAGTCGACCTGGCGGCCTTGCGAGTCGGTCAGGCGGCCGTCGTCGAGCATTTGCAGCAGCAGGTTGAACACGTCCGGGTGCGCTTTCTCGATCTCGTCGAGCAGCACGACGGAGTACGGACGGCGGCGCACCGCTTCGGTGAGCTGGCCGCCTTCTTCGTATCCGACGTATCCCGGAGGCGCGCCGACCAGACGCGAAACCGCGTACTTCTCCATGTACTCGGACATGTCGATGCGGATCATCGAGTCCATGTCGTCGAACAAGAACTCCGCGACGCTGCGCGCCACTTCGGTCTTGCCGACGCCCGTCGGGCCAAGGAACATGAACGACCCGATGGGGCGGTTCGGATTTTTCAATCCCGCGCGCGAGCGACGGATTGCGCGCACGATAACGTTGATTGCCTCGTCCTGACCGACGACGCGCTTGTGCAGCGAATCGGCCATGTTGAGCAGTTTCTCGGTTTCAGCCTGGGCGAGTTTGCTGACCGGAATCTTCGTCCACGAGGAAACGATGTATGCAACGTCTTCCTCGGTGACTTTGACGATCTTGTCACTTTGAGCGCGCTTGTCTTGCCACTCTTGCTCGAGCCGCGACTTCTCGAGACGAACCTTCTCTTCTTTGTCACGCAGCGAAGCGGCTTTGTCGAACTCCTGCGCTTTGACCACCGCCTCTTTCTCGGTGACGATCTTGCGAAGCTGCGTATCGATCTCGCGAACTTCGGGCGGGGGCAACGTCGACTGCAAACGGACGCGCGACGCCGCTTCGTCGATCAGATCGACGGCTTTGTCGGGCAAAAAGCGATCCGTGATATAGCGGTCGCCGAGTTTTGCGGCCGCAGCCAGCGCTGCATCGGTGATTTGCACCTTGTGGTGCGCTTCATACCGGTCGCGCAGGCCTTTGAGAATCTCGATGGTCTCCTCGACCGACGGTTCGCCGACCATCACGGGCTGGAAACGGCGCTCGAGCGCGGAATCTTTTTCGATATGCTTGCGGAACTCGTTGAGCGTCGTCGCGCCGATGCATTGCAGTTCGCCGCGCGCAAGCGCCGGCTTGATGATGTTGCTCGCGTCGATCGCGCCTTCCGCTGCGCCTGCCCCGACGAGCGTATGCAATTCATCGATGAAGAGGATGATCTCGCCGGCGGCGCCGCGGATCTCGTCCATGACGCGCTTCATGCGCTCTTCGAATTCGCCGCGGTACTTGGTGCCGGCGACCAGGCCGGCCAAATCCAGCGTGATGACGCGCTTGTCGCGAAGGGGCTCGGGAACGTCGCCCTTGATGACGCGTTGCGCCAAACCTTCGGCAATAGCGGTTTTTCCGACGCCCGGTTCGCCGATCAGCGCGGGATTGTTCTTGGTGCGGCGCGAGAGAATTTGAATGACGCGCTCGATTTCGTTGGCGCGACCGATCACCGGATCGAGTTTATTTTCGCGCGCGAGTGTGGTCAGGTCGCGCCCGTACGCATCGAGCGTCGGCGTTTTGCTCTTGCCTTTCGGCGCGGGCGGCTGACCTTCGGCGCCGAGCAGCGAGGTGGTCTGAACGCGGACTTTGGCAGGATCGACGCCGAGGTTCGTCAGCACGCGCGCGGCGACGCCCTCACCCTCGCGGATCAGACCGAGCAGCAAATGCTCCGTGCCGATGTAATTGTGATTGAGTTGCCGCGCCTCTTCGAATGCGAGTTCGATCACGCGCTTCGCGCGCGGCGTAAAGACCATCTCTTGCTGAACCGTCTGGCCGCCCCGGCCGACGATCGCTTCGACTTCTTGGCGAACCTTCGCGAGATTGACGCCAAGCGTCTCGAGCACTTTGGCTGCGAGGCTCTCGCCTTCCGAAATGATACCGAGCAGAATGTGCTCGGTCCCGATGTAATTGTTACCGAGCCGCTGGGCTTCTTCTTGGGCGAGAACGATGCTGCGCCGCGCTCGCTCGGTAAACGGTTCCCACATTGACATGGTCTTCTCTAAAACTCCCTCGGTCCGATCAGATCCGCCCCTACGAGATGGTACCCGGCTCTACCCGTTTAGGTTCCTTAATCGTGAGAACGTATAACCCCGCCGGTTCGTGTTAAGGTTACGCCTGCACTCCTCTACAGATCAAAAGCTGAACCGCACGCCCACAAAGCCGGCAGTCGCGCCGCCGTCCTTGGGTTCTTTATACAGCCGAAGTTCGACCGACGTAAACGGTGCGATCGACTTGCCGGCAAAGACGGTGAACACGGAGCCGACGGAGTTGTCGGTCGAAAGCGTGCCCAGCCCCACCCCCGCGCCGATATAGGCGCCGCCGAAGCCGCCCCCCGTGAGCCCCCGAATCTCCGCGGTCGCAGCATACCCGCCTTTTCCGGTTACCGGCACGAACAGCGAGCCTTGCAGCTGAAGCGGCACGACCGGAACCGCCGCGCCGCTGCTCACGATAGCCGCCATGCCGCTGTCCGCCGGAACGTCGCGAAAAAATGCTCCGCCCGCGACGGACATGGAAGCGGATGCCGCCACGGGCAGCGCGGCAGCTGCCGCCAGGCTGAGTGCGCCGAGGATCCTTGCGATACGCATGGACGGGGGGGTTGGCGACGAAGCCAAACACATCATGCCGACCGTGGAACAAGTGCGCGAAGCGCTCAAAGAGGTCAAAGACCCCGAAATCAATCTGCCCATTCTCGACCTCGGACTGGTCTACGACATTACCGTCGAAGGTGAAAACGGCGAACACGTTACGGTGACGATGACGCTCACCTCGCCGATGTGTCCCGTAGGACCGATGTTCAAGCAAAACGTCGAAGACGCGGTGCGTGCCGTCGTGGGCGTAAAGACCACGACTGTCGACATCACGTTCACGCCTCCGTGGGATCCGCGCGAAATGGCGACGGACGACGTCAAGATGCTGCTCGGCATCTGGTAGTTACGTTCGTTCCTTAACCAGAGATGATGCCGGGGCGATGACGAGTGAAGAGGTTGCGTGGACGATGAGGCGCCCCTTCGCGTCGCGAACCTCGCCTTGGGTAGCGCCGAGTGACTTTCCGAGATTCAGCACCTCCGCGCGCGCCGTCAAACGCTCCGCGGACAGATGCGCCGGACGAAAGAAACGCATCTGCAAATCGATCGTGGTGCACGCCATGCCCTTGGGTAAACGCGTGACGAGCGCACAGGTCAGGGCCGAATCCACGAGCGTCGCGAGCACGCCGCCGTGCACCGTGCCGGCCAGATTCAACATAAAAGGCTGGGGACGCATTGCGAATTCGATCCAGCCGTCACCGAGATTGCCTTCGCTGATGTCCAGCACCGAGAGAATCGGCGCAAGCGGAATCTCTCGCCGTCCGATCCGTTCGAGAAACTCGCGTCCGTCGAGTTCCATCCATTTCCGGCCGATATCCTCGGGATCCACCCATTCGACGTTGAGTATTGGCATGCAGCAATGATACATGACGAGTCGCTCGTTGAACATGGGACGCGGCGCTGGATCGTCGTGAGCGGCGTGATGGCCGCGACGCTGCTGCAAGTGCTCGACGCGACGATCGTGAACGTCGCGTTGCCGACGATTCAAGGCAACATGGGCGCAAACTTCGACGAAGGCGCGTGGATCGTCACCGGGTACATCATCGCTGCCGTAATCGTCATTCCGCTCACGCCGTG
>DATGJX010000216.1:0-4772 GCA_035294905.1 Vulcanimicrobiaceae bacterium | reverse complement strand
CTGCTGCTCTTTGCGAGCATCGTTGTCTTCGCAGTGATTGCCGTCGGCACGCTGCGGGCCAACGAGAAAACGGAAGACATGCACGCGGAGTTCGCTGAGCCCCTGCCCGGAAGTGAGCCGACGCCGCAGATGCTCCAGTCGCTATTCCGGTGGGGAGCGCTGGCACTCGTTGCCGCGGCGCTCGCATACGCCGGGCCGCTGCTCGACATTTTGCACCATCCGGGGTTCCTGGCGCCGGGAATGCGCACGTGGTGACGAATGTATCGGCGTGGCAAAACGCGTTTTAGTGGTCGAGGACGAGCCCGAAATCCGCGACGTGCTGGAAGACTATCTTCGTAAGGAGACGTACGACGCGGCCGGTGCCGGAACGGTCGAAGCGGCGCTTGCGGAGATTGAGCAGCGGCCTCCGGATCTCGTGCTGCTCGACATCGGTCTTCCTGACGGCAGCGGCTTCGACGTGCTGCGCAAGACCAACGAGCTGCGCCGTATTCCGACGATCGTGCTGACGACCCGCAGCGAGGAAGTCGATCGCATCGTCGGTCTCGAGCTTGGAGCCGACGACTACATCGCCAAACCGTTTTCACCGCGCGAGGTAATCGCGCGAATTCGTGCGTTGTTTCGGCGGCTGGACGCAGTTGCGGCGACGGCGGAGCTGCCCGGAGCGGTGCATCGCGTTCGCGATCTCGAAATCAACGAGGCCGCGCACGAAGTGCGCGTGCAGGGCAAAGTCATCGAGGTGCGGCCGGCGGAGTTTCGTATTTTGGCATTGCTTGCACGGCACGCGGGGCAAGTGCTCTCGCGTCCGCAAATGCTGGATCTGCTGCACGACGACGGCAGCATCTTCGAGCGCACGCTGGACCGGCACATCAACCACTTGCGCCACAAAATCGAGCCGAATCCCGAGACGCCGACGTACTTGGTTACGGTGTACGGCGTCGGCTATAAGCTCGACCCCGGCACGTAAATGGACGATCGCCGCGCAGCGATGAAAAAGGCGCGCCACGACCTGGGCAACCTGTTGACCATCGCGCAAGCTTCCGTCGAAGGCATGCTCGATGGAGTTGCTCCCGTGACCGAGGCACGGTTAAAACGATTACGCGAAGTTCTCGCCCAAGCCGGCGAGCTCGTAGACGACGCGATGTCGCAATCGAGCGAATGAAGGCGCTCTAGGTCGCACGGTCAGGCGCAGTGAAGTCTGCGCGATGCAGTTTAGCAGACGCGATCTTTTATTGAGCTCGATTTCAACTGCCGCCGCTTCGGCACTTGCGGGCGGCCGGGGATCCGGCGCGGCGCGGCCGCGTGCCCGAGATCTCGGACTTGCGCCGGGCGTATTTCCACCGGGCGCGCTGAACGCAATTACCGACGTGCCGGGTGTGCGAGTCGGGCACGTAACGCTTATCGATGGCGACACGATACGAACCGGCGTCACGGCGATCGTCCCACACCCCGGCAACGTTTTTCAGGACAAAGTATCAGGCGGAGTTTTTGTCGGCAATGCGTATGGCAAGCTTGCCGGTTCGACGCAGGTACAGGAACTCGGCACAATCGAGACGCCGGTGATCCTGACCAACACGCTGAGCGTCGGGACGGGAATGCTCGGCGCGATTTCATGGACGCTCGCGCAATCCGGAAATGAAGGCGTCGTTTCGGTCAACGCCGTGGTCGGCGAAACCAACGATTCGGGTCTGAGCGACATTCGAGGCATGCACGTTACGCGCGAACACGTTATTCGTGCGATTGAAACCGCGAAGAGCGGCCCCGTAGCCGAAGGCACCGTCGGTGCAGGCACCGGCACGATGTGTCTTGGTTGGAAAGGCGGCATCGGAACGTCTTCGCGTGCCGTGCCGAAGGACTTCGGAGACTTCGTCGTCGGCGTCTTGGTTCAAACCAATTTCGGCGGCGTCTTGACGATGGGCGGTGCGCCCGTGGGAAAAGAGCTGGGCAGATACGATTTTGCGCCCGTGCGCAAGGGTTCGTGCATGATTGTCGTCGCGACCGACGCTCCACTTACCGGACGCGAATGTCAGCGACTCGCTGCGCGAGCAGTTTATGGCCTGGCGCGCGTGGGCTCGTCGTATGAGAACGGAAGCGGAGACTTTGCGATCGCGTTCTCGACGGCGTACGACACCGTGACCACCGACAGCATGTCGCCGCTGTTCCAAGCCGCGCTCGAAGCGACCGAAGAAGCGGTCTATAATTCGTTGCTGCAAGCGACGACCGTGCATTCCCTCTACCGCACGGCGGAGGCAATTCCAATCGACCGCGTTCGCGCCATTCTGAAGAAATATCGAGCCGCGTAGCAGCCTACCGGCCTGTGATTAATTCTTTAGTTGACAGCCGGACCGCGTTGCGGTACTATCTACTAAAGAATTAAGAGTTCAGCTGCGGTGACGGGGGAGGACATGAAACGATATCTTGCAACCGCCTTAGTTTTGAGTCTGCTCATCGCGAGCGCCGCGGCGGTCGGTGCCCAAGAGGGCAAAACGCTGACCGACGATGACATCCTTGCGCATTGCAGCGGGTGCAACATGGCCGGCGTCGACCTTCATGGCCACGATTTGCACGGCGTGGTGCTGCAAGGTACGGATCTGAACGGCGCGAATTTGCGCAACGCGAATTTGCGCGACGCCCGGTTGGAAGGCGTGAATCTGGACGGGGCGGACTTGAGGGGCGCGGATCTGACCGGCGCGCGGTTCGACGGAACTGAGTTGCGCGGCACGAAATTCCGGGGTGCGCACCTAGACGGAGTTCGGTTCGACGGCGTCAACTTGAGCGACGATGAGCTGCGCGATCTCGACGGTGAAACGGCGCGCGCTATGCTTACGCACTGCGACGGCTGCGATTTGGAAAGCGAAGATCTGTCCGGGAAAGACTTGCGCGGCGTGCGTCTGGACGGCGCCAACATGCGCGGCGTCGATCTTCGGCACGCCAATCTGTCCGACGCGCGATTCGACGGCTCAAACCTCGAGGACGTACAATTTCAGGGCGCATCCATGCAGACGACGCGCTTCGACGGCGCGAATTTGCGCGGCGCGGACTTGCACGGAATGGATCTGCGCAGCGCGCACTTCGATGGTGCCAACCTCGAAGACGCCAATCTGTCCGGCGCGAACTTGCACGACGCCTCGGTGATGGGAAGCAACTTACGGCGCGCGAACCTTCGCAATGCGGACCTCGAAAACGCGGCCGTCTGCAGCAACGACACCGACGAGTACGACGGGAATCGCGTCGTCGGACGGCTCGAGTGCGCGCGGTTCGACGACGCCGACTTGCACGGCGCGAATTTGCGGCACGTGCGCCGCTGCGTTTGGACGGATCGCGAGCAGCAATGCAGCCCCGCAACCGTAGAGATGCTGCGCGACGCAGGCCACGCCGATCTTTCCGGAGCAGCGACGCCCTGAACTACATGCTCTTCGCACGGTTGACAGATATTCGAGCGGTGTGATAATCTGGCCGCACATGTTCACAGGAACGTATCGTTTCATGCGTCACATGATGCGCCGCGCGAATAGCGTAGGCGATGGTGAGGCTTTGCGGTAACGTTTTCTGGCGACCCAGGTAACTTTTACGGCTCCTCACCAGCGGTGAGGGGCCGTTTTCGTCTACGGAGTGCAACTCATGCCGAATCAGCAATTTGGCCACTCCGCATCGATTCGCGGTTTCAGTACGCGCGCGATTCGTAGCGGCCAAGACCCCTGTAGCGCAACGGGCGCTACGATCGTCCCCGTCTACCAGACGGCAACGTTTACGTTATCCGACGTAGGAGTGACGAAAGGGTTCGACTACTCGCGCACGGCTAATCCCACGCGTCGCGCGCTCGAAACGCAGCTCGCGGACCTGGAGGACGCGCGTTTTGCCTCGTGCTTCGCCTCCGGAATGGCCGCTGCCGCCGGAGTCGCCGCGCTTCTGCGGGCAGGCGACCATATCGTGGCGACTCGAGACGTCTACGGCGGCACCCATCGCTTGTTCACGAAAGTTCTTGCGCGGTACGGCATAACCACGAGTTTCGTCGACATGACCGATGTGGAGGCGACGCGCGCAGCGATACGGCCGAACACCAAGTTGTTTTGGATCGAAACGCCTACGAACCCCGTCTTAAAGGTTATCGATATCGCGGAGATTGCCGCGTTGAAGCGGCCGGGGCAGGTCGTTGCGGTCGACAACACCTTTCCATCGCCGTTCTTTCAAAAGCCGATTTCGCTCGGCGCCGATATCGTGATGCATTCGACCACAAAATATGTGTGCGGTCATAGCGACGTCGTCGGCGGCGTGGTGATTACCGATGATCCGGATTTGCATCAGGAAGTCGCGTTTCATCAGAATGCCGTCGGAGCGGTTCCCGGGCCGTGGGATGCCTATCTGACGCTTCGCGGCGCGAAGACGCTCGCACTTCGGATGCGAGCGCACCAATCGAACGCATTCGCAGTTGCGCGCTATTTACAGGCGCGCGATGACGTCGCCGAAGTCTACTATCCCGGACTGACGACCCATCCTCAGCACGAGCTGGCAAAACGTCAGATGACGGGATTCGGCGGAATCGTTTCCGTTCGCATTCGCGGTGACGCCGAACGGGCGCGAAAGATCGCGCGTTCGACCAGCATTTTCAATCTTGCCACCTCACTGGGCGGCGTCGAGTCCCTGATTTGCAGTCCCGCAATCATGACCCACGCTCCGCTTACAGCCGATGAACGGCTCGCGCTCGGCGTGACTGACGACCTGCTTCGGCTTTCAGTCGGTATTGAGGACGGTCCCGACTTGATTGCGGATTTGGG
>DATGJX010000215.1:0-6574 GCA_035294905.1 Vulcanimicrobiaceae bacterium | reverse complement strand
CACTTCTTCGCTGCGCGCGGTAAGCATGATTGTCGGAATCCGCGAGCCTTCGGCGCTGCGCCGCAAGATGTCCAGACCGCTGCCGTCAGGCAGCGTGATGTCGAGAATCATCATGTCCGGTCGATGCTGCTCTATTTCAGCGACGGCGGACGTCACGGTGGCGCGGACGACCGGTTCGAACGACTCCTGGCGCAGATACGCGCTCAGGACTTCGCCGATTTGCGGCTCGTCGTCCACGATGAGGATGCGCTTGAGGGCAGCACTATTTCCCGCCTGTGTCACGGCGGGTCATGCCTTCTGCCAAGCGCTGCGAAGCTCTTCCTGGGCCGCTAGCGGCGTCGGAGCGGCAATACCGCGCGCACGATGAACCCGCTGTGATCCATCCGGCGATACGAGACGTCCTCGCAGATTTGCATGACGATGAACAGGCCGCGGCCGGATTCCGAATGATCGTCGGGCATTCGCGGCACGTCGCAAGCGCTGAATCCACGGCCCGCGTCGTTGATGCACAGCGCAAAGGTTTCGCGGTGCGGCTCGAGCCAAATGCGCACCCCGCCTTGCGGAGCGTGCTTGATGACGTTCGAGATCAGCTCGCCGTACACGAGCGAAGCGGGGAAGAGGTCGCTTCCCTCCTGCGTGTGATCCGAAAGATAGCGCTCAAACAGGGTCCGACCGGCAAGCGCGTCCTTCGCGCAGTCGGTTTCGAAGTACCACGGATGAGTGACGACGGCGGCCATGCACGGTGGTCGTTCCCACTTTTTTGAATTATCGCATCGAAAAGGTTCGCACGTGTACTAATGTTCTTTACGAACCCGGGCGCGGACTTTCCGTCCCGCCCGTACAATAACAAGCAAGCAATGCGTACGATCGCCTCGCTCCGTGGTTCGCTTCGGTACGTCGAAACGGACCACGGCTATCGTATCGACATCGGTCGCTTCAGCTTTAGTCAAAGCACCTTTCTTCTCTTGGCTGCAATCTTCGTCGGAATCGGCGGCGGCTACGGCGCCGTCGCGTTTCGCTACTTAATCGAAGGCGAAGAGGCTCTCGCGTTCGGACACTTTGCTCCCGCATTGCACGCACTCGGCGCCGCGCAAGTCGTTCCCGTTTTGATTGCCGGCGGCGTCTTGACCGCATTTATCGTCAACCGGTTCGCCAGCGAAGCGAAAGGCCACGGCGTACCTGAAGTGATGGCCTCGGTTGCCCTGCAAGGCGGCGTGATGCGCCCGCGCATCATCGCGGTGAAAAGCCTCGCGTCGGCAACGTGCATCGGTTTCGGCGGCAGCTGCGGACGCGAAGGTCCCATCGTGCAAATCGGTTCCACCATCGGCTCGGTGCTCGGACAAATCGTGCGAGCTCCGGCGCCGATCATTCGCACGCTGGTTGCATGCGGCGCCGCCGCGGGTATCTCGGCGACGTTCAACGCGCCGATCGGCGGCGTGTTTTTTGCAAGCGAAGTGATCCTCGGCGATTTTGCGCCGCGTTCGTTTGCAACGATCGTCGTTTCCAGCGTCGTGGCCGCCGTCATCGGGCGCGCCCACTTCGGAAATCATCCGTCATTCACCGCATCGGCATTCTATTTGGTCTCGCCTGCCGAACTTGGTTTGTACGCAATACTCGGAGTCATTGCCGCCGTGTGGGCCGCGGGCTTTGTGAAGCTGCTCTACTTCATCGAGGACCGTTTCGAGGCGGCGCAATTCAGTCCGCTCCTCAAAGCCGCCGCCGGTTTCGGCGCCGTAGGCGTCATCGGTATTTGGTTTCCGCAAATTTTCGGAGTCGGCTACAACCACGTCGACGCGATGCTCGCATCGCACGTGCCGGGCGGCCATTCGCTGGTGCTCGCCGTCCTCAAGCCCGTCGCGACGTCGCTCACACTCGGATCCGGCGGCAGCGGCGGCGTGTTCGCGCCATCGCTCTATACCGGCGCAATGCTCGGCAACGCGTTCGGCAGCGTTGCGCATGCGCTTTTTCCGAGTTGGACGGCGTCATCGGCGGCATACGGATTGGTCGGCATGGCCGCGGTCTTCGCCGCAGCCGCGGAAGCGCCGATCACCTCGATCATGATCGTCTTCGAAATGTCGAGCGATTACACGATCATTCTGCCGCTCATGGTCAGCACGGTTATCGCAACCATCATCGGCCGGCGGCTGCTCGGCTACACGATTTATGAAATGAAGCTCGTGCGGCGCGGCATAGACTGGGCGCGGGTTCGCCGGCCAAGGCCGCTCTCGCAAGTGCGCGTAACGATGGTCGAGCACACGCCGCGCGTCGTCGCTTCACCCGACGATCGCGTGCGCGACGTCGCCGCAAAGTTGGAAGACTCGCCCGAGTTTGTCGTGCCAATCTGCCGGGACGGGCGTTTTCTCGGCGTCGTCCTTGCCTCCGACGTTGCCGCCGCCGTCGCGGCAGATCCGCTGCAAACCGTCGCGCACCACATGCGCAGCGTTCCGGCGACACTTTCTCGCAGCGATACCCTAGAGCAGGCCGCCGCGGCAATGGCCGATCCTGAAGTTCCGATTCTACCCATTACGGAAACGGCGACCGGAAAACTGCTGGGCATCGTGACGCGGCGCGACGTGCTCAACGCGTATCGCGATCGCGTCAATTTGTAATGCTTAGGTCGCGCCGTAGAAGCACGCGCCGCACATCTGCACGTACCGCGTCGGTCCTTCGATGGCGATTTGATCGCCGGCCGTGATGCGTTTGCCTTGCTCGTCGATGCGCACGTTCATCGTGGCCTTGCGGCCGCACGAACAGATGTTTTTCACCTCTTCGATGCTGTCCGAGAGCGTGAGGAGATAGGCCGCGCCCGGAAACGGCTCGCCGCGGAAATCACTGCGAATACCGTAGCAGATTACCGGAATGTCGAGCACGTGCGCGATACGGTGCAATTGACGCACTTGTTCCGGCTGCAAAAACTGCGCCTCGTCAATCAACACGCATGACAGATCGCGGTCCCGCGAAAAGCGGCTCCAGAAATCGGTATTCTCGTCGAACGTCTCGACGGTGCGCTGCGGGCCTAGACGCGACGTCACGACGCCGGCGCCGTAACGAGTGTCGATGGCGGCCGTGAAGATCGCGACGCGACGCCCGTTTTCTTCGTAGTTGTGCGCGACTTGCAAGAGCGCGGTCGACTTGCCCGCGTTCATCGCGGAATACCGGAAATAGAGTTTGGCCATACGGCCATCATTGCGGCTTGGGAGTTGGGCATCCCGCCGGAGGCGGCGTCGGAGCTGAAACACCCACTGGTACCGGAGCAGCCGGCGTAAGCGAAACCGGCCCCGAATGCCCGTGCATTGCGAAGAAGGCGATTACGGGCAGCAAGAGGAGCGGCCATAAATGCGCGCTGTGCGTCGCGGGTGCAGAACCAGTCGACGATGCTAGCGACGCATAGGGTGCGGGTGTCGCAGCAGGCGCCGGCATCGGCGTTGCAATAACCGGCGCAGGCGAAGGCATCGGCGGCGGAAGTGTGGGTGTGACGTTTGCCGATGCGACCTTCGCCTGCATCTGCGCAGCGAGCGCTGGCGTCGGACGACGCAGCAACGAGAGATTTCCGCATTTGTTCGGAATGAAGAGCGCGAGAATTTCGTTTTGCTCGACGAGGTCGACTTCCCACCCGTGCGTGCCGGCGGGAACGATCACGTCGTGCAGCACGCGCACGCGATCGCCGCTGCGCCAAGACATTGCATTCAAATGCCGCGGAATCGTGACGTATGCGACTTGCCGATCCGCGATGCGCTGTGCGAACTGCGCGAACTCCGCAGGCGTGAGGCCCAGGCCCGTTCCGGCAGCTTCGAAGACCGCACGCCGGCTGCGCAGGTCGTTCTGTAATTGAGAGGTCGAAGCGACTTGTCCGACGAGCGGCGCGTTTCCGAGTTGCGCGATCACGTGACTTTGAGCCGCTGCCGGCAGCGGCAGCGCGACGCAGAGTACCAGGGCCGAAACTTTACGCAACATACGCTTAACGGTACCCCGAGCCGGCATAGGCTCGCGTAGGCCTGCCGGGCATGCGAGCAGGGACTTTTTGTTAAGCTGTACTGGGAAATATGCCGAAGCTAGGATGGCATGTACCGTTTGCGTTGTTTGGGCTGCGGAGCCGGCTATCGGGACGATGGACTGCGGCTGCATTGCGAGCACGAACACGCTCCCGCGCTGCTTCGTACCGAATATGCGCTCACCCGCTTCACGCCTGACGAAGGCGCGAAGGGAATCATGCGATACCGCCACTGGCTCCCGGTGCGCAGTCAAAGCAGCTACGACGTTCCGCGCTCCGCGATATTTCAGAGCGCCACACTGAATGCGCACTTCCGCACGCCGAATTTGTGGCTCGCGTTCAACGGGTATTGGCCCGCGCGCGGCGCGCTTCTGCCGACGGGCACGTTCAAAGACTTGGAAAGCGCCGCGGTACTTGCGCGTTTTCCGCGCAATCGCACGCTGGTCGTCGCTTCCGCAGGCAATACCGCGGCGGCACTCGCACGCGCGTGCTCCATGCAGCAGCGCCGCGCGATTATCGTCGTGCCGGAATCCGCGGCGGCGCATCTGGAACGCCGAGGCCCGTTCGATGCATGCGTGCAGATCGTTCGCGCGGCGGGAACCGCGTCATACGACGAAGCTATTGCGCTCGCGCGGCAACTCGCGGGAAGCGACGAGGCGCTCATCTTCGAAGGCGGTGCAACCAACGTCGCGCGGCGCGACGGCATCGCGACGACGCTATTCGCAGCGGTCGAAACGCTCGGCGCGTTTCCGGAATATTTCGTGCAGGCAATCGGCAGCGGCGCCGGCGCGATCGCCGCACATGAAGCAGCGTTGCGTTTACGCGGCGACGGACGCTTCGGTGCGAGGCTGCCGAAGTTGCTGCTCGTGCAGAACGCGCCGAGCGCGCCCGTATACGAATCTTGGCGCCGGCGCAGCCGCGCACTGATCCCGTACGACGACGACGCGGCGGCGCGGGAACGGCGCATCACGTCCCTGTGGGCACCAGTGCTGAGCGCGCAGGCTCCGCCGTACAGCGTGCGCGGCGGCCTCTACGATGCGCTTTGTGAAAGCGGCGGCGACGTCGTCGTCGCCGACAACGCGCACGCGCAATTCGGAGCCGACCTTTTCGAGTCGCTGGAAGGCGCGCGACTCGCGCCCGCATCGG
Organism: Vulcanimicrobiaceae bacterium; assembly: GCA_035294905.1. GTDB lineage: Bacteria > Vulcanimicrobiota > Vulcanimicrobiia > Vulcanimicrobiales > Vulcanimicrobiaceae > DATGJX01. Next base: position 1,437 of record DATGJX010000215.1, on the reverse strand, counting down.
CGGTTGCACTCGCGGGACTGATGCAAGCGCTGCAAAGTGGGCGCGTTGCGCGCCATGCCGCCATCGTGCTGCACGTTACCGCCGGCGGAGTTCCAATAGGCGGAGCCGTCAGCGCAGCCTAGCGCATCATCATCGTCAATTGCGGCGCGCTCAGCGTCATGAACAGCAAGATGTGGCCGGCATCATGCGGCTCATTGCGGTGTACGCGCATCATCATCATGTGACCGCCGGCGCCGGGGGGCGGGCTCGGCATCGCGGAGCGCATGCTCTCCATCTCGCTTTGCATCTGCGTATGAACCGTCTGCGCTGCATTCATAATCGCTTGCTTTTCACCGCTGGACAGCGCAGCGTTTAGTCGCGCAGCCGCCGCGTCGAAGTCGGGAGCGGTTGCCGTTGCGAGCTGCCCGGCAATCTGCGCGAGCAGCGCCTTATGAGCAGGCGTGAGCGCGTTCAGCATCGCCGCGCGCGCAGTCTGATGGACGTGCTCCATGCGTTGACGCATCTGGTCGAACCGTTGCCGCATCGCTGCATTCGGCATGCCGGGCGGCGGCGGCGCAACTTGAGCGACGGCGGGTACCGCGGTTAGCGTAAGCGCCGCTACGGCGGCGAAAAATGCGGTTTTCATCTACTCATCCTCTACCCGCTACCTTGGAGCAGTCTTGGACCTGAATCCTGCGCACAGGAACGCTACGGGCCCCGGCTAAGGCATCTTGAATGAGCAGCGCGCTTGCGGGCTCCGGGCGCCGCTTTCAGGCTTACGCCTACACATTGGTCACTACGGCCATCGTGATGGTATTTGCGCTCGCCGAATGGGTCACGGAGCGATTCGTCTCCGACCACTCGCGAGTTGCAAGCACGGCCATCGAAATTCTCATCGTGCTCGTTGCAGCGCTGCTGTTTCGCCCCGTGCACAAACGCGTCGAAACCGCCGTGGAAAATGCGTTTACCAAACGCAAACGCGAAGCTCTTGCAGCGCTGACCAAGTTTCGGCGCGAGCTCGGTTCGTTCAACGACGTCAATCAATTGCTTCGGCGAGTCATCGAAGCGATAGAGCAGCATTTGGAAGCGCGCGCGTGCGCCGTCTACTTGCGCCGCGAAACGTTCCGCGCCGAAGCCTCCTCGTTCGACGCGGCCGCGGGTGATTTGGACCTCGACGATCCGCTCGTCATTCGACTGCGCTCGAGCGGCGCGCCTGCGCAGCCGCCGCACCTGAAATCGGCGGCGTTCGGAACGCATGCGTTTCCGATTACGGCCGCCGGCGACCTCGTCGGCATTTTGCTCGTCCACGCACGGCACGGGGACTACGACGACGAGGAGCTGCAAATGCTCACCGGCCTCGCACAAGATTTGGCCAGCGCGCTCATCGCGCTCGATATGAAGCTTCGGCCGAAGACTGCGCGCGTACCAAATAACATTCCGGCCGATCTGCCGGCTCTG
>DATGJX010000214.1:0-7684 GCA_035294905.1 Vulcanimicrobiaceae bacterium | reverse complement strand
CTGGGTGGTCGATCAGCGCGGCGGGCAGCGCTACGTGTGGCAAAACGGTTTGCTGGCAGGTTATCACGCGATGAACGCGCTCTTGCCGGACGAGCACGTCGCGGTGATCGTGCTCGCGAACGCGGATTCGCTCAGCGGAGAGACGACGGTCGAGCCGGAGCGTCTCGCCGACCGCATCCTGAACGTCATCGCGCCGTTGCCGCCGGCGCATTTCGGAAGCACGATAACGCAACGCGCCGCAGAATGGCTCGACCGTCTGCAGCGCGTTGACATCGACCGTACGCAATTGACGAGCGACTTCAGCCAATATTTGAGCGACCAGCTTGTACACCAGGCTGATTTCGCTTCATTGGGACCCGTGCTTTCTTTGGTTCCGGTTGAAAGCTATCAGGACTCGGATGATACGGTTTACGTGTTTGATGTGAAGTTCCGGCGCGCAGGTTTCCGCTTTCACTTCAAGCTCGCGCCGGATGCTAAAGTCGATGGGCTCTTTTTGGAGCCGTACGGTTAGTCGTCGCCGTTAGCTAAACGCCGCCCCGTTGCTTCAATCACTTTGCCCAGCATGCTCACGGCTTCCGCACGTGAAGCATTGCTGAACATGTATTTGAGCTTGTCGTCGGAATCTTCGACGATGAGCACGGCGCGCTTCCCCGAGCGCACCGCAGCAATGAGCTTGTTTAGGTAGGCTTCATCTTCAGGTGCCAAAACCGACGATACCCCGGCTTCCTTGCCGTCGCTGAGCAAATATTTTAGAACCGCATTAATATCCCGCGGTGTGTCCACGCGCACTTACCTCCATGGCGAAACGCCACAGCCTGTTAACGCTACAATAGCGTATTCTGTGGCAGCTCCGGTAGATGGATTATCGACTCTTGATGAAACTTGTTTATAGCTGCCGGGACAGCCAAAGGAGCGCCAACACCGTTTTCATATCTACGATCTTGCCGGACGCTTGCATGCTCCACGCCTCGTCAAAAGTCGTCTCGCGGACGTCGATATGCTCGTCGTCTTCGAGCTGCTGCGGACCGGCGTGCAAACCGCGCGCCGCGTAGACGTGCACGCTTTCCGTCGAGTAGCCTGGCGTCGGGTAGACCGTGCAGAGCAGCTCGAGCGTATCGGCCGTAAAGCCCGTTTCCTCGCGCAATTCGCGTCGCGCGCCCTCTTCGCACGTCTCGCGCGGTTCGGCCGTGCCGGCCGGAATCTCCCACAGCATTTGTCCGGCGGCATGGCGGTACTGATGAATCAACAGCAGCCGATCCGGGGCCGGCATCGCCGCCACTGCATAGGATCCCGGGTGCTCGATGATGTCCAAGCGGTGCTGCCTGCCGCTCTCATCCTGTACCGTGTCCGTGCGAACGCGAAAAACGCGCCCTTTGTAAATCTCTTGTGAGGACACCACTCGCTGCCGCTCGCTCATGCCGCCCAGAATTAACGGGATAGGCGAGGGGGACCTAGTAGAAGCAACCGTGCAACGTTCGCAATCCTCGATCGGTCAAGAACTGCTCTGGCTGCTGGTGTGGGCCGTCATCTTCGTCGTAATCACGTTTCTAATGCTGCGGTTCGTCGTACCGCATCATTTCAACGATCGCATCGCCGTGCTGATCTCCGCCATCATTTCCGGCGTTGCGATGATCGCACTGCGTGCCTACGTCACTCGGCGCGCATAACGCGCGCGTCGATCGGACGCGCGATCTGCTCACGAAAAAAGGCCGTAAAGAGCAGGGATGCTTTTCTTTCGAAGGCCCCACGCTGCTGCGCGAAGCGCGCGAAGCCGGTGTCCCAATCGATGCAATTTACGCAACGCAGCAAAGCTACGAGCGCGCCGAGGGGATCGCTGCGCTGGAACGCGACGGCGTGCCGGTGTACATCGTCGACGAGCGATCGATGCGGCGCATCTCCGACGTGGACACACCGAGCGGTATTCTCGCGGTCGCGCGCGTTCCGGAACGCAGCCCCGCCGACGTCCTGGCGACGACCGGCTCGGTGCTCCTGTTGGCCGACGTGAACGACCCGGGCAACGCCGGAACGCTGCTGCGCACCGCGGAGGCCTTCGGCGTCGCCGGCGTGCTCGTGGGGTCCCTTGGAGCGGAGCCCTATCTCCCAAAGGTCGTGCGCTCGGCGATGGGCGCACTTTTTCGCCTGCCTATCGCAACGGCCGAACCCGAGACGCTGCGCGGACTTCTCCAGGGCCGAGAAGTCACCGGACTCGCCGCCCGCGGTGCCCCGCTGAGCGGGCTCTCCTGGCCGCCGAACGGCCTGCTGGCGGTCGGCAACGAGCGCCACGGCTTGGGCCGTTGGGAGGCGCTATGCACGCGTCTTGGGTCGATTCCGATGCCGGGTAACGCGGAAAGCCTCAATGCTGCTATCGCAGGCGCAATAGCCCTTTACGAAGCAACCAGGCGCTCATTTCGTTAACAAGAAAACCCTCTTTCCCCGCGCTGTCAAGGCAGTCCGTTTAGCCCAAAAAGTCAAGACTACCCTGTGGAAAACCCGCATGGTATACTGCAGCCATTCGCACGGGCGTGCAGAGCCAACGTCAGTTTGAGAAGGAGTAACGCAGACCGCATGGCGACCTCCGAATTCTTCTGGAAACTTTTTAAAGACACGGGATCGATCAGTGCCTACCTCATTTACCGGCAATTGCATCCGGCCCCGGCTCCAGCGACTTGAACCTCGCCCACGAAGAAGAATGTCGATAAGCGCCCGGAATATCACCGGGCGCTTTATGTTAAACGACCAACTCAACGAGCTGCGCGCGCGATTCGATGCCGCGCTCGCCGCGGCAAACGACGAGAAGACACTTGAAACCGTACGAGTGACGTATTTAGGCCGCAGCGGCGAAATAACGTTACTCCGGCGCGGCATCGGACAGTTGCCGCCCGCCGAGCGCCCCGGCGCCGGCAAACTGATCAACGAAGCCGTGGAAGCGATGGAAGCGGCGCTCACGGACGCGCAGGCTCGCGTGGAGTCGCGCGCGTTTGATGCGCAGCTCGGCGCGCGCATCGACGTGACCTTTCCGTCCATTGCCCCTCGCGCCGGATCCATTCACCCGGTGCGCCGCGTCATCGAGGACGCGTGCCGGTATTTTCAACATCACGGATTTGCGGTCGTGCTCGGCCCGGAAATCGAGCCGGAGTATTACAACTTCGACGCGCTGAACATTCCGCCGGATCATCCGGCCCGCGAAGGGTTCGATTCGTTCTTTCTCACCGACACGCTGCTGCTGCGTCCGCATACTTCACCGATGCAGATTCGCACGATGCAGCAGCATCGTCCGCCCGTTGCCGTGGTCGTGCCCGGAAAGTGTTATCGCCGCGATGCGGTCGACGCGCGCCATCTCTTTCAGTTTTATCAGATTGAGGGCTTGCTCGTCGGCGAAGACGTGCACATGGGGCACCTCAAGGGCATGCTGACCGGCATGTGCCGCGAACTCTTCGGCCCCGATCAACAAGTGCGGTTTCGCCCGTCGTTCTTTCCGTTCACGGAACCGAGCGCGGAAGTCGACACCACATGCCCGCTTTGTCGGGGAGAAGGCATCGTGGTTCGACTGGCTCACCACGACGCGGCGGCAACGCAATGCCGCATGTGCGGCGGTTCGGGGTGGATCGAACTCGGCGGCAGCGGCATGGTGCATCCGAACGTGCTGCGCAACATGGATTTCGATCCCTCCGTCTACTCCGGATGGGCGTTCGGTTTCGGTGTGGAGCGCATGGCGCTGGTGCGGTATGATATCGACGACATCCGCCGCTTCTACGAAAACGACCCCGATTTTTTGTATCAGTTATCATGAGGCACTACGGCCTAGCCTCCTCGCCCCCGACTTCGTGGGGCCCCCCAACATCATGGCGCCTAAATCCATGTGCTAACTCAAGCGTTCCCCGAGGGCGCCGTGAAAATAAGTGTCATGCTTGAGATGCGGCCCGATTGCGAATGTTGCGGACGCGATCTTTCGCCGAGCGCGAATGACGTCTATATCTGCTCGTTCGAGTGCACGTTCTGCGAACGCTGCGCAAACGAACCCCCGAACTTGGTTTGTCCGAACTGCGCAGGAGCGCTTACACGCCGCCCGAGCCGCTCGCCGGAATTGCTTGCGAAATATCCCGCGAGCACGCAGCATAAATACGATGGGAGCTTAAATTGCTCGTTTGCGTTATAAGGCACTCCGGCCTAGCCTGCGCGCCCCCCACCTTGTGGGGCCCCCCGATTACAGGACGCCTAAATCTAACCGCTGACATGAGCCCTCCCCGAGGGCGCCGCCAAAATAGGAAACCCGCGTGAAAGTTCCTCTAGCATGGATTCGTGAGTATGTCGATTTGCCGGCAGATCCGCAAAAGGTTGCGGAGATGCTCGCGCAGATCGGTTTTCCCGTCGATGCGGTCAAGGAGCGGCCCGTCGTTACGGGCGTGGTCGTGGGGCGCATCGAGGAGCTCGAAAAGCATCCGAACGCCGATCGCTTGCAAGTCGGCAAGATCAACGTCGGCAACGGCGCGCTGCTCACGATTGCAACCGCCGCTACGAACGTTGCACGAGGGCAAACGATCGCGGTTGCCACAATCGGCGCGCAGCTTCCGCATCTGAAGATAGAACGCCGCAAGATGCGCGGCGTTGAATCCGAAGGCATGATGATCTCCGCGGACGAGCTGGCACTGCCGCCCGAATGGTTCGAAGACGGCATCATGCAATTCGAAACCGACCTTCAGCCGGGCACGGACGTCGTTGAATACTTTCGCCTGAGCGAGGCGGTGCTCGACGTCGACGTCACGAGCAACCGGGTCGACGCGATGTCGATGATCGGTCTTGCGCGCGAACTGGCTGCGTATCAAGGCGTGGCTCTGCGCGCACCGGAACCGCGCACGATTCCCTCAACGCTGCAAAGCAACGCGGACGTGCGCATCGAGTCGCCCAATTGCAAACTCTTCGCCCTGCAAGAATTCGACGGCGTGCGCGTCGGCCCGTCGCCGGCGTGGATGCGCATTCGCCTCGCACTCGCGGGACAACGTCCGATCAACAATTTGGTCGACATCTCGAACTACGTCATGCTCGAGGTTGGGCAGCCGACGCACTTTTACGATGCGGCGAAGATTCCGGACAAGCAGCTCGTCGTACGCGACGCGCGCGGCGGAGAGCAGCTCGTCACGCTCGACGGCGAAAAGCACGAATTGACCGCAGAGGACCTCGTGATCGCGAGCGCGCGCGGGCCCGAAGGTTTCGCCGGATTGATGGGCGGCGCGACGAGCGAAGTGACCGATGAAACGACCGGTATTCTGATGGAAGCGGCAACGTTCACCGGTTCGCGAGTGCGGCGCATGAGCGGCCGGCACGGTTTCCGTTCCGAAGCCTCCAGCCGTCACGAAAAGTCGCTGCCGACGGCGCTTGCGCTCGCCGGTGCGAAGCGCGCCGCCGAACTGCTTGCGGCGCAAGGCGCGAGCGCAGGGCCGCTCGTCGTCGCGGGCGCGCAAGACGAGCCGAACGTCGTCGAGTTTCCGCTGCGCGACGTCAAACGGTTGCTGGGGTTCGCTTTGCCCGTAGAGCAGGTGCGCGAGCTGCTCGACCGGCTCGGCTTCGCTGCCGATGCGAAAGACGAGCATACCCTGATCGTCACCGCACCGCCGTGGCGGCGCGACGTGGCGATTGCGGCGGACGTGGTCGAGGAAGTTGCGCGCATGGCCGGCTACGACCGCATCGAGCCGTCCATTCCGAAGCTTGCCGAGCACGACGTGCGCAGCTCGGATTTCGAGCTTCAGCAGCGCATCGCAAACGAACTGGCTGCATTGGGATATCACGAGGTCGTCACCTACTCGCTGCACGGCGCGCAGCAGTACGAGCGATTGGCGCGAGCGGCGGTCATTCCGACCTTCCCTCCGGTCGAAGTACTCAATCCGCTCTCTGAAGATCAGCGCTATCTACGCACGGGCTTGACGTTAGCGCACCTGCAGCATTTGGCGCGCATCGACGCGCCCGCCCGTATCTTCGAAATCGGCCACATCTTTTACCAAGAGAACGGCGAACCGCTGGAGATGGCGATCGTGGATTTCGTGTTCTCTGCACAAGCGCTCGACGAACCATCGTGGCAAGACACGCATTTCTTGCGGCTCAAAGGCGATTCCGAAGAGCTGCTGCACGCGCTCACCGGACGCCGCGATTTCGAATTCGCCGCCGACAAACGCAACGGTTTGCACCCCGGAAAGACGGCGTCGATCCTGCTCGACGGACGCGAGATCGCATTCATCGGCCAGATCGATCCGCGTGTGTGTAATGCATTCGACGTGCGTCTGAACGTCTACGGAGGCGGAATCTACCTCCAGCGTTTACCGGAATACCGGGCGCCGCTCTACCGGCCGCCGTCGAGATATCCGTCCACGTACCGCGATCTCGCGCTCGTGTGCGACCTGGATGTGACGGCCGCGCGCGTCGAGCAGGTTATCGCCAAAACCGTCGGACCGCTTTGCACGGGCGCGCGCGCGTTCGATGAATATCGCGGCGAGCAAGTCGCGCCGGAGAAAAAAAGCCTGGCTGTACGTGTGACGCTGCAGAAATTCGATACGACGATTACGGATGAGGAAGCCGACGCGGCAATAGCGCCGGCCCTCGAGGCGCTGAGTAAAGAACTCGGCGCGAGTTTGCGCGAATAACGCTCGATGAACGTCGTTTGGCCCGACATCATCATCGGCGCGATTCTGCTCATCGCGCTGCTCAAAGGGTACAAGCGCGGCTTCATCATGGAGCTTGCCGGCTTCATTGCGTTGATTCTGGCGTTCATCACGCCGTGGCTCTACGGCGGCGTCTTCGACCAATCGCTGCGGGCGTGGCTGCATTTAGGCCCAGGGTCGGCGCACGTGGTCGGCATGTTCGCCGTCGGCATTCTGACCTACATCGGCGTGATGCTGTTGGCGCGCGCCCTCAGCGCAGTCGCCAAATTGCCCGTCCTGGGTTGGGGCAACGCGCTTGCGGGCGGCGCCATCGGCCTGGCAAAAGGCGCCGTCGCAATCTGGCTGATTCTCTACATCGCGCTGTTCTTTCCGCTATCGCACGACATTCGCGCCGACCTGCATCGCTCGGTGCTCGTGGGTGTCCTCACGCAAGGTGACGCGAACGTCGACGACGCGATTATCGAGACGCTGCCGTCGTTTGCACGGCCGCTGGTTCAGCGGGTTTTTGAACGGCATCGCGTCTAGCGCCCGCGGCCAAGTCCAAGAACACGCGCAGCGCAGCTTGCACGCCCGCGCCGACGTGAACGGGCACGTCGTACTCGAGCAATGCCATCTCGAGTGCGCCGAGAGCGCCAAGAACGTCCGTCTGCGAAACGTCGCCCATCGTGCCCATGCGCACGATTTTCCCTTTGAGTTCGAGCTGTCCGCCTGAAAGCGAAACGCCGCGCTCTTCGCGCAGCTTGCGCAGCAGCATCCCTGCATCGACACCCGAGGGAACTTTCCCGGCAACCACCGTTACGGAATGTGCGCCCGGCTGCGAGAACACCTCGAGGCCCAGTGCGGCAAATGCCGCGCGAATCGCTTGCGCGTATATCGCATGCCGCGCCCAGACGTGCTGCGCGCCTTCGGCGTGGTAATTCGCGAGCGCGGCGTCAAGCGCGAAAAGCACGGAGACCGGCGGAGTCCACGGCGTCTGCCCTTGACGCGCGAATTCGCGCGCTTTGAGCAAATCGAAATAAAAGCGCGGCGTTTTG
>DATGJX010000213.1:0-20637 GCA_035294905.1 Vulcanimicrobiaceae bacterium | reverse complement strand
ACTGTGATGCGAGAACACTTCGAACGAATATCCGTCGCTCGCATCGTACACGTACGCGTCGAATCCGCGCCATGAACGATCGCGGCTCGAATGACGCACGCGAAACTGCATCTGCCTGTCGGGACGATCAACCCATGCTCGCTCTTCCACGACGGTCACCTCGTGACGATAGGACGGCCGAAGGGGCCCATGTGAACGTGGTAGTTCAGCGTGTTGCGCGGCCGTAACGTGACGGCTCGCTCGCTTTGCGACGTCATGGTGCCGGTCGGAACGAGGCGGAATCCAACGATTGCCCCGCCCGGATCGATCGCAAGGCCGGTGATCTGCCCCTCGTCGTTGACGTCGTTGGCGTAGATCAAGTTAAAACCGGCGCTTGCAGCATCGAGCAGCCCGTTCAAGTCGTACATCTGGCCGTTTTGATACAGAAACGCGCGTGAAGCCGCGCATCCCGGCGTGCACGACTGGCCGACGACCTGCCCGCGATTGTTGACGCTGTACGCGAAGCTGACGGCGTCGCCCGAAAGCGTCCCCAAATCGACGGTGCCGCCGGCTTGCGTCCACTCAAACGCATGGCCGTTGAAGTTGCTGCCGCCCTTGTCGCCGGGACGATCGGCAAATCCGACGACGGTGTTTTCGTCGTTGATCATCTCCGGCGTGTTGAAACCGGTTCCGCCGAGTGTCGGAAGTTTCATTGGAATGCCGTCGTGCCACAGCAGCATGTGTTCCGCGCTCAATCGTCCGACGGCAACTTGGCATATTCCGGAAATGCCGACGACGTTGCCCGTATCGTTGATCGCCGTTGCCGCACTATCGGGATCGCCGCGCAGCGGCCGAAGCGGCATTGCCTGGCCCAAACGGTTCCACTCGACCGCCTCGAATTGCAAGACTTGCGGAGCGACGCAGGTGGCATCGTGCACGGCGGTTTCCGCCCAGCCGACTATTTGCCCGGACTCATTGGAACCCGACGCAAAGCTGTTGTTGCCGCCGAGTGTTCCGAGCTGTCTCATCGCGCCGTTCGCCCAGACGAATCCGCGGCATTCTTGTCCGGTGTACGGAAGAAACCCGCCGCCCGCGGGATAGGAGCAGCTCCACTGTTCGCCCAGCGGATCGGTTGTTGCAGTCTGCGAGATGCCGACGACGTGACCGGCCAGATGATTCGGCCACTCGACTGCACTGTTGGTGCCGCCGAGCGTCATGAGATCGACTGCGGCCGTCGACGAAGGACGCCAGAGCGCCGCGTGCAGCGTCGCGTTGCCGGCAAGCAACGAGTAACCGCTGACGAAGTTCTGTTCGTTCTCGCTGATGCCCGATGCAACGGTGCCGCCGAGCGACGCGAGCGCGATCGCGTGGTATTGCGGGACCGATGCGGTTGCGATGACGGATGCCGATCTGGGTTGAGATTCCGGTGCGTTCGGGGCCGAGGCTGTCGGCGTAACCGCAGACCCGCCGGCGCAGCCGGAGAGCAGTGCCGCGAGCGCCGCCGCGGCAGACAAGCGTGACCTTTTCATGCCCGAAGCGTAGGCCCGAAGCCGCGCGGCTGTCGCTCACGATCTGGCGGCAAAGGAAAGAAACGGACGGCTCGAAACGTCAGCGTTTATGCGACAGCACATGCAAACGCGCACCGACGTGTCCCGCTTCCGCGAGCCGCCGGAAAGCGAACTGCCGGACGACATTCGCGAGATTTATCAGAAGAATCAGGAGAAACTGGGGTTCGTCCCAAACGTCTTCCGCGCGTATGCGCGGCGTCCGGAGCATTTTCGCGCGTTCATGGGCTACCACGACGTGCTGATGAAAGGGCCGGGGAATCTTTCACGCGCCGAGCGTGAAGCGATCGTCGTCGCGGTTTCCTCCGAGAATCGCTGCCAGTATTGCATGGTGGCTCACGGCGCCGCGTTGCGCATTCTCGGAAAGGATCCGATCCTTGCGGAACAGATTGCGAACAACTGGCGCACCGCGAACATCTCGCCACGCATGCGCGCGATGCTCGCATTTGCATCGCGCGTAAACGAACCGGGGTTTGCCGCAACCGAGCACGAGATCGACGAACTGCATCTGGCCGGCTTCAGCGACGACGACATTTGGGACATCGCCGCGATTGCCGCCTTCTTCGGCTTCTCGAACCGCATGGCCGGCGTGATGGACATGCGTCCGAACGAAGAATTCTATTTTATGGGACGCGAACCAGCTGGGCAAAGTTCGAACGATACTTGAGCGCGACCAGCAGCCCTAGTGCGAGCACGATGACCGGTGCGGGTAGCGCACTCGGCGCCATCGTGATGTGGAACGCGAAGCTGTTGTAGAGAAACGCAGCGAGCATGATGAGCGCGATTGTCACGTAGCGGTTTGCGAGCAGCAGCAATCCGATTGCCAGTTGCGCTGCACCGATGAAGAGCGCCCAGTGCGAGTGGATGAAGACCTCGGTAAACGTGCCGGCAAGTCCGGGCTGCGCCGGCGGATTCGTGATGAGAAACTGCATCGCACCGGCGGCGGTAAAGAGCAAGCCGAGCAGTATGCGAGCGATGGTCGTAGCGACATTCATGATCCGTCCTCCTGTTCTATTGAGGACGTCGAACGCGGCTAGCTAAAATCGACACTCCGCGGCGCGTTCGAGCAAGAATTTCTTGTCGCGCGCATTTTGCGCGAGAGCGGCCGCACGGTCGAACTCTTGGGCCGCTTCAGACAAGCGGCCGAGCTTCTGCAAGAGGTCGGCACGCACGCTTGGCAGCAAGTGGTATGCCTTGAGCACGGGTTCCTCGAGCAGAGAATCCGCGATTTCCAGACCTGCCTCGGGTCCGAAGGCCATGCCGACCGCCACGGCGCGGTTCAGCTCGACGACGGGCGAGGGATACACTTGCCCGAGGGCGTCGTACAACGCGGCGATGGCTCGCCAATCAGTGTCATCCGGCGTTGCGGCGCGCGCGTGGCACGCGGCGATCGACGCTTGCAGCGTATACGTTCCCAGCGCGCCTCCGAGCCGCCGGGCGCGCTCCAGTGAAGCGAGGCCGCGCGTAATCAGCAGGCGGTTCCATTTGCGGCGATCCTGATCGAGCAGCAGGATCGGCGAGCCGTCCGCGCGCACGCGAGCGTGCATTCGTGAGGCTTGCAGTTCCATCAGCGCAACGAGCCCGTTCACTTCCGGTTCGCCGGGCATGAGGCCGGCGAGGATGCGGCCGACGCGCAGCGCGTCTTCTACCAACTCCGGGCGCAACACGTCGTCGCCGGCCGTCGCCGCGTAGCCCTCGTTGAAGATCAGATAAATGGCTTCCAGCACGGATGCCAAACGTTGCGCGCGCTCAGGGCCGGAGGGCACTTCGAACGGCACGCGCGCTTCGGTGAGCGTGCGCTTCGCGCGCACGATACGCTGCGCGATGGTTGGTTCGGACGTGAGAAATGCTCGCGCGATTTCGGTGGTGGTTAGACCGCCGATGAGGCGCAGCGTCAGCGCGACGCGCGCTTGCGCCGAGAGGACCGGGTGGCACGCGACGAACATCAAGCGCAGGACGTCGTCGCTGACTTCTTCATTCACGGTATCGAATTCCGAGGCGGTGTCTTGCGACTGCAAGTCCGCAGCGATGCCTTCCGTTTTCCCTTCGAGCGTTTTCTCGCGGCGGATTACATCGATCGCGCGACGTTTTGCGGTGGTCATCAGCCACGCGCCGGGGTTGCGCGGGATACCTTCCTGCGGCCACTGCGTGAGTGCAGCAACGAAAGCATCCTGCGCAAGCTCTTCTGCGCGCCCGACGTCGCGCAGCATGCGCGTCAGGCCGGCGATGAGTTTCGGCGATTCGATGCGCCAGATCGCATCGAGCTGCTCTTGAATCAGGCGACGCTCACTTCGTGCAGTTCGCACGTGCCGTCTCCGGAAACATCCAAGAACCGGCGCGTGAACGCAAGTGCTTCGTCGCGATTCGCGACTTCAAAAAGAGCGAACCCGCCGACGACCTCTTTTGCTTCGGCGAACGGGCCATCGGTGACGGTGTCCTTGCCGTTCTTACGCGCATAGCGCAGTTCCAGCGACCCGTCCATTGCGCCGCCCGTATCGATGAGCACGCCGGTGCTCTTCAGTTCGGTGATGAGCGCACCCATTTGCTGCATTTGCTCGGCCGTTGGCGGTTGTTTCGTCGACGGATCGAACGTCCATATCGAGAGGATTCTCATGACAATTGCCTCCGCAGACGCGCTTCCTGCTCACGCATTGCCGGCGCGAGATCGTCGCCGAAATCGTCGGCCTCGAAGATTTCGCGGATTTCGAGCACGTCGCCACTTTGCATCGGCGCGTGCTTGAAGCGCTCGATCACTTCCGCTTTCGACTTTGCTTGGACGATCCAGAACCCGGCAATGAGCTCTTTCGTTTCGGCGAACGGACCGTCGATAACCGTGACCTTGCCGTTCGAAAACTCCAGCCGCGCGCCTTTTGACGAATCCTTCAACCCATCGGCCGCAAGCATGATGCCCGCCTTGATCAGCTCGTCGTTGAAACGCCCCATCGGCGCGAGCATCTCGGCGGTCGGCAGCACGCCGGCCTCGCTCGCCGCGTTGGCGCGAACCTGGACAATAAATCGCATGAACTTCTCCCTTCGGTGGCTGTTCTATCAAGACGTCGAATGGGAGCGGCCCTTTTCGACACGCATCTCCGCAAGCATGCGCCGCGCGGATACGGACCAGGCTCCGGGTACGACATGGATGGAGGTCTGAAATGGAAATTCCGAATCGCGTACCCTGGGTGAACGTTGCCGTCGGCATTCTGACGATTATCTCACCCTTCGTCGCGGTCCCCGATTCGTACGGCGCCAAGTGGGACATGGTGATCACCGGGTTCATCATCGGGATCGTCGCGATTATCGAAATGGCGACCTTTGCCAAGACGAACCGCATGGGTTACTGGCCTGTAATCAATATTTTGGCGGGCATCTGGCTCTTCATCTCCACCGGCATCGTCGTGATGAACGTCACGCTCGTGTGGAGCAACATCGTGCTGGGCGTGCTCGCGATCGTGACCGCACTCGTCGCGCTCTCGTACGAACGCATGCATGTGACCCACGAGGTGCAGCCGCCCACGCACACGCACCTGAGAACCTAACGTGAACTTGATAGTTTACGATCGAAGATAACACAAGCGGCCGGAGGTCCGCTTGGAGGGCCGTCAGAAGGCGCCGGTAAGACCCCTGACAGCCTTGCGAGTGGGCACCGTTCGTGAGCAATTTCTTTTTTACACTTGGGGTCGCCGGCATACTTACCGGCGGCCCTTTCACGATGCAGCCGCGAGACGTGACGATCACGCGCACCGCGTCGATCGCGGAATTTCAATTTTCAAGCCTTTCCGCGCAGCCGCGCATCTTCGACGTTCGCGTGATGCGCTGGACGCAGCGCAACGGGCAAAACGTGCTTACACCGGCCCCCGGCTTCATCGTGGTGCCGTCGGTCTTCAGCATCGACCCGTACCAAACGGTGCTCGTTCGGGTCGAGCCGCGCGGGAACGCTTCTCCTTCGACTGAGCAAAGCTACAAAGTCGTCCTGACGCGCGTCGTCCCCGGCGCAGCGGCACCGCCGCAAAATGCGCGCCGGCTGGAAGCCGCGCTATTCGTTCCGCCCGCAAAACCGGCAGTCGACCCGACCTTCACGTTGAAATCCGCCGGACCGCAGCGCGCCGACCTCGTCGTCGTGAACGGCGGCAACGAACACATTTATATCCAGAACGTGTCGGTTGCGGATGCGCCGGTCGCCGGCTACGTGCTCGCGAACAGCACGCAATTATTTCACCTGCGCATCAATGGACCGCTGCACGGCACGGATGCGGAAGTGACGTTCGACGATGCGCAGGGGCGGCGACAGACCGCCCGCGTTACCGTCTCGCAATGATTCGCTTGGCGGCGCTGCTGTGCGCCTTGTGCTTGCTGGCGACGCTGCGCGCCGGTGCCGTCGAGGAAAACGACGCCTTCAATGACACGTACCACTTGGAGCACTTCCTCGTTCGACTGGACGGCGTGGTCGTATCGCAACATTCGGCGGTGTACGTCGACCAAGACGAGAGCGTCTACGTCGCTTCCGAAGATCTCGATGCCTGGGGCCTCAAGCGGCCGCGTATGCCCGCATTCGAACGCGACGGGCGATCGTATTTCAGTTTGGAACGGGATTTGCGCGTTGCGGATTCAATCGATGCGCAAAACGGCGCATTGGACATCGTTGCCCCGAAGACGGCCTTTCGCGGACATCGCAACACCGAAGAGCTTCCGCTCAATAGCGGACGCGGGTCGTTCTTGAACTATACGCTCACTCGCGAAAACGGCCGTTACGACTTTTTTTCCGCGAGCCAAGGCGGCATTTACGAGGCGCGCTACCTGAGCACCGCCGGAGCCGGCGGATTGGAATTTCACCGGTCGCGATTGCGGTGGTACCGGTTGAACCGCAGCTCGCACAGCGTTATCTCGGTAGGTGACAACACCAGCGACGGCGGATGGCTTGGCGTGAGTGCCGCGTTCGCCGGTGTGCACTACGCCACCGATTACACGAGCGATCCGCAATACGTTCCGCACGGTCCGCCTTCGGTATCGGGGTTCGCCAGTTCGCCGTCACGGCTCGAGGTATACGTCGACAACGTGCTCGAGTTGCGCACGGACGTTCCGGCAGGCCCATTTAATGTGAGCGATCTGCCCGCGTCGGCGGCGCACTCGGACATCGTGATGGTGCTCACCGATGCGAGCGGCAAGCAAACGGTGCAAACGGCGCGTCCGTCATACGACCCGCAATTTTTGGGCAAGGGCTTCTCGCAATTCCGCGTCGACGCCGGCGTCGCACATGCCAACCTCGATAGCCGCGGGCAATACTATCGCGGCTTCATCGCGCAAAGCGGCGTGGAGTACGGTCTGACCGACAACGTCACCGGATCGGTTCTCGCGGAGTCGGTTTCCGGCGAGCAATTTTTCGACGGCGGTGCAGACGCGCGCTTCGGACCTTTTCAGCAGCTCGGATTTCGCATCGGCGGCGGAAACCGGCGGCGTTCGAGCGAGTACCGCTACCAGGCCGCACTCGGCAACCTCACCTTTCGCGAGGACTTCACGTTCAACTCGATGCGCTCGCAGCCTATTCCGGAAGGGTACGACGGCGACATCGTCGCGCAGATCGCCGAACGCAGCTCGCTCGATTTGCGGGTAGGCGACGCGTGGACGCTAGGTCTTTCGTTCAGCCGATCGCGCGACAGCAACGGCTCGAATCAGTCCGCGCTTTCGACGCGCGTCGGTTTCCGCGCCGGCATGATGAACATCGAACTCTCGCCGTTCTACGATTTCATCGCGCATCGCACGAACGCGGACTTGTCCTTCAGTCTGCGTGCCGGCGATCGCAGCACGCTCACGACCAATTCCTCTATAACGACACAGCGAGATATGACGTCGCGGCTCTCGTGGAGCAACGAGGGACTAGGGCCGAACCATCAGCTCTCGACGACCGTCAACGCTTCGGCAAGCTCGTCGCAAGACCGCGGCGTAGAAGTCGACGATAGTCTGCCGTGGGCCGACGCCCGTTTCAGCTGGCAGCAGCAATACGGAGCGAGTCTCTACGAACCGTCGCTGCAAGGCGCGCTCGCGTTTTTGGGTGGGAGTGTCTACGCCGTGCGCCGCGTGGACGAAAACGAGTCGTTCGGCATCCTGCGCATTCCCGGTTTGCGCAACGTGCGCGTGAAAGTGAACTCAACGGATGTAGGAACGACGAATCGTCGCGGCGAGGTGCTGCTGCGCAACCTGCGGCCGTACACGCTCAACGAAATCGACGTCGACGACGTGCCGATATCGTATAACGTCGTCGATCCGCTTGACGTCGTTCCGGGGAAAACATCGCCGATGACGCTGACGCTGCGCGTCGTTTCACACGGCGACGTTTCGTTCGCTGCAGTCGACGCGCATAATGCGCCGCTCCCCGCAGGCAGTTGGCTCGAAGGAACGACGCGTTATCCCATCGGCTACGACGGACATGTGTTCATTCCGGGTATTTCACCCGGGATCCATCAGCTCAAAGGCGCAACGGCGCAAGGCCGCGCGTGCACAATAGTTCTGCACGTGCCCGGCAACGTTGACGAGGTTCCGGATTTGGGCGCGCAACGCTGCATGTAAGCTCCTTCACCTGTTTCCTGAGCGCCGGCACGACATGTTGATGAAGTCGGGAATCGGCAGATACTGGGGCGGAGACTCGGAACGTTGCCACTGTTCGCCGTCCGAGAGCTGCATCGTTGAACCCGACACGCCTACTAAATATCGCGACCCGTACGGCGGCGCATGGTCTCCCGTATATAGATAACCGACATACCTCGTTCCGTACCGCGAGACGTCAGTAAAGCGGTAACGAAAACGAAATGATTGTTTGGCCGCGACGACTACGCCGGTATTCGAAGAGGCAAACACGTAGCTGGTGTTTCCGAGACCCGGTCGAATACACGTCCAGGTGCCGACGAGCAAGGCGACCGCAGACGCTGCAGCGATCATTTAAGGTGTAATGCTGAAGATCGTTCCGTTGCCGGATGTGCCGCCGGCGACGGTTGACGAATAGAGCGAGCTTCCGAATTGCGTCAGACCGTAATACGGATTCTGACCGTCATGCAATGCGCCGAAACGATGCAACGCGCTTTCCGTCATTGCCCCGCGTGCGACCGAGAATACCGTGCCGCAATCGCAACTCGCGCCGCCGCCCATCGACGTCGTGCCGTACAGCAACCTGCCGGCGGGGCCGGCCATAAGTGTCGACGTCGGAAAGCTGCCGTCATTTCCACCCTTGAAACTGTACAAGACGCGCTCGCTGCAGCTTGTTGTCCCCGGCGTGAGCTCGTAGACCGATCCGTTACCGGTCGTCCCGCCGAAATACGTCGTGCCGTACAGCGTTTCTCCGATTTCGATCAATCCACCATACGGAAACGCCGCATCAGGTTGGCCCTTGAATGCATAGATTGGAGCGAACGTCCACGATCCGTTTACGCGCTTCATTTCATACGCGACGCCCGACTGATGCGCGCCGCCGAGCTCGGCCACGCCGAACACCGCTCCGTGCGCATCGACGAACAGCGGCCCCAGCGAGCCCGTCGATCCGTCGTTGCCGCCCGTGAACTGATGAATCGCTTCGAAAACCCACACGCCGCTCATAGACTTCAGCGTGAATACTGTGCCGTCTCCGAACTTGCCGCCGTCGGGGGCAGTTCCGTACAAATTGCCGCTAGCGTCGAATGCGAGCGGCGATCCCGGTCCGAATCCATCGTTTTTTCCCTGAAATGTGTACAGCACCGACTCGCCGCCACCGGCCGCGATCTTGAAGATGACGCCGCAGCCGTCGCCCGTGCAGCCGCCACTCAAGCCGCCCGCAACCGTCGTGCCGTAGAGATTTCCTTGGGCATCGCGCACGACTCCGCCGTGCGGATTCTTTCCGTCGGAGAAACAGCTGAAGTTGTAGAGCACGCTTTCGCGCCAGTGTCCGATGGTGGTCGGATGAAGACGGAAAACCGTGCCGCAACCGGCATTCCCACCTTGAACTGTCGTGCCGTATGCGTTGCCCTGCGGATCGAAAACGAGCTCCGTCGCTGCATTCCCGCCATCCAGTCCGCCGCTGAACGGATAGATCACCTCATACGAAGCAGAGGCGGTCGACATTGCAAGCGGCCGCGACTCTGCAGTCGGCCCCGGCGGCATCGTATTCGTCGTGCCGCCGCAAGAACTCAAAAATATGGTCGCACCGAAAGCCGCGAACGTCTGGAAGCGAGGAAGCCGGAACCGCTTCATGGCAGGCACCTCCCAAGGGCTTCATGGTACGCCTTGCGCCGCGGGACCGCTAGGGACCGACCGTGATTTTGTCGTCGATGCTCTTTACGCCGGAAACGCCGCGTACCGTTTCCAGAATCGTTTCATGAATGGCTTGTGTGCGGACTCTGCCGCTCAGGACGACGTGCCCTCGATGAACGGACGGCTTCACTTGTAGCGCATTGACGCCGGTTTGGCCCGCTATGGCCCCCGAGATGCGCGCAGCCAGTGCGGCATCAGCGGCTTGGCCGCGGAGGCCTTCGGCATGCGGATTTATCGACAGGTTGTCGCGCACGCTTTTCACGCCGCTCACCGCCTTCGCTGCCGATGCGTATCGAAACCGCTCTTGCGCGCTGCGCGCTTGCCCCGTCAGTGTTACGACGCCGTCGTTCGCCGAGACATGCACGCGTGTAACCGCGTCGACGTCGATCGTTGCAATCTTCGTTCCGACCGCGGCTGCAAGATATGCGTCGTTCGCGCTCTGCGATGCGCTTTGCTGTTGTTGTGCACTGCATGCGGCTACGGTGATTGCCAGCAACACTCCCGCAATAAACCACTTCATGGTGTGCTTTTACCCGCCGGCACGTCGTTTTTCGTGCGGTAGCCCCTCGACTGCGCTCGGGGTCCTTCGATACCTCAGGATGACAAAATTGCGGGTCAGGATGACACGGCTGCGTCTGCGGGTTCGGGCTTTCGTTCCGGGATGAAGATGTAAACGACGATACCGACGAGCAGTGTAAATGCGCCGGCAAACAGCATTGCAATGTGCCAGCCGCGGGTGAATGACTGCTCGACGATGCGCATCAGCATACTTTGACTGATCCCGTCAATACCTCGCTGCGCGAGAGCGAATGCGCCGCCATGCTGCACCGCCGCCGTGACGGTCTGCTGCACGGCCGCAGACGCGTTCACGTCGTCCAATTCGGCACCGATGCTGCGCGCCATTGCTGCTGCGAGCAGCGAGCCAAGTATCGCGATGCCTAACACACCGAAAAACGAACGCGTGAGGGCGATTGCTCCGGACGCAAACCCCTGATCTTCCGCATTGCACGCCTCCATGCTGAACGCGCAAGCCGGCGTCCATATCAAACCAAAGCCGATGCCGAGTACGAAAAGGCCGGCCGCCACTTCCCACGCGGGCGCCTCACGCCCCAAGATTGCAAGCCACAGGATTCCGACAATCAAGAACACCCACGCCGCGAAGATCAGCAGCCGCTCGCCGAGCATCTTTTCGAACTGCTCGCTGTACTGATTCACCATGAAGAACGCGAGATTTGCCGGCATGAGATAGAAACCGGCCGCAACCGGCGAAATCTGCTGCACGTTCTGCAAAAGGGCCGTACAAAGCAACAGGATGCCGTAGAACAAGAAGTTGTTGATGCCGACCATGAGCAGCCCGACGACGAACGCGCGCGAACTGAAGTAGCGCAAATGCACCATCGGTTTCGGAATACGCCGCTCCACCGCAATGAACAGCCCCAGGCCGACGGCAAATACTGTGAACGCGGCGATGATGATCGGCGACCTCCAGCCTTGGGTGTTGCCCTCAATAAGCGCGAAACTCACCGCGACGAGCGCGAGGATGCTCAAGAATTGTCCGAGGCCGTCGAAGCGCATCGACGGGTCGCGTTGGCTTTCCGTTGCGTACGAAATGGTGACGAGCACCGCGATGCCCATCACGACGGAGAAGTAAAACACCGACGGCCAGCCCCAAAAATGCACGAGGATGCCCCCGATAATCGGGCCGGCAATTCCGCCGGCGCCCGCTACCGTGGAAAAAACTTTGATCGTGTCTTCGTGGTCGGCCTCTTCGGGAAGCATTTGAATCAGTACCGCAACCGGCAGCGAAAGCAGGGCCGCGCCGCCCAACCCTTGCAGCGCGCGCATGACTATGAGTACGTTCGCGTTCGGAGCGAGCGCGCAGAGCAGCGTCGCAATCACGAAGAGCCATGTGGTGATCGTCAGCAACCGTTTGCGGCCGTACAGATCGCCGAGCGTTCCCGCCGCTAGTGTGAAGCCGCCTTCCATCAACGGGTAGATGCTGACTATCCATGCTTGGTCCGCGATCCCGGCGTGCAGCGCGCGTTCGATATAGGGCAGGGCAAGGTAAATCACCGTGATGTTCACGACGCCCAAGAACCCGGCCAGATTCAACCCAAAATTGGCAATGCGAACACGCGAAGAGGTCATGCGGCGTAGCCCCCTTGCCAAGCGGTCTGCTTAAGGATCAAGTGTGGCACCGCCCCAAATCGCGCCCTAGAGCCGAAGTACCCAACCGTGACCGCTGGGTACAAACAGCGGCATGAGAGCTACATGGAAACCTCACCAAAAGAGCGGCAGGCTGACCACGCAAAGCGACCTGCCCGACAGCGTTTTCGCCTTCCCGAAACAGCGTAAAGAGCCGTTGACCGATGCCCGCCACGTACGCAACGCGGTCGCGCGCTTCGATCAAGTCATCGGTCCCTCCGATGCCGATCGCGCCTTGGCGTTCGCGAACATCGAGAAAGCGGCGAAATACTACGACATCGACCTATCCGAAACGTCGTGGCACGATCTGGGCGTTCACCCGCAGGCCAACCGCAAGACTTCAGCGCGTAAAGGTGCGGCGACCCGCAAACGCACGGGCGTGGCGAAATCGGCGGCGCGTAAGGCCGCTGCTACACGCAAGCGAACTAAGCGGTAGTCGGAAGCTGCACTCGCACGCAGTTTCCCGAGCCGTTCCACTCGACGCTTACGTCTTGGGCCAGCGTTCGAACGAGAAACAAGCCGCGCCCGCCTTCGGAAAACGGATCGACCGCATGCGGCGGCAGCAGCGTAAACTGGGGTCCCTCATCGCATACGGCCAGCGTGGGTTCGCCGTTGGCAAGCGACAGCGTAACCGTCGCCTGACCGGCGGTGTGCTTGACCACGTTCCCAAGGATTTCGATGATGATGAGCTGCGACGCCCACGCATCGACGGTTCGTCCCGAATCGACCAGACGCTGCAGAATTGCCTGCATTACGCGCTTTGAAGCGGTTTCGCTGCGAGCATCCAAGTGCCAAACGTGATCGCGGTGCCCGTTAGAAGTTCCTAGCGAAAGCACTTCCAAAAACAGCACCGCGGAATCATCGAACGGCGCCCGTGATGCAAAGATGCGATTCTGAATTGCCGAGGCAATCTTGTTTTCGCTCTTGCGGTATTCGTCTTCGATTGCGGTCTTGAGCGCGGCAATGCCCTGTTCGAGATCTCTCGTCGCTTCGACGAGTCCGTCCGTATAGAGCACCAATGCAGCACCTGCGGGTAACGCGATCTTGCGCGTGTCGAATTCGCTATCGTGCTGTACGCCGAGGATGATTCCACCCTTGTCCAGCGGCTTGGCTTTGCCCCCGCGCACGATGATTGGCGGCGGATGGCCGGCAATCGAATACTGGAGTGCTCCCGTTCGGGTATCGAACGTGGCAAAGAACGCGCTGGCCAACGCTCCGTTGTCGTTGCACAATACCGTGTTCACGTGGGTGAGCACCGCGGCGGGATCGGCGTTTGTATACGCGAGTGCTCGAATCGCTTGGCGCGCGCTGTCCATCGTCACGGCAGCTGCCGGTCCATGCCCCGCGACGTCGCCGATGCTCATACCGACGAGGTGTTCGCCGACCCGAAAAACGTCGTACCAATCGCCGCCGACTGCGGCTTCCTGAGCCGCCGGTCGATAAGCCGCGTCAAAACGCAGTCCGGGGATTTCCGGCAGATCGCGCGGCAGCAACGCAGTCTGAATGAGCGTTGCCACGTCGTGTTCGCGGCGAATAATGCGCGCCATGTGCCGGTACGCGCGGTCGAGTGCGGCAATTTCGTCGCTGCCGGCTATCGGCGGAGCCTCTTCGCCGCGCGCCAGCAAATCCGAATTCTCGATGAGGCGGCGTATGCGGCGTGAGACTTTGCTGCCGAAATCGACGGAGGTTACAACCGTCGCAATGATTCCGGCCAGACAAACGACGAGCAGGGCGATGGTCCAAGGCCGCACTTCACGGCTCGCGTTGACGGCGTCCGCGGTAACGATCGTACGTTCGTGGCGGTTGAATTCCGTTGCCGAACTGTCCAGATCGGCGCTTATCCGTTGCACGCGCGGCGAATTGTCGAGCGCATTTTCCGCGCGAATATTTCCCATGCGCACGTCGGACGCGAATTCTTCGAGTAAGGCTCGTCCGTCGCGAAGCGCCTGAAGAAGTGAGTCGGCGCTGCGCAGATCGGACTCGTTTCGCGTTGAGGCGTTGAGTTGCGCAATGACGCGAGAGAGCGCAGTCATCGTTGTGCCGTACGGCTGTTGCCAATTTCGGCCGCTCAGACGCTCGGTCGTGAGTGCGCGATTCGCCGAGGTCAGTAGTTGCACCGCGCGATCGGCCAGTGCTAAACGCGTCTGCATGCGCTGCTGATCGAGCGTCACGCCGGCATAGCGGCTTTGAATTATTACGGACAGCGCGAGGAGAGCAATCAAGAACGACAGCGGTATGGCTGTAAGCCATGCCGCGCGCCGGGCCAACGTGCTCCTCGTCCGGGTTACCGGCCGTTCCACCTATGAGCCATACGGCCCATCGGGCGTCTCTTCCCGTCGGGGGTTCGCGGCCATTGTCGAGCTAGAGTAAACTTACGGTTTTGGGGGCAGCGCCTTGGCGCGAGCGCGCGCGGCAAAGATGTTCGTCGTCAGCGCAATCCAAGCGGTCAGCCCGAAGACGCTCCCGCGAGCAATCAGCCCAAGTTTGTGCTGCAGCAGGCCGACGGCAACAATCGCGACGCCGATTTGAAACGCACCGAACGCGTACCACGATAGACGCGGCTCGAGCAGCTGGTGCGGGCGTGTTTCGTCATCCTCGCCGCGATAGATCGTGGAAATCAGCCGCACGCCGATGTGGTGGAAATGCGCGAGCACCATTTGCCCGATCCAACCCGCGAGCAACACGAAGATATATGCGGGCTGCCACGGTTTGCCTGAAAGCGCGCCGCCGCCGATAGCCAGCGCCGTCAGGAACCAGAGCATCGCAGCCGCGACGAACGCTTGCGGCGGTCGATGTGGAACGCTCGCGCGGCGCAGAATATCGAACACGTCGAACACATAACCGAGCGACGCGAGCAAAAACAGCACCGCGCCGATCCACGCGATGGAGTAGTCGTATACCGCAAGTCCGGCAGCCAGCAGCGGAATGCCGATAAGCGTGAAGGTTCCGACGACGATGTGCATCCAGCGAAAACGCGTTTGCGCGCCGGTGATCGGCCGCAGCGTGCGCATCGAGACGCCGAAGATGAGTAAAGAGAGCCAGCCGAGCGTGCCGAGCGTCGCGTGCGCCGCCGGCAACGACGCCGCCCACGTCATGCCTCGGCCGGAAAGCAGGCCTGCAAGTCCGTAGCCGATGACTGCTGTCGCAAGCAAAAACAAAAACGTGCCGCCGAACGCGCGCGCGACGGCGCGCTGCACCCGTTCACCTCGCATGGCTCCGGAAAGCGTCCAAAACGCCGTGAGGAGATAGACCAGAATCGAGGCAAACAGTAAATCGCCGGCGGGGCCGAGCGTGCGCGGATTACCGAGAAATCCGTAGAGCAGTAACGCGACGCCCGCGCCGTACGCGACGAGCATCCAGCGCGCGATCGTTTCGCCGCGATACTCTACGTCGATGAAATTCGGCAGCGCATGAATAAGAATCGCAAGCGCTGCCATGGTCACCCAGCCAAGCGCGATCGCGTGAATCCACGCAAAGCCCACGAACCCGTGATGGGCGTTCGCGGACCAAGCGGCCCAGAGCAGCAACCCCCAGGAGAACCCGTGCGCGAGATGCGCATAGAGCAGCGCGGCCGGCGGAATCCAATGGCGACGGGCAAACATGCATCTAGCCTAACACCGGTTGTTAGATGCAGTTAAGACAGAAGCCGAGCATCGCCATAGAATGGGGGCATCATGGGCTTTTTCATAAAGCAGGCGCTCGTCGCGGCATTGGCCGGATGGGTCGGCATCGACGTCTACATGTCGGTGGCAGATGCGCTCCGCGGAACGTCTCCGGTTTTGCTTTTTCAATGGGACGCGTCCAACGCGCTGGGGCAGGCGGCTTTCTCCGGCGGAGCGGGCGCGGTGCTCCTCGGATTGTTCCTCGACTACATCGTGAGCTTAGGGTGGGCAATCGTCGCCGTAACTGCGCTCGAACGCATCCGCCTAGTTCGCGCGCATCCGCTCACCTTCGGCGTGATTCTCGGCGCGATCGTCATGTACGTGATGCTCTGGGTCCTCGTTCCGCTCGGTCACGCAGGGCAAGTGCGCATGACGCTTTCAAACTTCATTATCGTTCTCGTCGGGCACACGTTCTTCTTCGGCGTGCCGCTCGTGTTGACGGCTTCAGCGTTTGGGCGGCGGCGCACCGGACTCTATCAAGTGGCCGGTTGAGGTCGCCTGCGGTGCGTCAGGTGCGCTATTCCTTGGGCGGAGCGGGAATCGTTCTCCCGTCACGCGTGAGGACGAGCGCCTCATCGTCAAGCCTCAACGGTCCGATTTCAAACGTCGTTGCTCACCCCGTAACGCGAGGGTTTTGTGAATACCGGAAACCGGACTCGTCTGTCATAGTTGCTAACATGCTGTTATCGATCGCCCTTGCGGCGGTACTCTCAGGACCTGCGGCGCTGCCTGTCCCGCGCGTATTCGAACGCCAGATACTTGGGAGCACGGCGCTCTCGCCGGCACAGCTCCGTCATCATGGAGTCGCACCACCTCGGCGCAAACTGGTTTTCGGGCCGGATACGTCGTATTCGTCTCAACACACCCCTCAGCCGACGTTGCCGGAAGGACGATGAACCTTCGGCTTAGGCTAGGTTAGATTCAAGTGGGTCTGTTCCCACGATCGAGGTGACAGTACATGAATTCTCGCGTTGCGGTAACCGCGTGCATCAGCTTGATCCTCACTGCTTGCGGCAACTTACCCGGAGGCACCGGCAAAGGGATACCCCCTTGCGCATGTCCCGCCCCGCCGCCCAACATGATCGTGGCGCAGCGCGGTGCAAACGAAATTGCGATATATCCTCGAACCTCTTCGTTGGATTCGCCGCCTCCAATTTCGACGATTCCTGCGCCGGGCGCAGAATCGCTTACGGTCGTCACCGACATGGAGTCCACGGAGACGTTCGGATTTCCGGTTCTCTACGTGGGCGAGTATCCGAGTACGGTTGCCGTTGTTGCGACCCCGTATTCGAAAGTCAGCGGTACAATCTCAGCGGGGATAAATGACCCCGCGGCACTAGCGGCGAGCATGGTCAACGGATCCGAAGCGCTGTTCGTCGCAAACCGGGGTGCGAACGACGTTACCATTTACGAAGGCACACACTTAAATTTCGTTACGCCCGCCGTTACGATCGGTGGCTTAGACGCACCGGACGGGCTTGCGTTCGACGCGAAAGGCAACCTCTGGGTCGCACAGGCATCGAACGTCGTGGAATTCGCGCCGCCCTTCACGTCGAGTTCGTCACCTGTGGTCACCATTTCGAGTGGGCTGAAGTCTCCAAGCGGGATCGCATTCGACACTAACGGCTTGATGTACGTTGCGGACAAAGGAAATAATTCAATCGTTGTTTATCCGGCGGGGTCCTTCACTCCGTCGGTCACGGTGACGCGCAGCATCAGCGGGCCGGGTAGTTTGCTGAATCCCGACGAGGGATTGGTTTTAGACACGTTGTTCGTGCCCAATGTCCGCGGCAATAACATTACAGAGTTCTCGCTGCCGCTGACCTCGACATCTGAACCACTCGTTATTGGGGCCAGTGGAATGAATGAGCCTTCCGCAGTTGCCTTCTTAGACGTAACGAACTAACGGGTACCGCCTCGTATGCGATAGTGCACGTGGACTATTCCGTTGTCGAAACCGCGCGTCTGGAGAAGTTCGAAATTTCGTCGAGCTTCGGGAAATGCGTGCGCCCATGAATGAAGTCGCCACTCGTGCAGCGGCGAGGGCGCAACCAAATCTCTGATCTGCCCGAGACGCGCAACGCGCAGCATGTCCTCATGCGCTGCTTCGACGGGCGAGTTGATCCATAAACTACCGTCCGTGAGCTTCACGACGATCATGCGCGTGGGAAGCGCAATTCCAAAATTACGAACTGCGATCCGTCGGCAATCCAAATGCCGGCTGCGAACTCCTGCAACGGTCCCAAACGACTAGGCATCCACCAAGCTTCGGTAAGCCAGAAGGAGGTCGCGCCGCGTGACAATTCCGGCGAGGCGCTGTTCGCTGCCGTCAATGACCGGCAAAAGAGGTGTTTCGACGTCCGCCATGAGCGTCGCGGCGTGCTCGAGGGTATCTCGCGGTGCAAGCAGGTGCGTCCCGCGATGCGTGATTTCGCCGATGCAACGGTGGCCTCGACCCGTTATGACGGCTCGCGAAATATCCGCCATGGTAACCGTGCCTACATAGCGGGCGCCATCGCAAACCGGGATTGCGAGCTCACCTTCGGCCGTTTCCGTATCTGCAAAAGTAGCGATGACGTCGTCTACTTGCGCAACGACCGGCGGGACGCGTCTCACGCTCTCTACGGTGACGCGCGAAAAAAATCGCGGGTGCCGCACGCGTTGCCAATCAATGCCGCGCCGCAAGAGCTTGCGTTCATAGATCGTCGCGCCGAGGAGGCGGCGTCCCAATACCGTTGCAATGACGACGGCGACCATGAGCGGTAAAATAATGGTGTAGTCGCTCGACATTTCGAATACGATCATGATCGACGTAATCGGCGCTTCAGCTGCAGCGGCAAAGACGGCGGCCATTCCCACAAGGCCGTATGCAGCGGCAGGCCCAGTCCATGCCGGGAACAGATCGTGCGCAACGCGACCGAAACCGTCGCCCAAGAAGGCTCCGGTGAAGAGCGACGGCGCGAATACTCCGCCCGAGCCGCCGCCTCCAAGCGTCAGTGAGGTCGCAATCGGTTTGAGGAGCGACAGTATCAGCGCATGCTGGGCTGGCACGTGCTCGAAGAAAACCTGCTGAATCGCATCGTATCCGACGCCAAAAACTTGTGGAAACCAGATACCGATAACGCCGACACATGCAAATCCGATCGCACCCTTGGACCACGGTGGGAGACGTGCGCCTTCGAAGCGGTCCTCCGTGTAGTAGAGTAGATTGACGAAGCCGCACGCCCAGCATGCAGCAATAACGCCAAGAGCCGCATAAAGCAGCAGTTCCAACGGCGATACGAGCATGAAATCGGACGCCGAGAATGATGGATGATTTCCGAGAAAAGCGCGTCCGATGACCGCGGAGACCACCGACGCTACGACGATTGCCGCAAACGAACGCGGTGCGAAGTCTCCAAGGATCACTTCCGCCGCGAAGAACACGCCGCCGATGGGTGCGTTGAACGTTGCCGATATGCCGGCAGCTGCGCCGCAAGCAACCAGCGTTCGAACGATCGGAGCGGGCGCGTTGCAGATCTTTCCGAGCATCGAGCCGATCGCAGAGCCTATCTGCACAATCGGTCCTTCACGTCCGCAGCTGCCGCCAAAGCCAATTGACGCTGCAGACGCGAGCGATTTTACGGCGATAACTCGTGGACGTATCGCACCTCCGCGCAGCGCAACCGCCTCCATGACCTCCGGTACGCCGTGACCTTTGGCTTCCGGAGCGAAACGTGACGAGATGAAGGCCGCGAACGCACCGCCCAGAGCGAGCAACGCCACAACTCCAGCGGCACCCAAGTACCGCTCGGAGAACACACCGATCATGCCAAAGGCAAGCCTGTTTGCGCCGGCGATTAAAGCGCGGAAGCCAACCGCACCGAAACCGCCCCCGAGACCAATCGCAACCGCTGCGGCGATCATGAACGCGCTTTGCGAGACCGTCAACGCACCGAGCCGGATCGCATATCGCCCGTCGCGGAGCGTGGGCGCGATCATATCGCCTGACTGCTCAAACGAGCTCTTTGTCGTAAGCGAGCGTTTCCATCAGCTCCGCGATCGCAGATTCTTGCTGCCCTGCTTTTACTGCCTCGCGAAAGCATTGCTCCAAATGATGCCGGAGTTCGATTCTTCCTACTCGATCGAGAGCCGAGCGCACGGCCGAAAGCTGCTTTAAGACTTCGATACAGTAGGCGTCGTCCTCAACCATGTCGATGATGCCTTCGATGTGGCCGCGTACGGTTTTGAGCCTGCGCACGACGTCAATCTTTCGATCCGCCGCGAGAGGGACTACGGCTTTCATGCCTTTTTTCTGCACTGCCTTCACGGATGAATAGCCTACCCCCCTGGGGTGGGATATACCTCCCCGACGGCGCTATTCAAGCGCAGACCCCTAACTGCGTTTGAGTTCTGAGCGGAGCGACGACAATGCATCGGTCATCGCGCGTTGCATCGATTTCAATTCGGCCATAACGGCCTCGTCGCCGGAAGCAGCGTGACCCAAAACGTCCAGCACGCCGCCGACGTGGTCCGCCAAATCCTCGATTGCATCGGACTCGTCCGGTGCGTACGATTCCTGCGAGCGCTTCGGTCCCAGCAACAACGCGCTGATCAGCCGTCCTCGCGAAATCATCGGATAGGCGAACTCACCCTTGAATGCTGTTTGAACCCCGTGCAGATCCAGCTTGCGATGCCACGTGCGCAGCGAGACGATCGCCGGATCGTTCTCGCTCACGTCTGCGTACTTTCCGTTGCCGTTGCTCAGCGCCAACACGGCGAAGGACGCGTCGGCGTGCCGCTCCAACACCTCAACCGTGCGATCTATGAGAACCGCAGGGTCGGTAACGAATGCCGCTTCGCGCGCGAAGCGGCGTATCGCCGTTTCGTCTTCGTGCCGCTTCCTAAAGAACACACGGTCCAGCACCTGCTCGACGCGATCGTGAACGAATCGGATGGAAAAGCCGAGCAACAGC
>DATGJX010000212.1:0-3696 GCA_035294905.1 Vulcanimicrobiaceae bacterium | reverse complement strand
TTTCTCCGTGCCGGAAGCGGTGAACCGGCCGCGATACCACACGTCGCCGTAATGAAAGTCGTACGGGTCGACGTAAAGGGTGCCGCGATCCGCTTGCATCCATGCAGTATCGTCGAAGCTTGGGTCGCTTTCCGGCGATCCGGCGTGAAAACGCCAGTTCGCAAGCGCCGGAAGCGATACCGGTTTCGGTCCGGGCAGTTCAGCCGCAAGCGTTTGGTCCGCTGTTCGATGCGCAGCGATCGGCTTGCCGTTCCACGACACGGATGTGGTCGAGAGCGGCGCAAAAATTTCAATCGCCGTCGGCGCAGTCGTGTCGCCAGTGAGCGCAAGGTGACTACCCGCTATCGAACAGCTGCGCACCAAATACGGCCCGCGCACGAGAATTGTTGCGATCGCAGTCGTGCACGGCCAGAACGTTGCCGCAACGGCATCGGACCCAATCAGCAACTCCAGCGCACGCTCTCCGCGTCTCGCGGGTATGATCATGATGCGCTGCAGCGCACCGTGGCGATAGTTCAGCACGCGATCCGCGCCGCCGGGAAAGCGCACGACCGTGCGCCCCGACTCGCCGGCTCTACCGAACAGCAAAGCCACGTCCCGATCGCCAAGTCGAGTTAGCGCAGCGACCTCGGACGTCGAGTAGATCAGGCTTGCATCGCCGAGCGGAAATCCGGCCACGATCATTTTCGAGTCGCGCCCTTCGATGCGAACGGGAATCTTGTAGCGGCGTCCCTCGATCGTCGCCGCAAATGTCGCGGAATCGTCCAGGGTCGACGCGACGTTGGCATGCCGCACGATGAAGAACTGCGTCTTCGTGCGCGGGTCGATACGCGCGGTGACTTCAAGGGCACGGTTCGAAATCGACGGCGCCGTTTCCAAGGTGGAGAACGTCAGCGGCCAAAGCGTTCGAACCTCGTTCGCAAGCAGCTTCTGCTCGCCGTATTTCGAACTCAGCCGCCGCCCCTCGTCGATGATTGCGGCGTAATCGTACGATGTGTACACCGCACCCGGAGTCGGCAGCCATCCCCAACTCGTCCCGCCGTACGTCATGTAGAAGTTCTGGAGCGTCGCACCCTGTGCCACGTTGAACTCTTCGAAGACGCGTTCGAACTTCGCATCGATGAGTTTGCGGCACGCATCGTAGCCCGGACCGCCCCACGGATCGAACGATCCACCCTGATATTCGAGCAAGAAGAACGGCTTGTTCGGCCCGGCGGCTTCGCGTGCGCGCCGCATCGAGCGCTCGTAGAGCGGCGACCAGCGATCCGGATGCGTACAGTCAAAGCCTTGCGGGTAACTGTCGTAGCCGTTGATGTCGACTGCGCCCACGCCTTTCGCCCAACGGCCCGGATCGCCGCAGCAACTGTTGTGCGTGAGCGGCACGGTAATACCATCGGCGCGCACCTTGCGTTCGAGCGCAGCCATGTAGGTGCGATCGACGCTATTGCCCGTGTATTCGTTTTCGACTTGGTAGAGAATGACGGTGCCGGTCCCGTTCGTGAGTTGATGCCGCGCTATGATTGGATCGATGTTGCCGAGCCATTCCAAAGCGGCCGACAGGTAATCGGGCGCGCTGGTTCTGGCATGCCCCTTGACGTTTTGCAGCCAGCCCGGAAAACCGCCGGAGTCGGTTTCCGCGTTGATGTACGGTCCGGGGCGCGCGATTACATAGATGCCGACTTGCGAGGCGATGTTGAGCAGTTTGTCGACGTCGCGTACACCGGTGAAATCGTACTTGTGCGGCGCCGCCGAATGGTATCCCCAGTCGAAATACATGGATACGGCGTTGAACCCCGCCGCATGGATCTTCTGCAGCACGTCGCGCCATGCGTCGGGGCTCGGCAGGCGCCAGTAATGAAACTCACCCGACCACACGTACACGCGTTTGCCGTCGATCAGCAGCGAATGGCTGTCGTACGTAACCGTGTGCGCGCGTGCCGCCGCGCTCCCGCCGAACAGCGGCGCGCACAGCAGCAACGCTGCGGCAAGACCGCTGCAAACGCCGCTACGGAGCGGCTTCGGCGCGCGGCCCATGTCCTCGAACCTCTATTATCACGGTGCCGTCGCGGAGCCCGGCGGCGTGGGCGGTCAAACGGATCTCGCCGGGCTGTTTTGCCGACTGCACAATCACTTGCGCCAGCCCATTGAACGCACTGCGTTTCCACGTTGCCGGGACGGCTTTACCACTCACGTGGACGTCCCGCTCATGCGAAGCGGGATCGCCGTTTGCAACGCCGATGATTTTGCCCGGCCCGCTGATCGCAAACGTCACCAGGTTATCGGCAACGGGAACCACACGCCCTTGTGCGTCCAAAATGGCCACCGTGACCATGCTGAGATCTTCGCCGTCATGGTTGATGGTCGCTCGGTCGGGCGTGAGCTTCACGGCTGCGGGAGCACCGGTCGTTTCGACCTTTTCCTGGGCGACGAGCTTACCGGTTCTATATCCCCGCGCCAAGAGCGTTCCCGGCGCATACGGTACGAACCACTGAAGATGCGAATTCCTCGGCATCGTCTTTTCACCGAGGCTCATGCCGTTTAGAAACAGCTCGACCTGATCGGCGTCGCTGTAGCAACGCACGTCGATTCTCTGTCCTTCTTTGCCGGGCCAGTTCCAATGCGGAAGCAGGTGCAGCACGGTCTTGTCGGTCCACCACGATTGATAATAGTAGTACGTGTCCTTCGGAAAACCGGCGGTGTCCATAACGCCGTAGTTGGAATTGACGTCGGGCCAGTCGTTTTCACCGCGATAGTCAAAACCGCTCCACACGAAGCCGCCGGAAAGCCAGGGGCGAGCGGCGTAGTATTTCCACCAGAATTCCGCGGTGCTCGTGTCGTCGCGAGCCGGAACGTCGTCGTACGCACTTCGGTAGCCCCGCGCGTCATTCGTCGTATAGATTCCTCGAGTGGTGAGCATGCTCGCAGTTTCGGTGCCGAGGTTCGGCTGATTCGGGTGCGCAGCGTGGTACGCGTCCATGTCCGGCCCGACGCGATAGTTCCAGCCGCGCACGTCAATGACGCGGTTTATTGGAGTGAATTCGTTTCCGACGCAACATTCTGCATAGGTTACCGAACGCGTGGGATCGAGCTGATGAATCACCGTTTGCATCGTTCGTGCTACACGTCCCGCAATCGCGGTCTTTTGCAGCGGTTCTTCGTTACCGATAGACCATAAGAAGACGCTGGGATGGTTGCGATCGCGAATGATTTGGTTCTTCAGCAGCTCCAGATCTTGCGCGTCGCTGGCAAACGTGCGGCTTTCGTCCAGCACCAGCATCCCCAAACGATCGCAGGCCTCCAGCAACTCCTCGGCCGGCTCACCATGCGCCGTTCGAATTGCATTCGATCCCATCTCCTTGAGTTTTCTGACGCGGAAATAGAACAGCGCGTCGGGGACCGCCACGCCCACTCCGCCTGCATCCTGGTGATCGGCGGTCCCTTTGATGACGTATGGCTTATCGTTCAGCAAGAACCCGCGCTGCGGATCGAACGCGAGGGTGCGGATGCCGAACTCCGTCTCGACCCGGTCGGCGATGGTGCCTGCCGATCGAATCGTCGTGACGAGCGTATAGAGCTTCGGTGTTTCGGGAGACCACAAGAGCGGTGAGGCGAGCGGAATCGTCGTCTTGACGTCGCCGCTGCGCCACGCCGGCACGATTGCCGCAATGCTGCTCGCTGCAAGAGCCTTGCCGCTTG
>DATGJX010000211.1:0-8589 GCA_035294905.1 Vulcanimicrobiaceae bacterium | reverse complement strand
GCCGGGTGAGGGCGTCGAGCATCATGAATCCAGCGACGACGGCGAAGTCGGCGATTATCTCATCGATGAACAAATGCTCGAGCGCGGCGGCGACCTGCTCTCACACGAGTTCAACCACTCGTGGGACGGCAAATACCGCATGCCCGACGGCCTGGTGCGCAAGAACCCGAACGAGGCGTACGACGATTCGCTCCTCTGGGTCTACGAAGGCATGACGCAATACTACGGCGACGTCATGTCGTATCGTGACGGCATTCGCGACGCGAAGAACTGGCCCGATCACATTGCAGCGGTTTATGCGAACTACGACAACGAACCGGGACGGCAGTGGCGCTCGCTCGGCGACACCGCAACGGCAGGACCATTTCTGTATGGTTCGCCGCGCGGCTATTACGCGGAACGGCGCGGCGTCGATTTTTTATTCGGAAGGCGAGCTGATGTGGCTGCTCGCCGACTCGATCATCCGCCAGAAAACGAATGACAAGTCGTCGCTGGATACGTTCGCGAGGGACTTCTTCGGAGAGCAGAACACCGGTCCGGTCACCATTTCATACAATCGCGCGGACGTGATTGCGGGTCTGAACAAGATCGTGCCGTACGACTGGGCCGGATTCTTTCACACGTGGGTCGACGACATCGCGGTGCATCCGCCGGCCGGCTTCGAGAACGACGGCTGGAAACTGGTGTATAACGACAAGCCGTCACACGACGTGAGAAAGAGCAATTTCGCGTATTCGCTGGGTCTGCTCAGCCGCGACGGCATGGTGATGGACGTGCACTTCGGCTCGCCGGCGTGGAAAGCCGGGCTCGGCCTGGATTGGAAGATCGTCGCCGTGAACGGCCGCGCATACAGCGACGACCTGCTCTACGACGCGTTAAGGACCGCGCAGCAATCGCACCGGCCTATCGAACTGCTCGTCGAGAAGGACGATCTCTACCGTACGATCAGCATTCCGTACTTCGACGGTCCGCGGTATCCGCATTTGGAGCGCGTAACTGGTGCGCCGGATCGGCTTACGCAGATCGTTTCAAGCCGCTCCGTACGGAGTAAGCGCGAGGCCGAAGGACTCGCGCCACTGCTCCTGCAGCAGCGCGTCGAATCCGCCGTCGAGCACGGCGCAGCGGCGCAAGCGCGGCAGTTTGAAACGTTCGGAATCGGCCAGCGAGAGTTCGGCGCGATATTCCTGCGCGCGTTGAAGCACGATCGTCACGTCGAGTTCTCGCAAGAGATCCAGCCGTTCGCGCGCATCGAATGCGCGGTCGTGTGCGACGATGCTGCAGCCAAGAAGCCACGGCTGCGCCACCGCGCGATCGAACCAATCGCGATCGCCGATCTGCAACGCGTACCACACGACGTCGGTCGAAACTGCGCCCAGGCGCGTCTCCGCGTTTTCACGGGCGCCTTCGTACGAAGCGTCCTCGACGGG
The DNA here is from genome assembly GCA_035294905.1 of Vulcanimicrobiaceae bacterium. Classification (GTDB taxonomy): domain Bacteria; phylum Vulcanimicrobiota; class Vulcanimicrobiia; order Vulcanimicrobiales; family Vulcanimicrobiaceae; genus DATGJX01. Next base: position 7,162 of record DATGJX010000211.1, on the reverse strand, counting down.
CGACGCCGCTTCAATCGACGGTACCGCTACCTGTGCGACGGTGTCCAGGCGCGCCCAGCCTTCGCACTCCTCGCCGATCAACAGATAGCGCGCTTCGGCGGAAAACCGCTCGCGCGCGCGATCGACCGCGCCTCGATAGACGCGATTGGTGATGACGGTGCTCGCATTAGCGGCCGCCGCCTCGTCGAATTCCGCGATCACGCCGAGACGTTCGAGGGCAAGCAGCGTGAAGATCGCCTTGCCGGTCGTCGAAAGCCGCACGTAAGCGCGTTCGCCGTCTTGCACGCCGAAGGCGCGCAAGACGGCCGCGTATCGCGCCGAAAACGCCGTGACTTCGGCAAACGTATAGTCGCGCCGGTGGCCGTGGTTGTCGACGAAGATGAGCGCCGTGCGTTGATCGTCCGCCAGACGATCGATCAAATCACAGGCTCGCCAGCGCATCTCCGAATACGCGCAGGAGCAATTCGATCTCGGGGTCGGAGATTACCAGCGGCGGCGCAATCCGCAGGACGTTCTCGTGCGTGTCCTTTGCGACGACGCCGCGCGCAAGCATCGCTTCCGAGAGCGCGCGAGCCGGCTGCTTCAGCTCGACGCCGATGAGCAAGCCGCGTCCGCGCACGTCCTCGATGAGCGGCGAGTGTATCGCGCGTAACCCTTGCAGAATCTTCGCTCCGGCGTAACGCGCGCGCGAAGGGAGTTTCTCGTCGACGATTACGTCGAGTGACGCCATTGCGACCGCGCATGCCAGCGGATTGCCGCCGAACGTGCTGCCGTGTTCACCCGGCCGGAAAAGCAGCATGAGATCGCGATTTGCGAGCACTGCGGAAACCGGATAATAGCCGCCCCCGAGCGCTTTGCCGACAATCAGCACGTCGGGTTTGACGCCTTCGTGATCGCACGCGAAGAGATCGCCGGTTCGTCCGAAACCCGTTTGAATTTCGTCCGCCATGAACAGCACGCGATGTTCGCGGCACAAGCCCCAAGCGCGCTTGAGAAACCCGTCGGGCGGAACGACGACGCCGCCTTCGCCTTGGATCGGCTCGATGAGAATCGCGCACGTATTGTCGTTGATCGCATCGGTGAGCGCGTCGTAGTCGCCGTACGGCACGTGCACGAATCCGGGCGTGAACGGGCCGAAGCCCTTGCGGTAGTCTTCGGTTGAACTTGCGCTGATGGCGGCGGTCGTTCGACCGTGGAAGTTATTGTTGAAAACGACGATCTCCGCGCGATTGGAGGCGATGCCCTTGACTTCGTACCCGTAGCGGCGCGCGAGTTTGATTGCCGTTTCCACCGCTTCGACGCCGGTGTTCATCGGCAGCGCCATGTCGTAACCGCACAGCTCCGTGAGACGCTGCAAAAACGCCGGTAGGCGATCGTTGCGCATTGCGCGCGACGTCAGCGTGACGCGTTTGGCTTGTTCGGTGAGTGCCGCGGCGATACGCGGATGGCAGTGACCTTGATTGACTGCGGAGTACGCGCTTACGCAGTCCAGATAGCGTTTGCCGGTGACGTCGTGGAGCCAAACGCCTTCGGCTCGTTCGACGACCAGGCCGAGCGGATGATAATTGTGCGCGCCATAGCGGTCTTCGAGCGCGATAAGCTCCTTGGCAGTATCGTGAACATCGTGCATGATTTTCCATGCGCGCCGCGTGTGTTTACTTCGAAGGGGTCGAAGGACCGCAGGGGCGCGAACGCCTGCGTTCCAGGAACACTTGTTTCGTTCAGTTAAGGACGGTCCGCTCGGCTACCTTTTTTATGGAAGACTACCACGCAGCCCAAGAACGCCTGGGATGGTTCGATCGGCGCGACCAGCGCGCCAATATCGGCGAATCGGGGCGCACCCTTCTCTTCGACCACGGCCATCGCACGTCGCGCTCCGTTCTGCTGCTGCACGGCCTGTCGGCCAGTCCACGGCAGTTCTTGGCTATTGCACAAGCGCTGCACGAACGCGGACACAACGTCTTCGTTCCCCGTTTGCCGAAACACGGCCATCGCAACCGCCTTTCCGAGGCGCTGGCGAGCATGAATGCCTCGCAGCTCGAGGCGTGCGCAAACGATTCTTTGGCCGTCGCGCAAGGGCTGGGTGAGCGCGTGACCGTCGCCGGATTTTCGCTCGGCGGTCTGCTCGCAGCATACATCGGGCAGCGCTTCAGCGTGCATCGCGCGGTCGCGATCTCGCCGTTTTTGGGCGTATCGATTATCCCGAACGTTTTTCGTCTGCGCGTCGCGCGCTGGGTGCTCGGCCGGCCAAACCGCTTTTTTTGGTGGGATCCGTTTCAGCGCGAGCGACAGATGCCCGACCATGGGTATCCGCGATTTGCAACGCACGCGGTTGCGCACGGTCTGACGCTTGCGCACGAAGTGATGGAAGACGCACTGACCTCGCCGCCGCAAGCGGAAGAACTCGTTCTCGTGATCAATCCGCGAGACTCCGCTGTCAACAAGCGCGCAATCGGGCGATTGGGCCAGCGCTGGTTTCGCAACAAGCCGCAAGCGGTAAAAATGGTCCGCCTGCACGGGTTGCCGCCTTTTTTACACGACATCATCGAGCCCAAGCGGTATGCGAAAGTTTCGGAGCGCATCAGGCCCGTGCTGGTGGAGATCATCGACCGGTGAAGGCGCTCAAGCGGTGCGATTGGCCGAAAAACGATCTGTCGATTGCGTACCACGACACGGAAAATCCGGAATAGCTGAAATTATGTCGCACTGTCGCCAATGAGCCTTGCAAAAGCGGCAAGCTGGCGGTAAAATGGCGACAGGCAATGGCTCTGTCGCTTTACTTCGCGTCGGAGGGCTTCAAGGTCGAGGGCGAGCCCTGGCCGGGAATTCCGCTTTTCGTGCGCCACGAGTCGATGCGGATTGAATACTTTCCGACGGAGTGGATGTATTCAAAAGTGGTTGTCAGCGACGAATTATAACTCTGCGACGTCGTCCGATCCACTTTCGTATAATCTGGCTGATCAAAACAGCAACTCCTACGTGTACGTCATAGGAACCTCAGCCGGCCTGACGCCTGGAAGCCTCTCGAACGATGTTTCAAGTCTGGAAAACTCGAGCGGGCTTGATGTTGAGGGAGCAACGTTGCTGGATGCCGCCAATGTTTATGACGGTGCAAACTCAGGAACAGGATGCTAACCACCGAGTAAGTAGCAGGGAGATGCGCGCCAGCATAACTAGCATGATGACTAGAAAGAATTGCAACTGGCTGGCGGTGTTGGTGGCGCCGCTGGTTTTGCTACTTGTAACCGTTTCATGCGCGCACGCCGCATCGACCACGGATGCCACACCGTCGACATGCGATTTTTCAACAGACAGGCTCACTTCGTCGCCTTTCGATAATCGGGTCGCGACGGAGCTTAAACAGAATCTCGAGCCGTACCGGTTAACCACAAAGCAATTGCCGCAACCACCAATAATTTACGCCGTGACGGTGAGGGCCCGCACCGCCGTTATAAACGTCGCCAAGCAGAACCCAACCCTGCCAAATGGTGCAGTAACCACAATGGATCAGCGCAACGATTTTAGATACACACAAGTCTGGCAAAGGGTGTACGACACCATTTACCATACCAGAGGTGCCTGTGTTCGGACGATGCTTATGATTCGCGGCGACGGAGTAGCGATGCAACGTTGTTGGGGTAGCCGCGGATTTACATGCGGGCGATAGCGCGGACAAGAAAAGGCTCAGTACTCCTACTGAAAATGTAAGGGACGAAAAATCTCTTGCTTTGTCAGTAAGATAATCAGTCATCGGGTTGGTGTATGTACGTCGGCGAAAAAGCGCTTTTACGGCCCTTACAGTCAGCCTGATGGCTCTCGCGGTTGTCTTCGCCGGCGGATTCAGCGCTATCCTCATTGAGCCCCATTTCAACCTTGAACACGCGCTGTTTCCCTCGGTCATTTCCAGCGAACTACGCACCGTGCCAAACTCGGGCAGTCCGGAGATGCGGGTCCTGTTGTGGCTTCGCCAGCACCGAGATGCTATCGCCCTTGCCGCAACTCGCTTTCACGTAAGTCGTGTTGCGATCGCGGGGGCTATCGCGTACGAGGCGCTGCTAAACGTGCATTTTTCAGACTACGATGGTCTTGCTCTTTGGTCGGGGCCTGGAAAGGTGCACTACAAGGAGTACCGTCTGTCGCAGGGTGACCCGGTTGCGAAGCAGGTCGAGGACCTGGGACTCTTACCGAAACGCAATATGGAACAGCGCCGCGCGCTCCTGGAAGATCCCAGCTGGGCGGCTCTGTACATCGCGGCCATCATGAGTGCTCTGGCTAAGGTTGCAACGCAGGAGACTCGGCACAACCCTTCATGTGAACCAGGCGCTCTTGTAAGTATGTTCGTTTCGCTCGACCTTCCTGAAGCAAGACAGTACTTTTCTAGATCGAGTGAGGAGAAATCTTTTATCGTTGCTTATGGCCTGCCGGGGAACTGGACTATCGCGCATTCCAAAGTACTTTCGGCAGCCGTTGGCGGAAGCCGGTGCGAAACGCTCGGTGATGCATCACGTGTGCGCGTCACGCGGCCTGTTCGGAGACGGCTAACCTTCGCGGTTGTCAAACAGAGGCACCAAGTTGGGACGTACGGCGCTCACGACAACAACGTTCTGGAACTTCTCCGCGTTGCGAGTGAAAACGGGTCACCGCAGTCGGATATAGCTGGAGCCGCTACGCGTTTATTATCGTCGCAAGCACATGTGATTGACGCGGCCGGAAAACTGTACACCGCCGACGGTCCTGTCGTGGCGGGAGGATCAAAGGCGCACCAAGACATCTTCGTCGAGGATAATGGAAGCGCTGATGAGGTTGCACCGCTGAAATCGTATCCCGTACAGACTAGTGCTGGGCGAAGGCCCGATGATGCCTTCAGTTAGGAAAGAGCTGAAGCGCTGCAGTTGGGCGCATGGCGGACTCCTCGAGCAATACCATGACGTCGAATGGGGCCGCCCGGTTCACGATGACAAGAAGCTTTTTGAGATGCTGACACTCGAGGGAGCGCAGGCGGGACTGAGTTGGGAAACGGTCTTACGAAAGCGTAATGCCTATCGCTCAGCATTCCTCGACTTTGATTTCGCTCGCGTGGCTCAGATGAATGCGCGAACCGTGGATCGGCTGCTGGAAAACCCTGGTATCGTTCGCAATCGGGCAAAAATCGAGGCGACTATTGGGAATGCACGCGCCTTTCTAGGCATTTGCGACGAACAGGGGACGTTTGACCGCTATATTTGGCGATTCGTGGATGGGAAGTCGATTGTTAACAAGTGGCGTACGAGCTTGCTCATTCCAGCCAGCACGCCCTTATCGGAGGTGATGAGTAAGGAACTGCGCAAGCGCGGGTTTCGCTTCGTTGGCCCAACCATCTGCTACGCTTTCATGCAGGCCGTTGGAATGGTGAACGATCACCTGCTGGGTTGCGCCTGGCGTGCCGGGCCGCCATAGCAATGCGTCGACCAGGTATTGCGACAGTAGGCATTCCGGATAACACGGAGTGGGGCACTCCCTCGCACGACGATCGCGTGCTCTTCGAGTTTCTCACGCTCGAAGGAGCGCAAGCAGGGCTGAGTTGGGATACGATTCTGCGTAAGCGAGAACGCTATCGCACGGTCTTCGCGCAGTTCGATCCGCAGCGCGTGGCGCGGTTTACGCCGGCGCGATGCGAGCGTATTCTGCAGGATGCCGGCATCGTCCGCAATCGCGCGAAAGTGCTCTCGACGGTGACGAACGCGCGGGCGCTGCTTGCCGTGTGCGAGGAATTTGGAAGTTTCGACGCCTACGTGTGGAACTTCGTCGACGGCGAACCCATACGCAACAAGTGGCGACGCAGCGCGCAGATTCCGGCGAGCTCGCCGCTGTCGGACCGCCTGAGCAAGGACTTGCGCAAGCGCGGCTTCGCATTCGTCGGAACGACGATTTGCTATTCGTTCATGCAGGCCGTCGGTATCGTCAACGACCATATCATCTCATGCTTCCGGTACCGAGCGTAAATCCGGCGGGTTCGTACGAAGAAGCGCTGGAGCGGCTGCGCGCACTGCAGGCGCTCGACGACGACCGCATTCTGCCGCAAGCGCGCACCGCGCTGTACGACCACAACGCGCGAACGCCGCTGGCCGTTTTGCTGCTGCACGGATTCACGAATCATCCGGGGCAATATCGCGAATTCGCGCCGATGGTGCACGCGCGCGGAGCGAACGTGCTCGTGCCGCGCATGCCCGAACAAGGCGATCGCAATCGCCTCACGAGGCGCATGTCCCGTCTTACCGCCGAGCAGCTCGTCGAGCGCGCGTCGCAAGCGCTCGACATCGCTTGCGGTTTCGGCGAGCGCATATGCATCGCCGGCATATCTTCGAGCGGCTTGCTCTGCGCGTATTTCGGGCAATACCGCGCGGACGTCGCGCGTGCCGTTTCCATCGCGCCGGTATTCGCGATGCTGCGTCTGCCGTACGCGATCAGTTGTCTGGCAACGCGCCTGATGCTCGCGCTTCCGGACCAATACTTGTGGTGGGATCCGCGCTTGAAAGAGAAGCAGCGGCCGCCGACCGCGTATCCGTGGTTTTCGACGCGTGCCCTCGCGCAAACCATGCGCATCGGCGAAGACGTCTACGCGCAGTCGCGGCGGGAGGCGCCGTCGGCGATGTCGATGGTGCTGATGACGAACGCCCACGATCCGGCGGTGAACAACGAAGTGACGCATCGCGTAGCGGCCGCATGGAAGAAGCACGGCGCCGCCTCAGTGCTCCAACACGATTTTGCGGATCTGCCGCGCAATCACGACATCATCGATCCCGAAAATCCGAAGGCGCGCACGGACATCGTCTATCCGCGGCTGCTGGACGTCATCCTTTCCACTCCGTGAGCCGCGTCGCTACTCGTAGTGCTTGACCATCGGCCACACTTGGGCGAGCGGCTTTTTGATGCCGCGGCAGACCATGATCGGCATGTCGTTTTCGTACGGCATGATGTAGTTCGCGCGGAACACCGCAGCGCGCTTCGCGCTTTGGTAGAGGTGCATCGACGCGCCGCAATCGCCGCCGACGTCGATGAGCACCTGACCCGACACACCGTGTGTGCCCCAAAGATAGTATTGATTGTGGCCGCTGATCACCGGCGGGAGGCCGCGCCCCGCACCGAAGAATTCGATGGCTGATGCTTCGCCGTAGTTCCCCGT
>DATGJX010000210.1:0-3269 GCA_035294905.1 Vulcanimicrobiaceae bacterium | reverse complement strand
AACACATCGAGCGCGGCGCCTGCGATTTGCCCGGCTTGGAGTGCCGACGTCAACGCTTCGAGGTCGAGCACGCCGCCGCGCGAGGTGTTCACGACAAATGCGTCCTTCGGCAGCTTCGCAAGCTCTTTTGCCCCGATGATGTTTTTCGTATCGGCCGTAAGCTCGAGGCACAGGCATAGGAACCGGACTTGTGGCAACAGCTCGTCGAGCGAACTTACTCGATTGATGTGCAAGAGCTGCGGGATACGCGGATCGACGAACGGATCGTATCCGATCACGTTGCAGCCGAATCCGACGCGCAATTTGCGCGCCAGCTCAGAGCCGATATAGCCGAGACCGATGATGCCGACTGTCTTCATCGCGAGCTCGAAGATCGGATAGTCGGTGCGCTTATCCCACCCGGTACCGTCGCGCGTCGCGCCGTCGGCCCACACAAAGCGGCGCGCGAGGGCGAGCATCAACATGATCGTGTGCTCGGAAACGGGGATACGCCCGAAGCCGCGTTGGTTCACGACGAGAATGCCGCGCTGCGTTGCGGCGTCGATGTCGATATTGTCGGAACCGAACCCGGAGGTTGAGACGACTTGCAGCTGGGGAGCGGCGTCGAGGATCTGCGCCGTTACTTTCTGGGGATAACGAACCCAGAGTCCGCGTGCATCGGCGAGTATCGACGGCAGCTTCGCGTCGTCTGACGCCTCGACGATCGTTACGCGGCACCCTGCTTTGCGAAGCTGATCGGCTCCCGTCGTATCGTACATGTTACGCCACAGGACGACGTGGCAGTCGCGATTTGTACTCATTCCTGGTTGCTTTCACAGGTGGTTCACAGGTGCCTCGCGGATTATGATTGCACGGATTTCCGAGGTGCTACATGAGCGTTGAGCTGTATCCGAATATCGAGGACCTTGATGAGCGGCTGTCCGTTCTCGAGGATCCCGAGCTCGCCCAACGGATCCTAAGCGCTAACCCGCAGCTCTTCGAGAGCGCGGCTGCGCGCGAAGAAGTTGCGATCTTCGCGATGGCGTGGAAGCGCTTCGGCGCGCTTGCACTTGCCGTGACCGCTGCGCTTGCCGTCGGCGCCGGCTTCGCTTTCGCGCCGCATACCGCCGCACGACCAGCAATCAAGCCGGTCGTGGCGCCCGTTGCCGTCCGCGAGAAATCGCGCGCGTTGCCGCGCATCACCAAGTTGGTGGTGCAGCCGCCGCGGCATCGGTCGGCGACTGCTCCGGCAACCGTGACCGTGCCGGTTGCCGCACCGTCCCATCACACCGTCGCGTATCACCAGGCGGCTGCTGCCGCGCATATTGCCGCTCCCGCGGCGCACGCCGTCGCAGCACCGGCTGCAGCCTCGAATGGAGCCTCGCAAGCCGAAGCGCCGCTTCAATATCAAGCGAACACGCAGATCGTCTCCGGCAATGTTCCACCGACTGATTCCGCGCCGCCAAGCTATTCGAAATCAGTCGCCGTTGCCGATCATGGGGACGCGGCGATGCCGGCGACGATCGATAACTGCACGCCGACGGGCGGACGCCTCAGTTACCTGATCAAAAACTAAGCGCGCTTCACGCAGCGGAAGCCGAGATGCGACATACCGGTGTCGATCATCTGCGGCATGCGTGCTGAGGGGCGAAACCGCAGGCAATAATTCGGCGCGCATAAATGTGAGCCGCCCTTGAGGACCTTGCGCGGAACCTTGATGTCGGGTGTGAGCGGATCGTAGCACGCCGCCGGTGCGCAACACGGGCTATGCTCGAGGCCCGACTTGCGTGGAACGTACCAATCGGACGTCCATTCCCACACGTTGCCCGCGACGTCGTACAAACCGAAACCGTTTGGCGGAAACGAACCAACCGGCGTCGTGCGCTCTTCGCCCGGCGGCTTGGTGGATTTCCACGGAAATTCGCCTTGCCACGTGTTGGCCATGATTTTTCCGCCGGGATTCATCTCGTCGCCCCACGCAAAGATCTTGCCTTCGAGGCCGCCGCGCGCGGCGAATTCCCACTCGGCTTCAGTCGGCAGCGCTTTGTCTTTCCATTGCGCGTAGGCTTCCGCGTCTTCGTACGCGATGTGCACGACCGGATGGTCCTCGATGCCGTCGACGGAGCTTTGCGGTCCGCGCGGATGACGCCAATCTGCGCCGACGACGTACGCCCACCACGCTCGCGAATCGCTCAAATCGACCGGTCCGTCCATTTGCTGGAAAACAAGCGAACCCGGCGGCGCAGTTTGTGACTGCGCACCGGGCACGTTTGAAAGATCGACGGGCCGTTCGGCAACGGTCACATAGCCCGTAGCTCGGGCGAACTCCGCGTACTCTTTATTCGTGACTTGATATTCATCGATCGAAAACGGATCGACGTGAACACGAATTACCGGCGACTCCTCGGGATAGAAACTCTCGGAGCCCATCGCGAATTCGCCGCCGGCAATTTGTATCGTTTAGGGAAGCCCCATCGAGATGTAGCGCACTTCGAGGTACTCATTGAGTCCTTCGTGGCCGCCTTCGCGTCCGACGCCCGAGTCTTTGACGCCGCCGAACGGTGCGTGCGGCGCCGACGGAACCGGGTCGTTAACGCCGACGATCCCGTACTGCAACGCTTCCGCGACGCGGAAAGCGCGACCGAGATCTTTCGTCCAGAGATATCCGGCCAGACCGTAGGGCGTGTCGTTCGCAAGCTTGACGACTTCGGCTTCGTCTTTGAACTTCAGGAGAGGTGCAACCGGTCCGAACGTTTCTTCACGCAACAGACGCATCTCGAGGCTGATGTTCGTGAGCACGGTGGGCTCGAAGAAGAGGCCTGTCGTGCCACTCTGTTTCCCGCCCGCGCGGGTGACGGCGCCTTTTGAGACTGCGTCATCGACGTGCGCCTTCACTTTGTCGAAGCCTTGCTGGTCGACGAGCGGTCCGAGGCGCGTATCTTCTTCGAGCGGGTTGCCGACTTTAATGCCGACGACTTTATCGGCGAGACGATCCGCGAACGTGTCGTAGATTTTCTCGGAGACGTAGATGCGGTTGGCCGAAACGCAGACTTGGCCTGCGTTGCGGAATTTACACGCGATCACGTCGTTGACGGCGCGATCGATGTCCGCGTCCTCGAAGATGATGTATGGCGCGTGTCCGCCCAGTTCGAGCGAGATGCGCTTCATCGTTCCAGCCGACTGTGCGTAGAGTTTCTTCCCGACCTCGGTGCTGCCCGTGAACGTCACTTTACGGATACGCGGATCGTTGATGATCACTTCGGAAACGGGGACCGGGTCGAGCGCGGTGA
>DATGJX010000209.1:0-2605 GCA_035294905.1 Vulcanimicrobiaceae bacterium | reverse complement strand
TGCGACCGGATCGACGTCCAACGGAAAGTTTGGATACGCCGTGGCCCTAGGAACGCAAGGTTCTGATGGCCCTTTCAAGCACGACTCGTTCTATCAGGCGTCGGCGGCCTTCGATCCGTTTGCGACAGACCCCGCGGTGCGGGCTCTCGGTGTCTATCAGGACGATACCTCGATCACCAACAAGAGCACGCTCCTCAAAGGAAGCCTGAAGTTCAGCGATACTTCCCGTTTGACCGCGTCCTGGCTGAGTGGCGCGTGGTGGGATGACAAGACGTCGAACGGCGACAACGACTACATGCCATTTGCGGTCGCTCTCACGAGTGGGCAGAATTTGCTCAACGCGGCGATCGCCGCGAACAAGGCGAGCCCTGGCAGCGATGCCTGCAATGCGGCGAATCCAAAGCAATTCACCCTGGGCCCGAACACGAACGGCAGCACGCCGGGCCAAGGTCCGGGAGGGGTGCCCGACGGAGGCAGCGTCTGTCAAAGTCCGCAATCGTATGCTGGTTTTGTAGACGGTTGGCAGGGGGCGGGACCGTCGTGGCAAGCATTGCGATCGAACGCCTACGGCCTGCGCTACGAGGCGACCCACGGCAACAACACGCTCTCGCTCAACACGTTTACGAACGTCTATCGTGACTCGGTCGATCGCACCGCGCAGTTGCCGTTTACGAACGTTCCCACCGACAACGCCCAGTGGAGCTACGAGCAGGCTTCCAATGTCGGCTTGACGGCGTCGGACGACATCCTCGGCCGCGACAACGAGTTCGGCTTTGGCTATTTTTGGGAGAACTCAGCGTACCAATACCAACAAAATGGTGCTCTGCAGCCCGCGCCCATCACGCACCAAAACTCGTACTTCTTGCGGGATGCTTGGCATCCACTGAACTCTCGCCTCACCACCTACGGCAACGTGTGGTTCAAGCACTCCACGGTGACGAATTCGTCCTTTGTCGATCCGCGGCTTGCCTTCGTCTACACGCAAGGCGATAACGTGCTCCGCCTAGCCGGCGGCCGCACGTCCACCGAACCGTTTCCTTCGGACGTCGAATCGTTCTTTCAGCCGACTGCGGTCGGGGTGTTTAACGGCAACGTCGTTTGCGCCGGCCTCAATCCGGTCGGCGCCGTGCCGTCGTCAGTCTTGCGGCCGGAGGAGGGGGTCGATCAAGAGTTTAGTTTCGGCCACCGTTTCAGCGGCGATACGACCTTGCAATTGACGCTCTACAATGAAAACATCTTCGACCAGATCTACAACTCCCTGACGCTGCCGCTTTCCGACTTGAACATTCCCTTCGACCCGACGCCGTATGCCAACGCGGTGGCGCGGACGTGCGGCATTTCAGCTGCGCAAGCACTGAGCCTGCTCGGGGTGAGTGGCACGATCAACATCGGCCACACGCTTTCTCGCGGAATCGACTTAGCCGGTCGAATACGGATTTCTCCTTCCTTTTACGTCGACTATACGTATGACACGCTTTCGACGGCGCTCAAAGCGAACGATCCTTCGTTGATCAACCCGCTCTTCGGCGGCAATCTCACGCTCATCCCGAACTCACAGCTGCCGAACGTTCCATTGCACAAATATTCGTTCACGCTGGACGATACGCTGTGGCATGATACTGAGATTCAGTTAGAGACGATCTACGAATCCGATAACAATCAGAGAAACTTACCGGCCTACACCTACTCGAATCTTGTCCTCAGCGTTCCGATCGGCCGCGCGGTTTTTTCTACCACGGTGAACAATCTTTGGAATACGTACGCCGACTACCGCGGCCTCATCGGCGAAGGTTATCCCCTCCCGCTCAATAGCTTCGCGCAACGATCCGATTACGCGCCGTTCTTGGGCGCACAGGCAACCGAGCGCTTCGGGCTGCCCTTCCGGACGATTCAGTTCAACTACTCGGTCAAGGTGCGGTGAAACCAAGCGTGTTGTCGTGCGGCTCCTGATCGTCGAAGATGATCTGCAGCTGTGCAACGTCTTGCGGCGGGGTCTGGGGGAACAAGGCCACGTGGTCGATCTCGCAAACGATGGCGAAACGGGCGAGCAGTGCGCAGCCGATGGAAACTACGACGCCGCCATCGTCGATGTGAAACTGCCGCGCAAGGACGGGCTCGCGCTCGTTCGTTCGTTACGGTCGTCTGGCAACGAGCTGCCGGTGCTCATCTTGACTTCCCAAGATACGGTCGCAGACGTCATCGAGGGGCTGGATGCCGGGGCCGATGACTATCTACGCAAACCCTTCGTCTTTGCCGAGCTTGACGCGCGTTTGCGCTCGATCGCACGGCGGCGAGCCTCTGCGCGCACCGGCACCGAGCTGCGCGTCCAGGATCTGGTCTTCGACACCGCGACGAAACGTGCGCGCCGCCGCAACCGCGAAATCAACCTCACGGCTCGCGAAATGGCGTTCCTCGAGTATCTGATGCGCAATACGGACCGCGTGGTGTCGCGGCGCATGCTCGAGGAAGCGATGTTCGATTACGCCAGCGACGTCACCTCAAACGTCGTTGACGTCTACATAAGCCGCATTCGGGCGAAGATCGGAGCGGTCGGCGAGCCGCAGTTGCTGCACACCATCCGCGGCGTCGGCTATCGTTTATCGAG
>DATGJX010000208.1:0-2346 GCA_035294905.1 Vulcanimicrobiaceae bacterium | reverse complement strand
GGATAAACAATCGGCACACGGTCCGCGCGGGCCGTTTGGATCGCATCGCGATACGCATAGCCGCTGTACTGCTGCCCGCTGTCGGCGAACTCGGCAACACGGAAGCCATCGCGCAAGATCGGCGCCATGCCGCCGGCATGGTCACCATGTGGATGCGATAAGATGAGCGCGTCGATGTGCTTTACGCCGGCGCGCCGCAGGAACGGGACGACGACTCGTTCACCGACTGCTTCGGCAGACGAACCGCCGTCGGTACCGCGTTCCAGACGCCCACCCGCATCGACGACAATCGTATGTCCGAGCGGCGTTTGAATGACGATGCCGTCGGCCTGACCGACGTCGAGCACGGTGATGCGCAAGTGATGGTCGATTGCGCGCGGCGGAGCAATGATGAGCATCGAACCCGCGACGAGCAGCGCGAGCGCAAGCGTGCGCCCCTCGCGCTTCCAACACCACACGCCGAGCACCAGCGCAGCATCGTAAGCTGCGATCGTCCACGCGGGCGGCGGCGCCATCGGAATCGTCGCTGCGGGAAGCGTGCTGATGGTGTGCACCGCCGCAACGATCCACGCGAGCAGCCAGCCGTTGACGTTTGCGATGCACTGCGCCAGCACCGTGAACGGTGCGCACGCGAGTTGAATGCCCGCGAGCAGCATCGTTGCGCCGACAAAAGGAACGACGAGCACATTTGCGAGCAATGCGTAGGGCGAAAACAGCAGAAAAATAAACGCGGTGAGCGGCCAGGTTCCGAGCTGCGTCGAGATCGCGAGCGCAATCGCTTCGCGAACTCGGTGCGGCGCGGCAAAGTTCTGCATCTCCGCTTGGACTTCGTCGATGCATAGCAAAATCGCGCCGACGCAGGAAAATGAGAGCAAGAACGATGCGCCGGTGATGGAAAGCGGCCGGAACAGCGCCATCGCCAGAAGCGCAGCGCCGTAGGCGTTCCAAGAGCGCGACGCCGTTCCCGCCGCGTACGCGCAAAGCACGAACGACGCCATGACGGCTGCGCGCACGGATGGCAAATGCAAACCGCTGAATACGGCGTACGCCCACACGATCGCAATCGTGCCGGCGCATGCAGCAATGCGCGGAATGGTACAATAACGCAGCAGCGTCAAAACCGCGAGCGCCACGATGCCGAGATGCAAACCGGCAGTAACGAGTATGTGAACGGTGCCGGTTTGTTGAAACTCCGCGTGCAATTCGGGCGGAAGCGCCGCGCGTTCGCCCCACAGTTCGCCGGCGATGATTGCCGCGTACGGTGGCGCTAGCTCGTGCTGCAATTGCCCGAGTGCCCAGCCGTGCGCTCGCGCAATTGCCGTCTGTAGTGAAAGAGGCGCGGGCGGCAAGATTGCAAGCACATGAGCGTTGCTCATGCGCGCCTGCACGCCGCGTTCACGTTCGATCTCGCGCTGATCCGGTTCGCCCGGATTGCGCGGTCCGTCGAACGGTTCCATACGTCCGCGCAGCAAGACGCGCGCACCGGCTTGCGGCAGATTCGCTTGCTGTTCGACCGCGATGGTCAGCCCGTCGTCACCAGCGCAAGTCTGAGCATCGAGAACCGTGCACGCAAACCGCAGCGTATGCGATCGCACCGGCGCAGGAAGCGCCGCTGCGTGCATCCACGCACTGAACGCGCCTGCGACCAGGGCGAGCGCCGCGAGCGCACGAATGCGCCCTGACTCGTCGAAGCGCCCGGGGAAGCATAGCCACAGGGCGAATGCGGCGAGCAGCAGGAAGCGGCCGGAAAACGCCGGCTGTACCGTGGCCGCACCAATAGCGGCCGCGCCGCCGAGCAGCAGCAGCCGACGCGCTTCCATACGACCTGCACATCGCGACAAGCTGCCGCGGCGGCTACCACCAGAGGGGAATATACGTGCGCATTTTACTGACCGGCGGGGCCGGATTCATCGGTTCGCATATCGCCGACGCGTACATGGCGGCGGGCCACGAGGTGCTGGTGCTGGATTCGCTCTGGGAACACGGCGGCGGATTGCGCCAAAATGTTCCTGAACGCGCGCTTTTCGTGCACATGGACGTGCGCGATGAGAAGCTGAGCCGCATCTTCCAAGAGTTCAAGCCCGACGTCGTCAATCATCATGCCGCGCAGCATAGCGTCGCAATCAGTGCGCGCGATCCGAAGTACGACGCCGACGTGAACGTAATGGGTTTCATCAACGTCCTTGAAAACTGCGTGCGCAGCGGCGTGCGAAAAGTGATCTTCGCGTCGAGCGGCGCAACGTTCGGCACGCCCGGCAAACTGCCGATTGACGAAAGCACGCCGCAGCGCCCCGAGTCGCCGTACGGCATCACGAAGATGGTATCCGAACACTACTTGCGCTTCTA
>DATGJX010000207.1:0-3320 GCA_035294905.1 Vulcanimicrobiaceae bacterium | reverse complement strand
CATTGCTCTTCACGTTCTCGCACCCCTCGTACACCTTCAGGAGGCCGCGGTAGGTGGTGCGGCCGCCGTCCTTGCTGATCGACTTCGAGGTAATCGTGCTCGTGGTGTTCGGAGCGCCGTGGATGATCTTCGCGCCGGCATCCTGATGCTGACCTTCGCCTGCAAATGCCGCCGAGAGAATCTCGCCGCGTGCGCCTTCGCCCAGGAGATAGATCGCGGGATACTTCATCGTCAGACGCGAGCCGATGTTGCCGTCGACCCATTCGACCGTCGCGTTCTTGTGCGCGACCGCCCGTTTCGTAACGAGATTGAAGATATTGCGATACCAGTTCTGAATCGTCGTGTAGCGGATCCGCGCGCCTTCCATTGCAATCAATTCGACGACCGCTGAGTGCAGCGATGAGGTCGAGAACTGCGGTGCGGTACAACCCTCGATATAGTGAACCTTCGAGCCTTTGTCCGCGATGATCAGCGTACGCTCGAACTGGCCCATGTTCTCGGTGTTGATCCGGAAATAGGCTTGCAGCGGCATCTTGACTTCGACGCCGGGTGGAACGTAGACGAACGAGCCGCCCGACCATACCGCGCTGTTGAGCGCAGCGAATTTATTGTCGCCCGGCGGAATCACCGTTGCCATGTACTTGCGCACGAGATCGGGATGCTCGCGCAGCGCCGTATCCATGTCGCAGAAGATGACGCCGTCCCGCTCGAGGTCCTCGCGAACCGAGTGGTAGACGACTTCAGATTCGTATTGTGCCGAGACGCCGGAGAGAAACTTGCGCTCCGCTTCCGGAATGCCCAATCGATCGAACGTGCGCTTGATGTCGTCCGGGACATCGTCCCACGACTGCTCCGTTTTCTCAGTCGACTTCACGAAATAGTGAATGTCGTTGAGATCGATCTCGGAGAGTGCCGCTGTATCGGCCCATGCGGGCATCGGCTTGGCACGAAACAGCTCGAGCGCTTTTAGACGGAAGGCTCGCATCCAGTCCGGCTCGTTTTTCATCTCGGAGATCTTGGTGACGATCTCCGCGTTGAGGCCTTTGTCCGACTTGAAGACGTAGTTTTCCGGGTCGTGAAACCCGTAGCGGTAATCTTCGACCAGCGCTTGCGCGGTTAGCGGACTAACCTGCTCTTTGAGTTCCGTTGCCATCGCTCTCCACTCTATCAGACCCACAAGAGATAGTGAAGGGTTTTCTGGAATTTCCTTCCCCCCTGGGGTCGCTTGGGTTGCTACTATGACCAAAACCCTTTACAGGGGGGGCACCAGGGGGTACACTACGGTCTATTGACGGGGCCGTATTTCGCTATGCGATGGCCCCGGCAATCTCGTAGAGGGAGGGCGCGCCCTACGCGCCATCGCGGCGAGACGCGGCAGCACGAGAAAAAGCTGCCGGAACAGAGTTCGTCGTTAGGTCGGGGACGCGATCGTGCAGCGCACGCGCCAGCCGACGCATCTGGAGGTGGGATTAACCCAACCGGGATCCGAGGAGAACAGACGGTAATTGGAAGCACTCGGGACGCACATTTTGTGCGAGCTATCGGGATGTGACCCGAATATTCTTACGGACGTGGAAGGCATACAGGAGATTTTGAAGGCAGCCGCGCTCAAAGCGAACGCGACGGTCTTAACGACAGCCTTTCATCGTTTTGAACCCCACGGCGTCTGAGGCGTCGTCGTCATCGCAGAATCGCACTTATCGATTCATACCTGGCCGGAAACCGGGTACGCAGCGATGGACTTTTATACATGCGGCGCCCACACGAATCCGGCGGCAGCGTGCGAGTACGCAGCAGAGATGCTGCGGGCGCGTTCGATGCGCACGACCGAGGTCAAGCGCGGTATTCAAGCGCGTAAAAATGAGTACACCCACGTCGTTACGACCGACCAAGAAGAGCGGCGCCTAACACGTAAGAGGCGCACGGCGTAAGCAAGCTCGACTAACGTATCTCCCCGCGGGTAAAGGAGATGCGTGATAACTCCACGGGCGCGGACGGGCGTAATTCTTTGTCTCGCGTTCGTGTCGGCGGCGGCGATTACGGCCTGCGGCGGCGGCGGTGGAAGCACTCCACCGATCGCGACGCCGGCAAGCGCAAATCCGGCGGCATCGGCAGTGGTGAGTGCGACACCGCGTGCCGGCGCAACTCCGACGCCGATTCCGACGAACAACGTCCAAGCGAGCGCAACGCTGGCGCCTATACCCTACGGTCCCGGTGAAAACGGGTGGGGGCCGTATGCGGTCGCCAACGCATTTCAATTTCCGGTGCAGAGCGGATTCAACGGCAGCGGAATGACGATTGCCGTCATCAATGATTATCCGCCGGCCGCAAGCGACGTCAGCGCGTTTCTTGCAGAATTTCAAATCCAGCACCCGGGAACGTATCGCGTCGAAAACGTTAACGGCGGAAGCGCGCAGAGCGATCAAAGCGGTTTACTCGAGTCGACGCTGGACGTCGAGACGATTGAGGCGCTGGCGCCCGGCGCAAACGTCATCTACTATGCGACGCCCGATCTCAGCACGCAATCGCTGCTCGACGCATACGAGCAAGTGATCAGCGACGGACAAGCGCAGGTCGTCGATATGTCATACGGTGGTTGCGAGGCTTCCGTCGAACAGAGCGCCGACGATTCGCTCTTCTCGCAAGGCGCGGCGCAGGGGATTGCTTTCGTCGCCGCGTCGGGCGACTGGGGTGACGAATGCTTCAGCCCGTCCGGTAATGAGTTCGGCGTGAACTATCCGGCGAGCGATCCGAACGTGATTGGCGTCGGCGGAACGCAAAGCGGTTCGCCGGTGTGCACCACGGGCAACATCGCCAATCCGGCTGCGTTCAACGATCGATGCAAAGCGGGCAGCGCGCAAGAAGCGACAGGCGGCGGCGTGTCGAGCTTGTTTCCGAAGCCTGCCTATCAGAACGGTCTCGGCGCTTCGACTGTAAAACGCAACGTCCCCGACGTTGCGATGCCGGCAGCGATCGCAGCCGTCGACGTCAGCGGTTCGTGGACCCAGATGGACGGGACGTCATGGGGCACGCCGCAAATTGCCGCGATGCTTTCCGAGCTCTATCAGTATTGTAAAGGTCCGATCGCATCGCCGGTGCAGATCTACTACAGCGCGTACAACGCGCAGCATTACAGCGACTTCGTCGCCGTCACGTCAGGCAACAACCAATTCGGAAGCGACACGACGTATTTCGCTGCCAACGGCGGCTTCAGTAATGTGAGCGGGATCGGAATGCCGCTGGGGACGCCGGTCGCAAAAGCCGTCTGTCCGAATCGCACGCCGGTTCTCGCGCGCGCCATGAGAACGACGGCGGCGCTG
>DATGJX010000206.1:0-10571 GCA_035294905.1 Vulcanimicrobiaceae bacterium | reverse complement strand
CGCAGCCTGCAAGACGAAACCGGCGGCTTCACCGCGTTCATTCCGTGGTACTACGTGCCGTGGAAGACGCCGCTGCGCGGTAAAGAAGCGACAGGTCTGGATTATCTGCGCGTGCTCGCGATCTCGCGTCTGTATTTGGATAACGTTCCGCATCTGCAGGCATCTTGGCTGACCCCCGGACTGAAGATGGGCCAGCTTGCACTCTTTTACGGATGCGACGACATGGGCGGCACGATCATCGAAGAGCAAGTCGTTCACGACGCGGGATCCACGAACGAAGCCACGCGCCGCGATTTGGAAGACATCGTGAGAAAGGCCGGTTTCCTACCGGTGATTCGCGACACGTACTGGAACCTGCGCCGCGATATTGTGCTCGCAACCGCATAATTTTGTGTGTAAGCCTCCTAACTATTCTTAATAGTCCAAAATATTGTATGGTTGGTCCGACAGGCTACCAACGCACCGTGTTTGAATCCGCTCAGAGTTTTTCAGAGCCTTTCGATCGCGAGGGTTTCTTTCATTGGATGATGCTGACGTCGTCCAAACTCCTGAGTCTTTAGACGGCAGGGGAAGCGTCTGCGAGCCACTCGTACAGATCCCGGCTTGGTGGAGCGGCTTTCTTTTTCACATATTGAATCCGCGCCAGGTGAGCATGTACGTCTATCTCATCATGCTCTCCGACGACCGCGGCGTTTGCCACCCCACAATCGAGCAAATCCGCAAGGATCTCGGTCTGCTGAGCACGACGATGGTGTTCGAGTCGATCGCGGTTCTCGAAGAGTATGGATTCTTCGTGCGTTCGCGTGAGACGCTGCCGCAGTCGCGGTCGCGCCGCAACGTCTACCGCCGCACGGCCTGTGAATACACGATTCTACGGTTGCTGGAAAACAACAAGATCGACGGCGATCTTCAGCCCGTGGGCGCGGGCGATCCCCCGTCCGAAGACGCGCGTGCGCTTGTCGAGGCGGGTCTAAAGGATCTGTTGGGCCGGCACTTCGAGCGCTACGCAGAAGCCGCGCCGCAAGAGCGTCGCGACGTGCTGACGACGATACTCAACGATCGCTTGCGCGCACGTATCGGCGGCATCTACTCGTTCAATTCGCACTGACGATGGTCGCGGCGCCGAGCACTTCGTCGCCGCCGCGGTCGAACAGCGCGACGAGTTGTCCAGGCGAAACGGCGCGCTGCGGCCGTTCGAATTCAAGACGGAGTCCGTCGCCATCGACCGTTGCCCACGCGGCCGTGGGCGTCGCGCGATAACGCACCATGGCGAGCACCGGCGTGCGTGCTCGTGCAAACCGCTCCGGACGTATCAAATTTACCTCGTTTGCTGCAAGACCCGATGCGTGCAGTTCGTCTTCGCGCCCGATGACGATCGTATTGCTCGCCGCGTCGATGCGCGTCACGTACCGCGGACCGTCTGTGGTCGCAGGTAAACCGTGACGTTGGCCGACGGTGAAATTCGAAACGCCGCTATGCTTGCCGACCTGGGCGCCGGACGTTGTAACGACGTCGCCCGGGGCACCGGCTTCTTGGCGAACCCGCGCGATCACGTCGCGATAGTCCCCGCCTTCCACGAAGCAGATGTCCTGCGACTCCGTCTTGTCGTGCACCGGTAAACCCAGACGGCGCGCGTGCTCGCGCGTCGCAGCCTTGTCGAACTCCCCGAGCGGCAGCATCAAGCGCGCAAGCTGATCGGGCGCCAGCTGCGCAAGCGCGTACGCTTGGTCCTTCGCACGGGTGCCCCGAAAGAGATGCGCGCCGTCATCACGGTGCTCGATACGCGCGTAGTGACCCGTTGCGATGTGTGAAGCACCGGCCGAATCGGCGTACTTGCGCAATGTGCCCAGTTTCACGAAGTTGTTGCACGACACGCACGGATTGGGCGTTCGTCCGCTTGCGTAATCCTCCACGAAACGCTCGATCACGTTCCGCCGGAACGTCTCTTCGAAATCGAGCACGTAATGCGGAATGCCGAGCACCGCCGCGCTGCGCCGCGCATCATTGAAATCATCGATGCCGCAGCAGCTTTTTGCGTGTGGTGCGCGAGTCGGAGAATACATCTTCATCGTCACGCCGATTACGTCGTAACCGGCTTCCGCCAGCAGACCTGCGGCTACCGCGGAGTCGACGCCGCCGCTCATCGCGGCGATGATACGGGTCTTTGCCATGGATTCGCAGGGACAGGATAACAGGACGGCGGCGCAAACTCCAAGCTCCAATGTCGCTGGGCGAACGTTTTCGCGCCGCGCGCGAGCAGCGCGGCCTGACGCTTTCTGATGTCGCGGAGCATCTGCGCATCCGTTCCGTCTATCTGGCGGCTATCGAAGAGGAGAACTGGAAGGCGATCGGCGCTCCGGTGTACATCCGCGGTTTCTTGCGGACGTACGCCCGCTATCTGGGCCTCGACCCCGAAGAGGCTGTCTCGGCTTTCAACGCTACCGAGCCGGCAGCGCCTGCGCCGACGGTTTCGCCTTCGGCGCGCAGCAGAGCCGAATACCGCTCCCCGAGCGGGCCGATGTCGCCGCTCATTTGGGTGGCCAGCATCATCGCTCTGGCGCTCATCGGATTCGTCGTCTACCTCTATGTAACGCCTGCACACACGCAGCCGCAGGTGGCCGTGGCGAGCGGCGAGCCGACGGCTCCATCGCTGACCAACGGGTCTTCGACCCAAATCCCTGCGACCGCGATGCCGTCCGCGTCAGTCTCCGCAGCCCCCGTCGCCCCTGCGCTGAAGACTTTGGTCATCCACCTTACAGCGCCGTCTTGGCTCAGGGTCAGCGTTGACGGCAATGTTAGTATTGAGGGTACGTTTCCGGCCGGCACCACCAAGACGTTCCACGGCAAACTCGCACTCGTGCGCGTCGGAAATGCCGGCGGCGTTCAACTCACCGTGGACGGCAAGCCCCTCGGCAAACTCGGCGGCTCAGGCGACGTCGTCGAAAAAAGCTTTGTATTGTAACTATGAGTGAAGCCTCGTTCGACGTTGTGTCGAAAATCGACCAGCAAGAGCTCGATAATGCGCTGAATCAGGCCCGCAAGGAGATTGGCGGGCGTTTCGATTTCAAGAACAGCAAGACCGACATCGCCTACGACGGCAAGAAGATCATCACGGTCGTCTCCGACGACGAACTCAAGATGAAGAACGTGATGGACATCATCCAATCCAAGGCGGTCAAGCGCGGCATCGACATCAAAGCGTTTGAATTCGGCACACTGGATCCGGCGGCGCAGAACACGGTGCGTCAGACGATCGCGCTTCGCAGCGGCATTCCGAAAGACAAGAGCAAGTCGCTGATGGAAGCGATTAAATCGCTCAAACTGAAAGTCAACGCGCAGTATCAGGACGAGCAAATCCGCGTTTCCGGCAAAAGCCGCGACGATCTGCAAAAAGTGATCGCTCACCTCAAGTCCATGGATTACGAGCTGCCTTTGCAGTTCGTCAATTATAGATGAATGCCTAAGGTGTCTTTTGTATCACTTGGGTGCGCCAAGAATTTAGTCGACACCGAGGTGATGATCGCAAAACTCGGCGCCGCCGGCTGGGAACTGAGCGGCGATGCCGATCAGGCGGATACGGTTGTCGTCAATACTTGCGCGTTCATCGATCCGGCGAAGGCGGAATCGACCGATGCGATCATGGAACAGGCTCAGCGCAAACGCAGCGGTCAGCAGCTCATCGTCGCCGGATGTCTGGCGCAGCGCTACGGTGAGCAGTTGCAGTCGCTGGTTCCGGAAATCGACGGCGTCGTCGGCACCGGCGCCTACGGCGGCATCGTGGAGTTGCTTGAAGACGCGCGCGCGGGGCATCATCCCGTGCGATTGCAATTCGACGCCGAGCCGGAACACGATTTTCTGCCGCGCCTGGTTACGACGCCGAAAGCGACGGCGTATCTCAAAATCGCCGAAGGCTGCGATCACCCCTGCACCTTCTGCATCATTCCGCAGCTGCGGGGCAAATTCCGCAGCCGCAGTGAAGAGTCGATTCTCAAAGAAGCGCGCGCGCTGGCTTGCGCCGGAACGAAGGAGCTCATCCTGATCGCGCAAGACACCTCGATGTGGGGCCGCGATCGCGGTTTCCGCCGCGGCGGTCTTGCGCATCTGCTGGAACGGTTGCACGAAGTCGACGGCATCGAATGGATCCGCCTGCTCTATCTCTATCCGGCGACGATCGATTCCGAATTGATTGGCGCGATGGCGCGTTTGCCGAAGGTGTGCAAGTATATGGACATGCCGCTGCAGCATGTGCATCCCGATGTGCTTCGCAGCATGCTTCGTCCCTCGAACGGTGAGCGATATTTGGAGATCGTCGACGAATTTCGCAGGCTCATTCCTGGAATCACGATGCGCTCCACGTTCATCGTCGGTTTTCCGGGAGAAACTGAAGAACACGTCGCATACCTTGAAGAGTGGATCTCACGCGCGCAGCTCGATCGCGTCGGGTTCTTTGAATACAGCCGCGAAGACGGCACGCCCAGCGCGCAACTGGATTTACAAGTACCGGCCGGCGAGAAGCGCCGGCGTTTGGTGCGCTTGCGCGAAGCGCAGCGGCTCGCATCGCAACAAGCAAGGGCTCGCCGAGCCGGCCAGAACGTTCGCGTTCTGGTTGAAGAGCGGCGAACTTTGCGCAAAACCGACCCGATCCGGCAAGCAGTCGGTACGGCGGACGCGTGGTTTGGCCGATCTATGGGTGAGGCACCGGGCGTCGATGGTGGAATCTATTTTACGGGAGAAGCGCAGCCCGGAGAGTTCGTGAACGTCACGCTCGAGGGCAACGGTCCGTTCGATTTTTTTGGACGATTGAGCGCAGAGGATTTGGCAAGCGTTGGATAAGCAAGTAGACCCGCACGAAGAAGAGCGCACAACGAGCGGCCTTGACATGAGACGCGCGGCGATCGTGATTGGTTCGCTGGTCGTGCTTGGCATCGTCGCCCTCGTTGCGGGGTTCTCCGTTGCGTTCCATCGCACGCCGATGCAGGTTCTCAGTTTGCAGCTCACGCCGTCGCCGCAAGAACTCTTCGGTAAAGACCACATCCTCGTGCTGGTCGAGGGTTTGGACTACGACTACAACGACAAAGACGAAGAGTATTCCACGCAGTCCCGCAGCGACATCATCAAAGCGGTCGATCTGGATTTCCGCACGCACAAGATTTACGTGCTGGCAGTTCCGCGCGACATGCAAGCGACGTTGCCGAACGGCGAAATCGCAAAAATCAACCAAGCGCAATCCGACGGCGGCGTCCGCGAGGCGCAGTCCGTCATTTCCAAGTGGCTCGGCATCCCCGGCTTCGATCGTTACGTCCTGCTGCGTATCAACACCACGAAGGATCTGATCAATGCAATCGGCGGCGTCAACGTCTATGTGAAAACCTCCGATTGCCTGACGTCGCATACCGGCTGCACCGGCGGGCGCATCGACTACGACGATACTTGGGGGCACCTGCACATTCACTTCGCGGAAGGCATCCAGCATATGAACGGTGATCAAGCCGTTGCATACGCTCGCTTCCGGCACGATTGGTGCAGCGATCCGTGCCGCATCATGCGTCAATCGCAAGTCATGCAGGCGGCGCTGGACAAAATCAAGAGCAACAAGCTCAACACGCTGATGCATGCCGGCGATCTCATCGGCGTGTTCCGCAGAGACGTCGACTCGAACCTTACGCAGCCTGAATTGCTCGCACTCGCGAATTCATTCATCGACATGCCGAAGAACGGATTGGTAACCAACCAAGTACCGTTCGCCGACGAAAATCTCGGCATCCCGGATCAGGTGGCGAAAGCGCAGCTCGTGCAAAGCATGCTCGTCAATCCGCCCGTGCCCACGCCGACTCCGAATGCCGCGGCTATTGCGGCGATCAATCCGCTCAGCGTCCGCGTCGACGTCGAAAACGGGACGACGATTCCGGGCGTCGCGCGCCGCGTGGCCACGCTGCTGAAGCAAAAGGGCTTTACGATCGGCACGGTCGGCAATGCGAGCAGCGATGACGTTGCAACGACGCAACTGCACGAGCACACGAAGATCGCGTTCGCCGGCATGCGCGTGCGTGTCGCGCTCGGCAAAGCGGCAGCCAACGCGCAAGTCATTTCCGACGCAGAAAGTCCGACGCCCGATGCAACCGCTACCCCGAGCGACGTCACCGTCATCGTCGGGCAAGACATCGCTTCCGGCATAACGCAGCAGGCGTCGACGCAGCCGTGAACCGGCGCGCCTGGTTTGCTGCGGCGATCGTGGCGATCGCCTTTCTCTCGTATGCGGGATACCGCTTCTACCGGCACTCCGCGCAGGTGCAGCCGGCGATCGTGACGCCGAAAATGAATGCACGGCAGCTCATTGCGCCGTCGGTCGGCACCCACATCAGCCGATTATTCAACGAGCGCATCAACTATGCGAATCGTTCGAAGCTGCCCAAGCTCATCGCACTGACGTTCGACGACGGCCCGTACCCGGTTTTTACACCGCTGCTGCTGGATCAGCTGCAGCGTCTGCGGGTGCACGGCACCTTCTTTTTGATCGGGCGCGACGCGGAACAGTGGCCCCAGCTCGCGCAGCGTATCGAAGCCGGCGGCAATGAGATCGCGGACCACACGTATACGCACCCCAACCTCGATCAAGAGTCCGAGGTGCAGGTCCGCGAGGAGATCCTCAAAGGCCGCGACGTGCTGTACGGCATCGCGCACGACCCGTCGGTGTTCCACTACTTCCGGCCCCCGCACGGGCGCTATACGGTGAACACAATCGAAGTCGCGCAGAAGCTCGGCTACCTGACGATCCTCTGGACGGACGATTCCGGTGATTGGCGAACCGTCACGCCGGCCAGTCTGGAAGCGCACCTCGAGCGGTACGCGACGGCTCCAGAAATCGTGTTGCTGCACAGCGGTCGCCTTGCCACGGTGGAGATGCTTCCGGACGTCGTGGCGCGCTTCGAGGCCGCAGGGTACCGCTTCGTGACCGTTCGGCAACTGCTCACGCTGGTGACTCCGGACCAGCTGAACCACCCGGCGAAACATTCCGTTTAGGAAGAAGGACCATGCCCAGACAAATCATCGATACGGAATCGAGCCGCCCCCGGTATGTCCGCCGGCTGATTGTCACGTGGGTGGTCCTGGCCATCGTTATCGTAGTGCTGGTCCTGGTCGCCATCGCCGTTTACGGGCGGTTTCCGCAGCCCGGGCGCCCGCAGGCCGTGCCTACGGCAGCGGTCCAGCCGCAGGTATTCTCGAGCCGGCCTCCAGGAAAGTAGATCGCCGTGCGTGTATCCAGCCCAGCGGTCAAACCTTCACATCACACCCGCGGAACACCAGGCATCACGCAACGTGTGAATGCCATTTAAACAGGAGTACAAATGCTGCGTCGCCTGACCCTCGGACTGTTCACCCTTGCTTGCGCTGCGGCGATCGCGGCATGCAGCTCCGGCACGTCCGTGCCTTCTTCGGGCGGTGTGCAAGGCGTTGGCCCGAACTTCGTCACGAACACGATCTACGTCTCGGACACGACGCATAACGCGATCGAGCTCTACACGCCGTCACCGAACGCCTCGGCAACGCCTCAGTACAACATCGGCGGGGCCAATACGTCGCTGAACGGTCCGTCGTACATGGCGTTCAACAGCACGACGCAGCTGTACGTCACCAACTATAACCCCTCGACGAAGGCTTCCGCGCTTACGGCTTATCAGAAGTTTGCAACCGGTGACGTGCTGCCGGTCGCGAACTCGGCGTTCGCCGCGGGAGCGCAGCCGCACGGCATTGCGATGGTTCCGGGTGGTGTCGGGTTTGCCATCGCCTTCACGCAGCCGGGCGGATTTTTCACCAGCGCGATCAACGTTTATTCAGGCCTGACGGGCAGCAGCGCGTTTCTTTCCAATACGATTGCCGGCGCCAATACGCATCTGAATAATCCGGTCGGCCTGGCCGTGGATTCCAACAAAAACATCTACGTGGCGAACAGCGGCGACAGCACGGTTCGTGTGTTCGCATTACCCTCGGCATCGCCGGCACCGAGCGTCTCGCCGACGGTGACGCCCAGTCCGACGCCTACGCCCAGCACCAGTCCGAGCACCTCTCCGAGCCCGACACCGACGCCCGCGTCGAATGACATTGCGCCGACCACAACGATCACTTGCACGTGTTTTTCGCTTCCTACGGGCCTTGGCTTGGACAGCAAAGGTGACGTCTTCGTCACCGACCCCGGAAGTAAACCACCCGCGGTATACGAGTTCGACGTCACGCAGATCGTTCCGGGAACCGTCGCCCTTACGCCGCTGCGCACGCTCACTGCGTCGAACATGGTGAACCCGACCGACGTGAAAATCGATGCCGCGGGTACGGTCTACGTCATCGATCAGGGGATCAGCCCGAGTATGGGCAAGTTGTTTGTCTTTCCGTCCGGCGGCGGGGCGCCGACCGTGATTCCGCTGCTTGGAACCGCCACGGGGATGGCACTATCTCCATAGGCAACGTGCCGTCGCGCGCGGCGGTTGATCGGTTTGCCTTGCTGACGCGGTTGCCGTCGCTGGCATCGCTCGAAGAGAAAAGCCGCGCCTTAGCGGAAGCGGCGTACGCGACGACGGCGTGCACGGGCACGGCCGTCGTTGTGTTTACCGACGACCACGTCGTTTATGGGCGTGCACCGCAAAGCAACGCATTTTCGTTGCGTGAAGGAACGCGGGGGTTGCGGCGTCTGTTCCTTCCTGCGCTCTCGAAATTCTCAGTGACCGGTACGTATTACGTTCCGCACGATGCCGCGCGATCGCTCGGTGCTCTCACCGAGCATCAGCCGGCGGCGGATCTGCTCATCGTTCCGCTGGAAACCGCCGACGTGCTGGTCGGCGCGATCGTCTTCGACGTCACGGAGCGGCCCGGCGCTGAAACGTTGCGCGATCTGCGCGTATTCGCCGACATCGCCGCGTGGATGATCGCGCACGAGCGCGAGGTTTCGGCGGCTGAGCGCGAAGCGAAACAGAGCACGCTGATAGCACTCATCAACGAACGCGCCCGCCGTTCATTCGATCGGCAAAACATTCTGCAAGCGATATCCGAGGATATTCGCCAGTCTTTCGGCGCGGTGCGCTGCGCCGTGTTCGGACGCGACCCCGGCTCGTCGGACATGGTGCGCGCCATCGCCGTTGCCGAGTCGGCCGAAGCCAAGATTCCGGTTCCCGAGCGCGTGAAACTCGCCGAAACGTGGCTCGAGCGAGCGTTCGCGGGATCCGTCGTCGGCCGCGACGAGATCAGCGAGGATAATCCGCGCGACAGGTTCTTGCGTTCGCTGGGCATCGGCTCGTCGCTGCTCGTGCCGCTGGTCATCGAAGGAAGAGTCGAAAACGCCATCGTTCTGCATTTCGCCGTGCCGCGAGCGTTTGACGAAATCGACATGGTCATGCTGCGTGCGGTCGCCTCGCACGTTGGTTTGGCCCTTGCAAACGTGCAGATCTACGACCTCGAACGTCTGCGCCGCGCGAGAGCCGAATCGTTGGAGCGCGTCGTGCGCATGCTGCGCGACACGCAAACCATCGAGGAGGTGCTGCTCGTTTTCGCGGTCACTGTTTCGCATGAAGTGAAGCTGACGTGCGGGGTCTATGAACTGGACGGCGCAATAGCGAATCGCCGCGCTGTGCGCGCAGTCGAATCGGCGCGCGCCGGCACGGCCGAATCCGTCGACGTCGCCGCGCTGCTGCCGCTTCTCGATCGCGAGGACGTCGTTCAGAGTTCGGCGGTCATTGAAAAACTGCGCGCGCAGCTCTTTGTTGAGAGCGAAGGTTTACTGGCCACGCTGCGCATCGACGGAAATTTGTGGGGGCTCATCGTCTTTTCGGCTGCCCCAGGCATGTATGACTGGTCGGACGCCGAGCGGCGCGTCTACTTTCACATGCTCGCTTCGCATCTGGAACTTGCCCTTTCGGGCGCGCTCGGATTCGAGCGCATTCAGCAGCTCGCCCGCGCGCTCTCGGAAAGCAACGAGTTCAAAGACGATCTGCTCGCGATGCTCGCGCACGACTTCAAAGGTCCGCTGACGGTGATTCTCGGCTATTGTGAGTTGCTGTTGGAAAACGCGCCGCAGCAACTCCAGGAAGAGCTGCAGACAATCTACTCGCAAACCAAGCGCCTCGTGCGTTTAGCCGAAGACGCGGTTGCGCTCGCGCAGACGCAAGCCGGCGGATTTTCGCTGGACCGCGCGCCGATGGATCTCCGCGAGATTGTGGCTGAGAGCGTAAAAGCGCACAATCGCGGCGACGAGCGCATCAAGATGAGCGGCCCGCAGAAGGCCGTGATGGTCTCCATCGATGCGGCGCGTTTCAATCACGTGCTCGACAATCTGCTGATGAACGCGCTCAAATACTCGCAGGACGAAGTCGCCGTCCGCGTGAGCCGGGGCGAAAGCAACGCGTCGATCTCGATCACCGACCGGGGGATCGGCATTCCTCCCTCCGAACTTGGCACGGTCTTTTCGCGCTTCGGCCGAGCGAGCAACGCGCGCCGCAAAGGCATCTCCGGCTCAGGCGTCGGTTTGTACGTCAGCCGCAAGATCGTCGAAACGCACGGCGGCAGCATTGCCGTTCAGTCCAGAG
>DATGJX010000205.1:0-8825 GCA_035294905.1 Vulcanimicrobiaceae bacterium | reverse complement strand
CAAGATCTAGCGCAGATATCCGGCAAGACCGGCGGCTACCAACGGCGCACGCCGGAGTGGACGTTCCAAGCCAATGCCGCCGCGCGCGAATTGATGCAGATCGGCCGCCAGATCATCGGGTCGCTGATTACCGAACAGATTGCATACCACGAGTACACGACGGCTCAGATGCAAGTTCAGCAGGCGCAAGATCTGCAGACCTTCATGCAGACGAAATTCACGAACGAAGAACTCTACATCTGGATGCAAGGGCAGCTGACGAGCCTCTTCTACCAGTATTACCGCTTTGCGTTCGATCGCGCGCGCATCGCCGAGCAGACGACGAAACAGGAATTGATGCGGCCCGAACTCGATCAGACGACGTTCGTGCAATTCAATTACTGGGACAGCGGCCATCAAGGATTGCTTTCCGGCGAGGCGCTGCACCTGGACGTAAAGCGTCTCGAGGCAGCCTACTACGACAACAACGTCCGTGAGTTGGAAATCACGCGCCACGTCTCGCTGCGCCAGCTCAATCCGCTCGCGCTTCTCGCCCTTCGCACGACCGGGCAATGCACGTTCACGATTCCGGAATGGCTCTTCGACCGGGATTGCCCCGGCCACTACATGCGCCGCATCAAGAGCGTCGGGCTCTCGCTCCCGTCGGTCGTCGGTCCGTACTCGACCGTGAATTGCACCGTAACGCTGCAGAGCAGCAGCGTGCGCACGTCCTCGCTGCTCGACAGCGGCAATCACTACGCGCGTCAGGGCGCGGACGACCCGCGCTTCGTCGATTACTTCGGCGCGACGAATTCGATCGTCACGAGTTCGGGCAATAACGACTCGGGTTTGTTCGAAACGAACCTCAAGGACGAGCGCTTCCTGCCGTTCGAAGGTGCGGGCGCTGCGAACAGCACGTGGCAACTGGAACTGCCGACCGCATTCCCGGCATTCGACTACACGACAATCACCGACGCGATTTTGCACATCCGCTACACGGCGCGTCAGGCTGGCGATCCACTCGCGTCGGAGTGTGTGAAAGAATTGCAAGCCGCGTTCAAGAGTGGTACGGATAACCTGCAACTGCTCTTCTTGCTGCGTAACGACTTCCCCACCGAATGGGCGGCATTCGTCAACAGCACGTCGGGAACGCCGGCGTTCTCGTTCACGCTGCAACTGAGCTACTTCCCGTACGCGGTGCAAGGTTTGACCGTCACGCCGACGGGCATTGCGCTCTACAGCGACGGCCTCGCACCGGCATCGCCGCAGCCTGCACTCACCGTGTTGCCCGCAAAACTCAACGCCGTAAGTCCGTCGGCAACCGTTTCGATTCCGGCAGACTCCGCCGCTCTCACGCAAAAAGCAAACCAAGTCTATATGATAATCACGTATTCCGCCGCCTAGCGGCTGTGTCATCCTGAGGTATCGAAGGACCCCGAGCGAAGTCGAGGGGCAAACGGCACTCAATACGATACTGATGCGATCTTGTCGGCAGTCGTCTCCGTAAACCATACTTGCGAGGTTTTGCAGGAGCAGCCCGGCGGTACGGCGGCGATCGCCGTGGGCTGCGCGTTGGCCGTTGGGATTGCAAACTCGTAGATTTTGCCGGTTGCATCGATGCGGCCGACCTTGTTGCCCGACGATTCCGTAAACCACATGCCCCCATCCGCAGCAAGCGTGATGCTTTGCAAGCCGCTGTTCGGAGTGGGCACTTTGTACTCTGAAATTTGACCGGTCGACGATAGGCGAGCAATTGCATTGTTACCCGCGTCGGTGAACCAGAGCGCACCGTCCGGACCTTCGACGAGCACGTGATTGCCTACGAGGTTGTTTCCCGCGGGCAAAGGGTACGTGTTCATGATTGCGCCGCTCGAAGTGAATTCGTAGATCGGTCCGTTGAAGTTGACGACGCCCCAGACATTCCCGCCGGGTCCGTTTGTAACGTCGAGCGCGAAGGCGTTCGCCGGGAGCGGCGCGGGAAGCTGCGCCGGGTAACCGCCCGGCCCGGCTCCGCAGCATTGCGACCCGGCCGTCCAAACCGTGCCGTCCTTTGCCGTGACGATCGATGTGGTGAAACCGTCGAATGCCGCGAACGAGCATAACGTGGCCGTTCCACCATTCGCGCCGCATTGCATCATGTCGCCGAATGAAAACGGCTCATTCATCTGTTGATACGAGCTGCTCCACATCACCGTGGATGAGTCGTGTGCGTCAATCGCGTTGACGCCGCCAACCCAAGCATTCGGTTGCGGTGCCGGCAACGTTTGCGTGAACGTGCCACCGTTATAGCGAAAGATGCCGAAGTTGCCGAATCCGGAAAAGCCCGCGTTCAGCTGCCCGAAATAGACCGAGCCGTCCTTGCCCACATCCAACACGTCAGGATCCGCCGGACCATTGCCGGCGGGCGATGGCTGCGGTATCGGAATTTCCGCAATGCTTACGGCCGCCGGATTGAACGTCGGCGCCGGAGAGGGCGCTCCATTGTTGCCCGGAGGAGGCGAGGGCGAAAACGCGACGACCGGCGGCGTCGAAGTGCCGTGCCCGCATCCCGCGATCGCCAATGCCGCAACAACTGCAATCCCCGCCGCCGCCCGTCCCATACCTTACGAGTAGCATCGCGCGCGAAATAACACTAGTGCCGCCTAGGGCAAGACACCGTGGGTCTTTTGCGGCCCGCTTACCTCAAAGCGAAAAGTGCGAAAAGCACTGGTTCGTTTGTAATTGCAGTGTATTGCGATCCACGCGGTGGATGCGCATTCCGCCGATTTCGAAAGGTGCTTGCACGTAGGGTGCACCGAGGACGCGCGCAAACGCCGATCCCTCCGATTCGTCGCGGGTCACATCCAGGACGGCTTCCAGCCTCGTGCTTTGGTGACGCACTTCTTCGCGCAGCGCCGCAATCGAGCCCGACGGCTGCACGGCTACCGCGCTGCCGCCGTGCACGAATATGTATTGCCGCTTATTCAGCGCGAGCTGGTTCAGCGTTACGACCAGCACGTCGCCGAACATCTGCGCACCTTCCTCGAGGATCGCTTCGCTCCAACCGCGTTCGCCGGCCTCCAGCGCCGAAGAGTGGAGTTCCAGACCCTTCAACACGTGGTCGAGGTCGAGCGCTCGTTCTTCATCTTCGTGAACGATGATGAGATGACGAAGGGAGATGTCGGACGCCAGGTGTTGCGCTTCGGTTCTCGAGCCGATACGAACCCATGAGAAGAACGGATTGTCGAGCGAGGCTCCGGGCACAAAACGCTTTTCGCGCGCATCCACGATGAGAATCCGAGGATCCCATCGTAGATGCGTAAATTCGCGCAAGCCCAGAAGGGTACTCACCGCATCAAACGGTTACGGCGAGATCGAACCGATCGAGATCCATAACCTTTTCCCAAGCGGCGATGAAGTCGTGCACGAAGTGATCCGCCTCGACCGCGTAGACTTCGGCGACCGCGCGCAGTTGCGAATTCGAACCGAAGATCAAGTCGCAATTCGTTCCGGTCCACGTCAACTCACCGGTGGTTCGGTTGTGCCCTTCGTACGTGTAGTCGTTGCCGGCCGGCTGCCACTTCGTCTTCATGTCGAGAAGATTCACGAAGAAGTCATTCGTCAGTGCGCCGGGCCGCTTCGTGAAAACGCCATGCTTGGAACCGTCCGCATTCGCGCCCAGCACGCGCATGCCGCCGACGAGCGCGGTCATCTCCGGAGCGCTGAGCGTCAGGAGTAGCGCGCGATCGACGAGCCGCTGCTCCGGCGAACGCGAGTGATTGCTTCCGAGATAATTGCGGAATCCGTCAGCTTTCGGTTCGAGTACGGCGAAGGAATGCACGTCGGTGTTTTCTTGCGTTGCATCCGTGCGTCCCGGCGAGAAGCGTACCTTCACGTCGTAACCGCCGCTCTTCGCCGCCTGCTCGATAGCGGCGCACCCTCCCAGAACGATGACGTCCGCCAGCGAAACTTTCTTGCCGCCGGAGAGCGATGCATTGAAGTCTTTTTGAACGTTTTCCAATACTTGCAGAACCTTCGCCAAACCGCCGGCTTGATTGACAGTCCAGTCTTTCTGCGGAGCCAGGCGAATGCGCGCACCGTTCGCGCCGCCGCGCTTGTCGGTGCCGCGGAACGTCGAGGCCGATGCCCATGCAGTCGTGACGAGTTCCGAAATCGTCAGACCCGAATCCAGGATTCGTTTCTTGAGTGCGGCGACGTCTTGCTCGTCGACGAGCGGGTGATCGACCGCCGGTACGGGATCTTGCCAGAGCTGCGGCTCCTTCGGAACTTCGGGTCCAAGGTAGCGCGAGATCGGTCCCATGTCGCGGTGCGTCAACTTGTACCACGCCTTGGCAAATGCGTCGGCGAATTCTTGCGGATTTTCGTGGAAGCGCTTCGAGATCGGTCCGTACGTAGGATCGACTCTCAAGGAAAGGTCGGTCGTCAGCATCGTCGGTGCGTGCCGCTTGGACGAATCGTGCGCGTCGGGAACGCTGTTCGCGCCATCGCCGTTTTTCGGCTTCCACTGGTGCGCGCCCGCCGGACTCTTCGTCAGTTCCCACTCGAAGTTGAAGAGATTGTCGAAATAGAGATTGCTCCATTTCGTTGGCCGCTGCGTCCAGGTGCCCTCGAGCCCGCTGGTGATCGTATCGTCGCCGTTGCCCGTTCCGAACGTGTTGCGCCAACCGAGATTTTGGTCTTCGATGCCCGCGCCGGCCGGCGCGAGCCCGACGTACTGCGAGGGATCCGCGGCACCGTGCGTTTTGCCGAACGTGTGGCCGCCGGCGATCAGCGCAACCGTCTCCTCATCGTTCATCGCCATGCGCGCGAATGTTTCGCGAACGTCGATCGCCGCCGCCAGCGGATCGGGTTTACCGTTCGGGCCTTCCGGATTCACGTAGATCAAACCCATCTGCACGGCCGCAAGCGGATTGGCAAGATCGCGTTCTCCGCTGTATCGCTCGTCGGCGAGCCACGTGTTCTCGGGACCCCAGTCGGTGATTTCGTCGGCCTCCCACGCATCCACGCGGCCGCCGCCGAATCCGAACGTTTTGAATCCCATCGATTCAAGCGCACAGTTTCCGGCAAGAATCATCAAATCGGCCCACGAGATTTTCCGGCCGTACTTCTGCTTGATGGGCCAAAGCAGTTGCCGCGCTTTGTCGAGGTTCGCGTTATCCGGCCAACTACTGACCGGCGCAAAACGCTGCTGCGCGGATCCCGCACCGCCGCGGCCATCGCCGATACGGTAGGTACCGGCGGCGTGCCAAGCCATGCGAATGAACAGCGGTCCGTAGTGACCGAAATCGGCGGGCCACCACTCCTGCGAGTCGGTCATCAACGCAAACAGATCGGCTTTGACCGCGCCGAGATCGAGACTCTTGAACTCACGGGCATAGTTGAAGTCCGGACCCATCGGATCCGACAATTTTGACGGCCGGTGCAGAACCGACAAATCCAATAACTCAGGAAACCAATCGATATTTACTCTGGGCCGCAGGGGTACGTGCTTGTGAATTCCGTTAACGGGACAAGCACTCGCGGCGTCCTTCGACAGCTCGGCGATCGTGTTATCCATGTGTTGCTCTCCGCGATGTGGGGAAGCGAGGGAAGCAGGTTCCCTCGAGGTGCTAGAAGAACGACCTAAGTGAAAATGAATTTCATTTCCAACAAGATACCGCCGCAAAGGTTCGCCGTCAATGCCCCAGCCCGCACTTCCTAAAAATTATCAACTGATTCGTGAAGTCGTCGACGCGTGCGGCGTCGGTTGCCACCTCACGCCTTCAGAGATCCACGCGAAGGTGCGCGCTAGGCATCCGGGCATCGGGCTGACGACCGTGTACCGCGGTCTCCAGCGCTTGCGCGATCTCGGGTTGGTTTCTGAAATCACCGTTCCCGGAGCCGAAGCCGCGACATACGAGCCCTCGGGCCCGCACCATGCGCACTTTCGCTGCATCGAGTGCGGCACAATCGAGGACATTGCGTTTGCAATTCCGCCACGCACGATTCAAACGCTGGCGGCGCAGCACGGTTTGAAAATCGAAAATCAACGCGTAACATTCGAAGGCCGCTGCCCCCGCTGCACCTCTTAGGCGCAGCCATTGTCATCCCGAGGTATCGAAGGACCCCGAGCGCAGTCGAGGGGCGGACGGCGCCGGCTAATGCACGGATTTTGCTTGGGTGAGTAACAGGTTGGCTTCCGTTTCGAGGCTGCGCAGCACCGCGTAGTCGGACTGTGTCGGGGCGTCGTCCGACGATGCCGCATCCGACGCTAGCGAACTGAGTTGGCTGTATACGCGATCGGGAAAACGCAACGAATCTTCCGACTGCGTCTCCTGGGGATTGTACATTTCGTCGAGCAAACGGCTCGCCTGTGCGGCACCGCTGCTGTTCGCCGCTTTGACCCGTTGCAAGCGGTTGATTTCGTCAGTCAACCGCGCCATGTCGTCGCGGATGCGCAGCAGAAACGTCAACTGCGCTTGCAGGGCCGTTTGCGATACCGGCACATGTGGGTCTGCATGTACGCGCAACGCGCCGGCGACGGTGCGGCCGCCGGCGTTCACGCGAATCGTGTACGTTCCGGGCACAGCGAGCGGACCGCGAAAACCGCCGTCGCGCCATGGCGCGAAGCCCTTTGCCGGTTCAACCGAGTCGTAACGAAGATCCCACCACACTCGGTTGATACCTGCGGCAGCGTCTTTCACGTCCATCGTTCGCACGAGGTGCGCTCCGTTGAGCACCTGCACCGTCGCTTTTCCGCCGCTCGGCGTCGATGCGAGCCAAAAGTTCACGTCCGCGCCGTACGGCGGATTATCGCCGTGGAACGTCGATTGCGACTCGCTCCCCGTGCGGTGAAACCGGTACGCATCTCGCAACGTGAACAAATGCAGCGCTTGCGCCCGCACGGCGCCGTTCAGTTCCTGCAGCGGATGCAAATCGTCGTAAATCCAAATACCACGTCCGTGCGTGCCGACGACCAAATCGTCGAAGCGCCGCTGGACTTGAAAATCGTAGACGGGAACGACCGGCAAACCTTGTTCGAAACGCGTCCAATTCGCACCGTCGTCATACGAGTACCACAGACCTGTCTCCGTGCCGGCATAGAGCATGCCGCGCCGAGTTGGGTCTGGACGAATCATTCGCGCGTAACTGTCTTGCGGCAATCCGGCGGAGATGCTCTTCCACGACTTGCCGTAATCGTGCGTCACGAACAAGTATGGCTTTCTGTCGCCCCACTTGTGCGCGTCCGCGGACGCGTATGCCGTTGGCGCATCGAACGGTGACGGCGCAACGTACGTGACACGAAGCCAGTGCCGCTGCGGCGCTTCACGCATACCGTGCGGTGTGACGTCGCTCCACGTTTTGCCGCCGTCGCGCGTCAGCCAGATGCGGCCATCGTCGGTGCCGGCCCAAATTTGCCCATCCGCGAGGGGCGATGGACCGATGCAAAACACGACGTCGTAATACTCGACACTGGTATTGTCAGGCGTAAGCGGCGTTCCCGAAACACCTTGACGTGATTTGTCGTTGCGCGTCAGGTCGGGACTGATCGCGCGCCACGAGACGCCGCCGTCGTCCGTTTGAAAGATTTGATTCCCGCCCATGTACAGACGGTGCGGATGCTGCGGGGACATCGCGAGCGGTGCGGTCCATTGAAAGCGATACTTGAGGGGCGCAGCCGGCCAACCCATTGGGTCTTGCGGCCAGACGTTGATCTGCCGCGCTTCGCGCGTGCGCCGGTCGTACAGCGTCACCGAGCCGCCGTAGCCGTCGGCATACATGACGTTCGAGTTTGCGCGATCGAACAGTATCCATCCGCTCTCGCCGCCGCCCGCATCAAAAAAATCATCCAATCCGATGCCTTCAGCTTGCAGACTATTGCTCGGTCCGCATGCGCTTCCGGCGTCTTGATCCTCCGTGCAGACGGTATATGGAATGCGGTCGTCGGTATCGACGTGATACGACTGCGCAACGGCAATCGGTTTCCACGACCAACTCTTGCCGCGATTCGAACTGATGGCAGCGCCGTCGTCACCCGCGACGATCATGCGCGCCGTGTCGGACGCATCGATCCATATCTGATGGTCGTCGCCGAAACCGGACGGCCGCTGCACGACGTGCGCGGTCTTGCCGCCGTCATTGCTTTCCTGCATGTCGACCGACGGGAACATTATGTGATTTTCGTCTCTCGGATCGACGGTCAGCGCGGTGAAGTAAAACGGGCGCTGGTTGAGCGCGTGCGAGGAGTTGACGAGCTTCCACGTGCTTCCGCCGTCGTCGCTGCGCCACAACACCCCTTCGTTCGATTCGATGAGTGCGTATACACGTTGCGGATTGCTCGGCGCAAACGCAATCGCGATGCGGCCCATGGTGCCGCCGGGCAAGCCATTGCCGCGCAGCCGCGTCCACGTGTCACCGCCGTCGGTCGATTTGTAGATACCGTCACTCGCACCGCCGCTGTTCAAGTGATACGGGTTGCGCCAGCCTTCCCACATGCCGGCGAAAAGCACGCGCGGATTCGACGGATCGATGGCAATGCTGGATGCGCCGGTTCGATCGTCGGTATACAAAACGCGCTGCCAGGTGGTGCCGCCGTCCGTGCTGCGATAGACGCCGCGATCGGTACCCGGGCGGTACACCGGTCCGAGTGCAGCGACGAACAGCCGATCGGTGTTTCTCGGATCCACCGCAATCGCCGCAATGTGTTCGGTTGCATCCAAGCCCAAGTGCGTCCACGTCTTACCGGCGTCGTCCGAACGCCAGACGCCGTCGCCGAATGCAACGTCGTTGCGCAGGTTGGATTCACCCGTACCGATATAGATGCGGCTGGGCAGATTCGGTACAACGGTGATTGCGCTTACAGAACT
>DATGJX010000204.1:0-41120 GCA_035294905.1 Vulcanimicrobiaceae bacterium | reverse complement strand
CTCGATAACGCGATCCGTCGTTCCCGGCGGCACCGTCGACTCGACCACGATGAGCGCCCCGCTCGGCGCAGCAACGGCTACCGCGCTTGCCGCCTTTTCGACGAACGTGAGCACCGCGTGGCCTTCGTGCGCGGGAGTGGGCACGCAAATGATGTACGCTTGCGCATCGGGTACGCAGTCTGCCACGTGCAGGCGGCCGCTTTCGAGCGCGTCATGCACGATCGTTCGCACCCCATCCTCGGCGATATGCAGATTACCCGCGCGTAAATCGTCTCGCAGACGCGCATCGACGTCGTAGCCGTGGACCTCGTGTCCGCCTTCCGCCAACAACGCGGCCGTGGGCAAACCGATGTATCCCAAGCCGATCACTGCGACGTTCATTGCGATCTCCTCTCGCCGGTTAGCATGCCCGCGAGTTCGCGCATCTGCGTGCGGACGTCGTGCCGCTGCGCCACGACCTCGAAAGCGCGCCGAGCCCGAATGCGTGCTGCCTCGGGACGCAAATACACGTCGCGCAGGGCGTTTGCAAGCGCAGCCGGTTGCGAACTTGGAACGATCCAGCCGCTGCGCTCGTCGAGCAATTCGCCGATACTGCCGGAGTCGGTCGCGACGACGGGAACGCCTTCGGCCATGGCCTCGATGAGCGCCGACGGGACGCCCTCCATTTCCGCAACGCCGTCGGAACGGCTCGCGAGAACGACGGCATGATACCTCGAGTTCCGATAGCCGTCGAGCAACTCGGATTGCGGAACGTATCCGGGAAATTCAACCGCGTCCGCAATGCCGAGCGACGCCGCTTGCTGTTTGAGCGTTTGCTCGAGCGGTCCTTGCCCCGCAAACGTGCAGCGAACCGGCACGCGCCACGCGTGGAGCTGCGCGACCGCTTCGAGCAAATCCGCGTGGCCCTTTACCGGAACCAGCGCAGCGGGGCAGACGATCGAAAATTGCGCGCGCTCGGCGTTCACGTCGGCGGGCTGCTCGGGTACCACCGCACCCAAACGCAAATGCGTGACGCGCGCCGCGGCCTGGGGCATGCGCTTCCAGACGTCGGCTGCGCCGCGCGCGGAAATGGTTCGCACGAATGCGGCCGTGCGCCCTTTGACGTCGAACGCGTTGCGCTCGTAGATGTCCCACCGATGCGCCGTAGCGCTCCAGGATACGCCGCTTATGCGCGCCGCGATGAACGCGACCGTGGCGGGCGTAGAAAGCCAGTAGGCGTGCACGTGATCGTATCCGCGCTCGAGAATCCAATCGGCCAGCGCAATCCCTTTGAGCATCACGGCCACATTTTTCATGCGCCCGGGATCTTTCGACGTCAGCAAGTCCGCGATTGCGCGTAATGTCGCTCGGGGTTTCGACCGGAAGACGCGCACTGCTCGCTTGAGAAGCGGCTTGCTGAAGAGCGGCCAGTCAAGCACTTCCGCGTTCGCGGGCAGCGGCTGCATCGCGCCCGTGCCGAGCCTGACGGGCACGACGGCAATGCGCTCGAAGTGTTTGATGAGCTCGCGCAGTTCCGTATTCAAATACGGCTCGGCAACTCCGAACGGAAAGCGCGCCGTTACGATCGCCACACGCCGAACGTTCGGGCTCATGAAACCAGCTCTTCGCACAGCTCGAGATACAGACGCCGATGTGCGTCGATCATGCGAGAAATCCCGTAGTGCTCGTACACGTGCCGCTGAGCGCGGTTGGCCATTTCCCGGCGCACCGCCGGGTGATTCACCGCATCGACGATGCCGGCCGCCACCGCCTCGGGCTCGTAGCCGGCCGTGAGAAATCCGAACCGGCCGTTGCCGAGCATGTCCCCCGAGCCAATCCACGGCGTGCTGAGAATCGGAACGCCGGCGATCATCGCCTCGATCAGCGCGAGCGGCATGCCCTCGAACCACGACGTCATCAACACCAGATCCGTACCGGCGAGAAGCGCCGGAACGTCATTCCGGAACCCAAGAAAACGCACGTTCTCCTCGACGTCGAGCGCGTGAGACAGGCCGCGCAACGTTTCTTCGTCTCGGCCGCTGCCCGCGAAGACCAGCACGCACGCCTTGCGCTCGGGTTGCGGAAGCGCGGCCAGCGCGCGAAGCGCCAGAATCTGGTTCTTTTGGAATTCCATGCGCCCGATCAGCATGATGCCGAAATCGCCGTCGCGCAGCCCCATTGCACGCCGAGCTGCGGCGCGATCGCCGCTGCGAGCGTCGGGTAGTTGCAGGCCGTTGGGTATGACGACGACTTTTCCCGAGGGTAATCCTTCGTTCGCGCTCAGGAGTTCGCCCTGCTCGGCAAAAAACGTGATCACGCGGCTCGTCGCGCGATGCAGCAGAAAATCGGCAACGCGTTCGACGGCGTTGCGCCGCGTGTCGCAAGGATTGTGTTCGGTGTGCACGATTCGCGGGACGCGCGCCGCAACGCCCGCGAGGCGGCCCCAGTATTTGCCGACGTGCGTATGCGTATGAACGACGTGCGGGTGAATCTCGCGTATGGCACGGATGAGCCGAATGATGAACGTGACGTCGCGCCGGCCTTTTCGGGAAGCCGACACGATGCGGAACGGCAATGCGCTCCGAATCTCGGGCGGCGGATCGTAGATTGTCGCGAGGACCGGCTCGACTTTCTCGCTTTCGAGCGCCTTGAGCAACTCGATGATTTGGCGCTCCGCGCCGTACCCTTGAACGGACGGCAGCATGTGCAGGACGCGTATCTTCCCGTTTCCGTTCCCGGTCACGTTCACGCCGCCCGGTGAAAGAGAAATTCGAACAGGGTTTGAAACAGCACGGAGAGATCGAGAAACGGCGACCAATTCTCGAGATACTGCAGGTCGTACTCCAGTTTTTCCGCCGCCGCCGACGGCTCGAGCACGCGCTGCATGTGAACTTGCGACCATCCCGTGATGCCGGGCCGGATCAAGTTGCGCTCTTCGTACCTGGACAGCGTCTTGCGGAACAAATCGACGAAGACCGGACGTTCCGGTCGCGGTCCCACGAGCGACATGTCGCCCCGCAAGACGTTGAGCAATTGCGGCAGTTCGTCGATGCTGAAACGCCGCAGAAATCCGCCGATGCGCGTTTTGCGCGGATCCGCGGCGCTTGCCCAGACCGCGCCGACTTCACGCTCGGCGTCGATCCGCATCGACCGGAATTTCAGAATCGAAAACACGCGTCCGCCCAACCCCACGCGATCTTGCGCGTAGAATATCGGGAAACCCGAATCGAAATACACGGCGATCGCCGCGGCGATCATCACCGGCGAGAACAGCACGAGTGCAACGCATGCGAGCGTGACGTCCATGATCCGTTTAAAGAGCTGCGCGCGCGGAGTGCACGCCCGCAGACGCGCGGGCACGATGAGCGCCTGGCGCCCGTCCGACGCGAGCGAAAGCGAGTACGCGAAGCGCGTGATGCGCGGCGGCGCAAAGGCAAACTGTATGTGGTCGCGCGCCGAAACTTCGAGCAGATGCGTCACGACGTTCGGCGGAAGAATTTCGGTGAGGATCAGCACCTCACAACCCCACGAGCGGGCGCGGTGGAACCAATCGATGCGCGTGAGATCACGGTCACGCCGCAGATCGATGTCGTTAATCGTGTCGTCGATGTCGTCCACCGTGACGACGAGCGTGGCCGAATCCTCCGGAAGGTCGAGGCTTTCGAGTGCCGCGGCAACGCGCTCGGGCGT
Organism: Vulcanimicrobiaceae bacterium; assembly: GCA_035294905.1. Classification (GTDB taxonomy): domain Bacteria; phylum Vulcanimicrobiota; class Vulcanimicrobiia; order Vulcanimicrobiales; family Vulcanimicrobiaceae; genus DATGJX01. The sequence goes on along the minus strand of DATGJX010000204.1, from coordinate 37,451 downwards.
CCCGACCACGGCGGTTCTGCGCGTACTGGCGAACCGCGAATGACTGCGCAGCGCATGGAATGCGGCGCGCGACCCTCCGACAAGGACGATGGAAAAGGCGAGCGAGCAAAGGAGCGCGACGCGCGAGGTCGAGATTTCGGGATATATCGTGAACAGAATCAGCTGCGGGATCGTGCCCAAGCCGAGCGCGGCAATCGTGTAGTACAACTCGTCTTTGATCGTCAGCGCGTAGAGGCGGCCGTAGAGACCGAGGCGCGCGAAAATCAGTACCCACAGGCCGACATAGACGACTTCGGCGATCAGGAAGTGCTGGGTGTTGCGCGGCTGATCCCAGCGGTGGAAGCCGATGAGCGACCCCAAAGCCGACGCAATGGCAAAAAACAGTACGTCGGAAAGCAGCAGCAAGACGGTCCATCCGGCCGGCTGCGCTTTAGGGACGGAGCGGACGTTGGACTTGCGGCGAACACCCGGCCGTTCCACAATACGCGTCGACATGTGTGGACGATCATACGCGGGTGCGCCTCCGCCCCCGCAGAGGCGTTCGCCTCAACACCCGTGACCGGCGTCGTAGAGGCAACAAGTCCCTATTTCAAAGGTCCCCACTGTTGGGCTGAGATGTTCTTATTCGGCGAGCGCGGCTAAGCGTACGATGTGCCTAGCAGCATGGCAAATCTCGAACGGTACGACCGCGCGGGCATCGCCCCATACCACGGTGCTCCGCAGCCGAAACTCGCCGACGGTCAGGATTTTTTGCGCGTTTTGGGGGCCATCCGTAGACGGTGGCGCCTATTCGTGGGAATTTTCGGGGGTTTCGTCCTGCTCGTGGGCGTGGCCACGATTTTGGCCCCGAAGAGCTACACGACGACGGTGCGGCTCATGGCCGGCCGCCCTGGGAACGATTTCAGCTCCAATCAGCAAGACACGGCGTTCCCGGTCCTCAACGCGCTGGTACTGCAAAGCGGCGAGCAGTCCGCTGAAACGCTCGCACAGCTGGCCCAACAGCGCGACATCGCGGCGAAGGTCGTCCAGCAGCTGAACCTGCCGGCCTCGCCGGAGGGGCTGCTGCATCAGATCAGCGTCAAGCCCATCGTCAATACGGCGCTGCTGAACCTGAGCGCGAGCTGGAAAACGCCGCAGATGTCCGCGACGATTGCCAATACGTTCGGTCAGGCCTTCGTCGAGCAAGAGCGCGACTTCGTGCGCTCCGAGGCCACCGCTGCCCTCGGATTTCTGCAGCAGGAGCTGCCGGACGCGCAGGCGCGCATGCGCGACACGGCTGCGAAGCTCGCGAAGTTTCAGTCGGTCAACGGCTTCATCGATGCGAGCGCGCATACGCAAGACGTCGTTTCGCGAGTTGGAAACCTTGACCAGCGCATCGACCAACTGACGGTCGATCAAGGCGAAGCGCAGGCCCTTCTGAACAACGTCAGCGGACAGCTCGGGTCCATGCCTGCGACTATCGATGCGTCCAGACAGGTCACGGTCAATCCCGTCCTCGAGGACCTGCGCACGAAACTTGCCGCGGTCGAAACGCAGCTCGCGGCAGCAGAACAAGAATACACTCCCGCGCATCCGGCCGTCATAGCCCTGCGCCAGCAGCGCGCAGCGCTTCAGGCGCAAATCGCCGCGCAGCCCACGGAACTCAACAGCGGTACGACGACCGCGCCCAATCCCGTCTACCAATCGCTGCAGCAGCAGGCCTCGACGTATAAAGCGCGCATCGAAGGCGACGCCGCGCAGCTCAAACAACTGCGAGCACAGCGCGCGGCCGCCAAGCCCGAACTCAGCGCGCTGCCTTCGCAAGAGATGCAGTTCGAGGTCGTGCAGCAGGATGCGAAGCGCGCCGCCGACGTGTACAACGCGCTCTCGCAAAAGTACAGCGATGCGCTCATCGCCCGGACGACGGCGATCAGCGACATCTCGATCGTACAGCCGGCAACGCCGGACGCCGCAGTGAAGAGCCCGAGCTTGACGATCAATCTCGCGATTGCCATCGTCATCGGCCTCGCTCTCGCACTGGCAACGGTGTACGTGCTCGATACGATGGAGCGCCGCGTTCGCACTGATACGGACTTCCCGATGATGTTCGGCCTGCCGCTCATCGCCCGCATTCCCGCCATCGACACGTCGAATCAGCGGATGCTGCCGTGGGTGCAGTCGATGACCATCGAGGCGTTCCTGCACTTGTGCATCACGTTGCGTCTGAAGAGTAAACAGCCGCTGCGCACACTGGCCGTAATGAGCCCGTCTCGCGGCGACGGCAAGACGACGGTTGCCCTCAACCTCGCCAAAGCCATGGCGAATCTGCAGCCGCGCGTCCTCCTTATCGATGCGGATCTGCGGCGCCCGAGCCTGCACGAACGGACGTCCACGCCCAATCAATTGGGCCTCAGCGACGTCGTCGGCCAAAACTGCTCGCTCCAGTCGGCAGCGCGCACCATCGAACCCAATCTCGATCTGCTCACCAGCGGAACGCACGTCGAGAACCCGGTCAGCCTGCTGCAGTCGGCGGAATTTGCCAACCTCATCGACGAGGCGCGCCGCACCTACAGCGTCGTTATCGTCGATGCGCCGCCCCTGCATACGTTTTCCGACGGCTTGCTGATTTGCACGCGCGTCGACGGCACGCTGTTGGTCGTCGCGGCCAATACGACGGACGAGAAAGAAGCGCGCAACGCCGCCGTCCAGCTCTCGGTTCTCGGCATCGACAACGTACTCGGCATCGTCCTCAATAAGGACACCGCGCGAATCGACGACTACAGCGACTACTTCAGCGAAGGCTTCCGGCCCACGCTGACGGGCGGTCTGTCATGACGAGCGTCACCGTCATCGTCCCTGCATATAATGAAGGCGCAGCGTTCGGTTCGTCGCTCGTGCGCATCGCGGACTACTACGCGATTCACGAGCGGTGCGGCTACGAATTCAACTATCTGATCGTCGACGACGGCAGCACCGACACGACGCAAGCCGTCGCTCAGAGTTTTGCCCGCTGGCGCAAAAACGTCACGGTCCTCAAGCACGACGTCAATCGCGGATTGGGAGCCGCTTTGCGCACGGCGTTCGAGCACGTGACGACGGAATACGCCATCGTTCTCGATGCCGACCTCAGTTACACGCCGACCGCGGGGATGGAGCTGCTCGAGGCGCTGGAACGTGAAAACGCCGACGTCGCGATTGCATCGCCGTACATGCGCGGCGGCAGCGTCGCGAACGTCCCCGCGATCCGCCGCGTGCTCAGCCGCGAAGCGAATCGCTTTCTCGCGTTCGCGGCCGGACGCTTCTCGACGTTTACGTGCATGGTTCGCGCATTTCGCGTGAGTGCGCTTCGGCGCCTGACGTTTACGTCGAACCGCATGGCCGCCATTCCCGAGTTGCTGCTCGGGGCGATGAAGGGTCACGTGCGCATCGTCGAGGTGCCCGCGTCGCTCAAATGGAGCGAGGATCGCCGCGCCGCGTGCGGCCGCCTGAAGGCGCTCGAGGCCACGAAGCAGACGGCAAAAATCGTGACGCTGGCGTTTCGCCACCGCCCGTCGTTATGGCTCGCGGTCCCGGGGTTGTTCCCGGGTCTTCTTCCGCTCGTCGTCGCCGTAACGCTCATCTTGCATGCAAGCGCAGCGGAAGTTGCGGTAGCGTCCGCGGCAACCGTTGCGGTCCAATACTCCAGCCTTGCATTGTTTGCAGGTCATCTGGGTGCGTTTTTCGTGCGCACCCGCACTCACCATCCCCAACGCTTCACTGAGAGAAGGGTCCACAGGAATGACTATCAATTTTCCGAGCGCACCAGCACGACGGCAACTACCGTCTGACCAGGACGCCTCCGGGCGTACGCTGGGAGACGAGGAGATAGCGGCCGTCACCGCGGCTCTCCGTTCGGGAACGCTCACCAGCACCAAAGGACAATTCGTGCGCGCGTTCGAGCAGCGCTTTGCGAAGATGCTGGGCGTGAAGCACGCATTTGCGTGCGCGTCCGGCAGTGCCGCCGTTCACTGTGCGATCGCCGCGATCGATCCGGACCCCGGGGATGAGATCATCACCACGCCAATCACCGACATGGGCGCGCTCGCGCCGATTCTGTATCAGGGCGCAATCCCGGTTTTCGCCGACGTCGATCCGCTGACGTGCAACGTGACCGCCGACACCATCGCCGCCGCGCTCAGCCCGCGAACCAAGGCGATCGTCGTCACACATCTGTTCGGAAATCCGTGCGAGATGGATCGCATCACTGCGCTCGCACACGAGCGCGGTATTCCGATCATCGAGGACTGTGCGCAGGCGTTTCTGGCGACGTACGACGGCGCATACGTCGGCACGCTCGGCACGATCGGCTGTTTCAGCCTGCAGCAAGGCAAACACATCACGACGGGAGAGGGCGGCATCGTCGTCACGAACGACGATGCGCTCGCGCGCCGCATCTATCTGTTCATCAATAAAGCGTGGGGATACGGCGATCCGAAGCCGGATCACTACTTCCTCGCGCTCAACTACCGCATGTCGGAACTGTGCGGTGCCGTCGCGCTCGCGCAGCTCGACAAACTGGAACCCGTGGTTCTGCGCCGGCGTGAACTGGCTGCGATGCTCACGTCCGCGCTGCAAGAGCTGCCGGACATCATCGCGCCGGTCATCTACGAGCGAGCCGTGCACAGCTACTGGAAATATTGCGTGCGCACCGCGGAAACGCTCGACCCCGAAGCGGTCCTCGAACTGGCGCGGCTGCTCAAAGAGCAAGACGTGCTCGCATCGCCGCGGTACATCGTCAAGCCGGCGTTCATGTGCGAAGTATTCCAAAAGCGCCGCACGTTCGGCAAGAGCGGATTCCCGTTCACGCTCGCGCACCCCGACGCGGTTGACTACCGTCCGGAGCGTTTTCCCGGAACATACCGCGCGCTCGAGCGGATCTTGGTCATCCCCTGGAACGACCGCTATACCGAAGACGACGTTGCGCACATTGCCGGCGCGCTCAAGAACGCGCTCGAGCAGTTGCGAGAAAAGGAACCGGCATGAGTACGCGCTTGAAATTCGCGATCGTCGGCGCGGGAGCGATCGCGCAAGCCTACGAGGCCGCGTTTCGCGATCTTCCGGACATCGCCGTCACCGCCGTCTGTGACGTCCGTAAGGACGCCGCAGCAGCGATGGCGCAGCGCGCGCAATGTACCTCCTACAACACCGTCGAGTCGCTTCTCAAGCGAGCGGATTTCGATGCCGCCGTGGTCTGCACGCCGCCGTCGACGCATGAAGCGATTGCCGTGCGTCTGCTCGAGGCTGGTAAGCACGTGCTGTGCGAAAAACCGCTCTCGACGACGGTTCAGGCTGCGTGGCGCATGCTGGATGCCGCGAGCCGCGGCAAAGCGCTGCTCACGATGGCTTCAAAGTTCCGGTACGTCGAGGACGTCCGTAAAGCGCGCGCCCTCGTCGAAGCGGGAACCGTCGGCGAACTGGTTTGCGTGGAAACCGCGTTTACGGCGCGCGTCGACATGCGCCAACGTTGGAACTCCAATCCGGCCGTCAGCGGGGGCGGCGTGCTGATCGACAACGGCACGCACGCCGTGGACATTCTGCGCTATTTCATGGGTAATCTGCGCGACGTCCAAATCATCGAAGGGCGCCGGCCGCAGGGATTGAGCGTTGAGGACACCGTGCGCCTTTTCGTGCACAACGACGACGGCGTAATGGGTTCGTCGGACCTTTCGTGGAGCATCGACAAGGAACTGGGAACGTATCTGCGCGTCTACGGCGCCGACGGGACGATTCTCGTCGGATGGAAGGAATCGAAATACCGTCTGCGCGGCGAGTCGGAATGGCACGTTTTCGGAAACGGCTACAACAAGGTCCAGGCGTTCCGCGATCAGATCGACAATTTCACGGGCGCCATTCTCGGCACGCAAGAGCTGATTATCACGCAGCGGGATGCCCTCGCATCGGTCGAAGTGATACGCGCTGCTTACGCTGCGTTGAAACGCACCCAATGGGAGCGCGTCGGCGCGCCGATCGAGGAGTTGGAAGCTGCACCGACGGCGATACGCGCTGTGGAGGCACGCTGACGTGGCTGTCCACCCGACCGCGATTATCGAACCCGGCACGATCATCGGCCGGGGTACCGCGATCTGGGACAATGTGCACGTTCGCCATTCGACGCAGATCGGCAACGACTGCATCATCGGCGAAAAGTCGTACATCGCCTACGGCGTTCGTATCGGGGACTTCTGCAAAATCAACGCCTTCGTCTACATCTGCACGGCGGTGACGATCGAACGCGGAGTCATGATCGCTGCCGGCACCGTCTTCACCAACGACCGCTTTCCGCGCGCCACTACGCCGGATTTCCGGCGTCTGCTTCCGTCCGATCCGGACGAGCATACGCTTCCGACGTTGGTGCGTGAGGGGGCGACGATCGGCGCGCAATGCACAATCGGCTCAGGTTTGACGATCGGGCGCTTTGCCATGATCGGCATGGGTTCGGTCGTCACGCGTGACGTGCCGGACTATATCCTGGCCGTCGGCAATCCGGCGCGCCCCATCGGCTACGTCTGCTCGTGCGGTCAGCCGTTGGTCCCCGGTCTGCACAAACTGCTCGTCCAGCGTACCAGCCTCGCGTGCCACAACTGCGGAGCGCAGTACGAGGTGGAAGGTACGTTCGTCAAGCAGCACGCGACGGTAGCCTAGGAGCCCGCAGTGGCAACGTACGCGATCGCCGGCGGTGGAATGCTCGGCATGACGCTGGCGCTTCGCTTACGCACTGCGGGGCATGACGTCACGATTTTCGAATCGGCACCGCGCTGCGGAGGGTTGGCGGCGCCCTGGCGTTTGGGACCCGTTACGTGGGACCGTCACTACCACGTCACGCTTTTCTCCGACACCGCATTGCGCGAATTGCTCGGGGAACTCGGGCTTGGAGACGAGTTCAACTGGGTGACGACCAAGACCGGATTCTTTGTCGGCGGAAACCTGTATTCGTTCTCGCACATCTTGGATTTTCTACGCTTCCCGCCGCTCTCGCCGATCGAAAAAATGCGTCTGGGATACACGATTCTCGCCGCCTCGCGCACGACGGACTGGAGAGCGCTGGAGCGTGTGCGTGCAGTCGATTGGCTTGCGACGCTTTCCGGGCGAAGCACGGTTGAAAAAATCTGGCTTCCGCTCTTGCGCGCGAAGCTCGGAACGTATGCGGAGCGCGCCTCCGCGGCGTTCATCTGGGCGATAATCGTGCGCATGTACGCCGCGCGCCGTACGGGCGCGAAGCGCGAGTTGTTTGGGTACGTGAACGGTGGGTACGACACGATCGTTCGCCGCTTCGAAGAGCGCCTCACGCAGCTCGGCGTGCGTATCGAACGCTCTTGCCGCATCGATTCGGTGCAGCAGCGCGGCGGACGTCTTGCGGTGCTGCGCGGCGATCGCGAGGAGCACTTCGACAACGTCGTGATGACGCTGGCCGCGCCGCTGGCCGCCCGCCTGTGCCCGCAACTTTCTCCGCGCGAACGCGATCTGTGCTCGGGCGTGGAGTATCAGGGCATCGTCTGCGCTTCGATCTTGAGCGACCGCGCGATCTCGCCCTACTACGTCACGAACATCACCGATTCGTGGGTGCCGTTTACGGCCGTCATCGAAATGACGGCGCTGGTCAATCCAAGCACCTTCGGCGGACAGTCGCTGATTTATCTGCCGAAGTACGCGCATCCGAACGACCCGATATTCGCACTCACCGACGAGGAATGCGCCGCCTCGTTCCTCGGTGCGCTCGAGCGGATGTACCCGCATTTCTCGCGCGAGCACGTGCGGGCGTTCCGCGTCTCCCGCGTACCGTACGTCATGCCGGTGCCAACGCTGAACTATTCGCAGCGCGTGCCGTCCCTTCGCACGTCGATTCCCGGTCTGTATCTGGCCGGAAGCGCGCAGATCATCAACGGCACGCTCAACGTCAATGAAACCGTCATGCTCGCGAACCGCGTCTCGCGAGCATTGCTCGCCGAGGACGCCGAAGCGGATGGAACCGTTTCGGCGCATTTAGCCGTATGAAAGCAGCCCTTTCCCTAGACCTCGACAACAAATGGTCGTACATGAAGACGCACGGCGATGCCGGGTGGCAGAGTTTTCCGTCGTATCTGGATCGCCTCATCCCGGACGCACTGCAACTGCTGAGGACGTTCGGCGTGAACATCACGTTTTTCGTCGTCGGCCAAGACGCGGCGCTCGAATGCAACCGCGAGGCACTCGGACAGATCGCGTCGTCCGGTCACGAGGTCGGGAATCATTCGTTTCACCACGAGCCCTGGATGCACCGGCGCAGCTGGCAAGAGATTCACGACGAACTCGCGCGCTCGGAAGACAGTATTGCGAATGCGACCGGCCAGGTTCCGCGAGGCTTTCGCGGCCCGGGTTTCGTGCGTTCGCCGATGCTCACCGACGTGCTCGCGGCGCGCGGCTACGTGTACGACGCATCCTCGTTGCCCACGTTTATCGGCCCGCTCGCGCGAGCGTACTACTTTCGTTCGACCAAACTCGCCGAGCGCGAGCGCAGCGAGCGTTACGACCTGTTCGGGCATTTTTCGGACGGCTTCCAGCCCAACCGGCGGCACCGCATTTTCTCGGGCGATCGCACGCTTGAAGAAGTGCCGGTGACGACGATGCCGCTCCTTCGGCTGCCGATTCACGTGAGTTACGTGCTCTATATCGCCGCCGCCATCTCGCCCAAACTCGCGCTCGCGTATTTCCGGACGGCGCTCCTTGCGTGCAAGCTGACCCGGACCGAACCGTCGATTCTTCTGCACCCGCTCGATTTTCTGAGCATGCACGACTGCCCCGAACTTGCGTTCTTCCCGGCAATGAACATGGACACTGCCGTAAAGCGAACCGTGCTCTTCCAATCATTGAGCATGCTTGCTGAAATGTTCGAGGTTATGCCCCTCGAGGAGTTCGTAGGGAGGCCAAAAGACCTAGTCCCAGCGGCCGTTTGATCTAATCCTTCACAAGAAATTCACAAAAGAACGGCACCCTGTTGCTAACCCGCTTGGTAACCCCGGGCGCGGCCTTTCTCTCTCGCTACTATAGGGACTGGGGGTCCTCGGTAATGTCGTCCACGCTAACAACCCCCCTGCGGGTGTTTATTATCGAAAAGCAATTGCTGTTCGGTACGGCGATTGCCCAAATTCTCTCGGCAGACTCGAGTATCAGCGTCGTCGGCATCGCGGCCGACCGCGATAGCGCGAATCTTGCGACCGTGAAGCCCGACATCGTCGTTATCGACATCGACTCCGACGAAGTCGACGCCACAGTCGACGTTTTGCGCACGACGACCCCTGACACGCGCATCTGCCTCTTGTCGATGTACGCGCAGCCTGAAGTCATGCAGCGCTGCCTTTCCGCCGGAGCCGACGGCTACATCGTCAAGGATTCCTCCCTGCAAGAATTGATCGCTGCAATCAAAGCGATCGGTGAAGGCGCAAGCTACGTGGATCCGCGCGTCGCAGCAGCGCTGTTGCGCCGCCGCACGCCGAATCACGTTCCGTATACCAGCCAGCTCTCGCCGCGCGAAACCGATATCATCCGGCTGATCGCACAAGGATTATCGAACCGGGACATCGGTAAGCGTCTGGTCTTGTCCGAGAAGACAGTAAAGAACCACGTGAGCCGAATCTTCTCCAAACTGCACTTCACCGCTCGTTCGCAGGCCGCGGTGCACGCTATTCGAAGCGGCCTCGCCTAGCACAAAGCGAAAGAACAGGCCGGCGTGTTCGCCGGCCTTGCTCTTTCCACCGCGTCGACTAGAGTTTGAAGTCGACCGAGAACGTCGCCTGCATCGGCACGCGGACTCCTAAGAAGCCCGTGTTGTTCCCGTTGAACCAGAACGAATACGGATATTGCAGTTGCGGAGGCGGCGTTGCAAGATTTGAGTTTGGATAAAAGTTGCCTGCGGGTGCAAGGATGCCCGAGGGCAGACTTCCGTACACGCAGACGTTCGAGTTGTCCCACGCGTACCCACGCTGGCCGCAGTAGTCGAGCAGGTTCACCAAATCGAGCTTCGCGGTAATTCGCGGCGACACGTCATATGAGAACCCGAGGCTTACCGAGACTCGCCAGGGTTCTTGGAACGCGCCGAGGGTATCGAACTTTCCGGTATACTTGTCCGGAATGAAGATCTGACCGGTGCACGTCGCCGGATCCGCATTCGCCGTACCGTTCAGCGCGCTGCCGCACGTGGTCGGATCGTAGCCGGGCCACTGCGTGGGCGAGCCGTATTCCGCACCGGAAGTGAAACTCGTGCTTTCCGTAACGGCAAAGCGATCGTGACGATAGTTGAGCAGCAGCGTGGCGACGTGCGGAACCGCGTAGCCGTTGCTTGCCGCGAAGGGACCGGGAATGACGTCGTAGGTCGGATACCAAGCATTGCGGTCGAAGAGCGGCTGCGGTGCCTGATTGTAGTACGGATTCGTTATCGCGACGCCGCTGGTCGTCGGGTACGTCGGAGCGCCGCCGCCCGCTTTCGTGAAGCTGTTGTACGTTTGAATGTAGCCGTTCAGCTGGTCGACGACGTTGGTCGAGAGGCCGGGAAAATTCTGATACCGGATGCGGCTGCTGGTGTACGTGTACGAGAGTTGTCCGGCCAATCCGTTGTGACTGAAATCGCCCTTTTGAATCGCGACCTCCACGCCGTCGGAGACTTGCTGGCCGACGTTCAGACCCGATTCCAAGCCGCCGAGCGGATCGATGAAGAAATTCTGGAGCTGGTCTTTCGTCGAGCGGTAGAACGGCGAGATTTTGAAGCTCCAGTCGGTCCCTTTCAATCGCTGCTCCCACGAAACGTCGGAGTTGTACGACGTGTCCGGGCGAATGTAATGCTCGGGCGTCTTGAAACCGAACGCTGCGAAATGCGCGCCGATATACGATGGGAGATCGCGCTGCACTTCATCGTATTGAACCCACGAGGAGTTCGGCGGTCTGGCGTACACGCCGAACGATGCGCGCAGCACCGTGTTTGTATTCAGCGTATACGTCAGGCCGAAGCGCGGTTCGACGCGATCGACGACGTAGTCCGCGGGATTGGCGGTGTTCACGAGATCCGGACTGCTCGATCCCGCCGGGCACGGGCCTAGCCCGTTGTAGAACGGCGCCTGCCCGGGAATTTCGCAGAATTCGGCGTTGTAGTGCGTGAACCAGAATTGCCGCGCCGGGTCGCTTGCGAGCGTGTCCCCGAAAATGTAGCGGAATTGTTCGAAGCGGACGCCGCCGTTTATCGTTATTGCGTCATTCGGGCGCCACTCGTCGGTCAACGAATACCCGCTAAAGCGCGTATGCACCGGATTGAGCGCCGCGTTGAAGTTCGTGTTGGTTATGAGCCACTGGCCCTGCACGCCCGGTGCCGGCGCCGGCAGTGTGGCAAGATTTTGAATCCCGCCCGCGCAGTTGGACGGAAACGCCGCCGAAGCGCAGCCCGTGCCCTCGCCGTAGGCTTGATCGTAGCACGCGACCTGCACACCGGTCGTGGGTTCGTAGCAGTTGCCGTTGGGACCGATGAAGTTGGCGACGTTGTAGTTGGAATGAATGAAACCGACGTAGTAACGCTGCAGATTCGACCCCGTGTAACCGGCACTCAAGGTCAGCAGATGCTTCGAACTCAATTGGTCCGTAAAGCTGAGATTACCGCCGAAGGTGTGGTCCGGGATTTCGTAATCCGCCAGTTCGTTCGCGTAGTACGGCTGCGCCTCCGAATTCGGCCCGGTGATGAACCAGTTCGAATACAACATGTAGCCGTAAGCGCGAAGAAACGCATTGGAACTAAAATTATGAGTGTACTGCAGTTTTTCGACCGCGACGCCGTTGTCGTTTCCGTCGCGAATCGAAAGCGGCAGCGGATCGTTGAAAGAACGATCTTGCGGACTTGACGGGAACAGATACTGCGACACCTCGCCGGGAACCGGCGTCTTCATGACCGGCCCGTTGTACAGATAACTGTCGTCCCAAACGTTGGGATCGATGCAGCTGCCGGGGCCGCTCGGACAGTCGTTGGCCACGTCGAATCCCAAGTCGTTCTGCGAACTGAAGTACTGCAGATAGACCTCGCTGGTCAAGTACAGCATTTGCAAATCGTCGCGCAGTCCGTTGCGCCGAGGGATGCCGAAGTGCAGGTTCACGATGCTGTCACGCTGTTGCGTATTGTTGATACCGTACGCCAGGCCGCTAGTGAACAGAAAATTCGGGTTGTTGTTCGATTGTCCGCCGACGTAAACGGTGCCGGTCGGACCCGGCAGGAACGATGACGGATCGATCAGATTGACGGGATAGAAAAACGCGCTCGATTGCGACGCGCCGTCGTTGTTGTCGATGAACCGGTAATCTTGATTTGACGCGCCGATTCCGACGTAGTACGAAAACAGCCGGTTCGGCGTGGCGCCGCCGGCTTCGACGGAAAGCTGGTGGTAGAACGCCGGATATCCGACGCCCGCGGTGATATCTCCGTAGCCTGGATACGTGCCCGTCTTGACGACTTGATTCACGTAGCCGGAGATGCCCTGCGCGTCGGCGCTCGCCGGTGTACCGCCGGTGTAGACTTGCAGTTCCTGTTGGCCGAGCGAGGAGAGCATCGTCATCGGCGCGTTGTCGTAGACGCGGTTCACCGGAATACCGTCCAGTTCGTAGCCGACTTGATCGATATCGCCGCCGCGGATGTGCACGGTCTGAAACCAGCCTTGTTCGCCTGCGTCGACGGAAACGCCCGGAACGGACGCAATTGCGCCGTACGCGTTGCTCAAACCGCCCGGACCAATAACGCCCGCAGCCGCGCCGGCCATCGTCGGATTCACCGAGTACACGTCGCTGGTCGTGCCGGGTTTCACGACGTCGGTCGCCGAGCGCGATCGAACCTGCGCGATCGTCTTGAGCGAGGGGATCATGGCAACGTTCAACGTTTGCACTTGATCCGCGAAAATTGAAATGCCCGCATCCGACACCGGTGTGTAGCCCTGCTTCTCGAAACTGATGGTGTACGAGTCAGGAGCGAGCGACAGAAACCGGTACGTGCCGGTGGCATCTGTTGTTGTGGTGCCGCTTTGCGATGGGGAGTTGGCTGTAACCGTGACGTTGGCTAACGGGGCGTTCGTCGCCGTATCCACGACGCGTCCGGTGACGCCGCCCGTCGTGCCGGCGACGCTTGCGATAGGCGCGCCGCTCGCGGCAAAAGCGATGATGACGCAGAACGACAACCAGGCTCGAATTCGCATAATTCCCTCCCGAGAGGTAGCGTGAGCTGGGTTGCCAGGATATGTTAGGCGGCCGACAATAGAAAACTTGCCGGGCGGTAGACCTTTATCTAGCTGACGTAGCTGATATTCACGGGGACGCCCGCGTCTTCGGCCCGTTTGAGCACCGCAAAGACTTCGTCGAGTTCGTTTTCGATCGCGACGATCTCGCGCGCGCTCACGCCGACGGGGGCGGCGTTTTCCCACAAAATGCGGCGCGCGGTCTCGAGCGCGTGACGTATGCGCTGCGGAGTCGATTCGAGTACCGGCCAATCGTCGAGCGATACGGGCGGCACGACGCGCCAACCGCGTCCCCACACCACTTCTTCGTCGTCGAAGAACGCATGCGGAATGGCCGCGAGCATCTCCAGCGCTTCGCGTTCGTCTTTGCTCAGGTTCAAGTCGGCCTCGGCGAGCCGAACGATGTACCGGAAGAATGAAGCATCGCCGACGGTATAGGTGCCGGCGCGGGAGGCAACGCTGATGTTGACCGAGGACGGCGTTTGATCGCCGTACGTGAAGTTCATCTACCCGCTTATTCGCAGCCCGCGGCGTCCCCGCCCGCTAGCTTCCACCGGCGGGCCGCAATTCTCGGGCCGTCGAACGCCTGTTTGCGATGATCGACGCCTCCGTCTACAACAAATGCGTGCGGTGCGGCCTTTGCTTGCCGACGTGCCCGACCTACGTTGAAACGCTGACGGAAACGTCGGGGCCGCGCGGGCGAATCAGCCTCATCAAGGCGGTTGCCGAAGAGCGCCTCGATCTGCTTTCGCCGGGCTTCGTGCACCAAATGTCCGAGTGCCTGGATTGCCGGGCGTGCGAAGCCGTATGCCCGAGCGGCGTGCAGTACGGACAGCTCGTCGAAGCGGCGCGCAGCGAAATCGAAACGGCGCAAGCGCGCAAGCGCGCACCGCTTGCGCGATTCTCCCGCTGGGTGACGCTCGACGTGCTGTTCGGCAACCTCGTCTTCATGCGCATAGCCGCAGCGCTGCTGCGTTTCTATCAGCGCAGCGGACTTCGCACACTCGCGCGCAAGAGCGGCGTGCTTCGCATGCTGCATTTGGAAGAGTCCGAAGCCCTTGCACCGGACATCTCGCGCAAATTCTTCGTCGCTCGCAATCAGCGGTTTGCGGCAACGCCCCCACGTGCGACCGTGATGCTTCACGCCGGGTGCGTGATGCACGTCGCGTTCGCGCATGTCGACGAGGCGACCGTTCGCGTTCTGCAGCGCAACGGCTGCACGGTACTGGTACCGGCAAAGCAAGGCTGCTGCGGAGCAATCGCGGTACATGCGGGCGAATTGGATTTCGGGCGAGAGCTGGCCAAGCGCAACATCGTCGCGTTTGAGGAGTCCGGTGCGGACTACTACATCATCAATGCTGCCGGCTGCGGGTCGGCGCTGAAAGAATACGGTCACATACTGCGCGACGATCCGCGGTGGGCCGATCGCGCCGCGCGTTTCTCGAGCCGCGTTCGCGACGTGCTCGAGTTCCTCGACGAGATCGGCATTTCACCCGAACTAGGGCAGGTCGATGCAACGGTCACCTACCAAGACGCATGCCACCTTGCGCATGCGCAGCGCATCACTGCGCCGCCGCGGCGCCTGCTCTCACACATTCCCGGTTTGCAGCTAATCGAGATGAACGAGAGTTCGCTCTGCTGCGGCAGCGCCGGAATCTACAACGTGACGCAGCCGGAAATGGCGCGGCGTTTAGGAGAGCGCAAAGCGGCGAACGTGAGCGCAACCGGCGCGCAGATCGTCGCGACCGCGAATCCCGGTTGCGCGATGCAAATGGGGGCGCATCTTCGCGAAAAAAATAGCCCGATCCGCGTCAAGCACGTGATCGAGCTGTTGGACGAAGCCTACGAGAACTACAACGTTGCGGCGAGCCGGTCCCGGTCGTTCAGCGCGGCGTCCAGCGTGCCGTAAACCGCAAAAATTCGCATCAGTCCCGTGATATTCAGCAGACGCTGAATCGGACCGTCGCGCACGATGAGCCGCACCCGGCCGCCGTTCTCGAGCGCGCGCCGATGCGCGCCGACGAGCGCACCCAACCCGGTCGAGTCGAGAAATTCGAGTTCGGTGAGATCGACGATGATGTCGTGCTTGCCTTCGTTGGCCGCTTCGATCAGCGCTGCGCGCAGCGAGGGCGCTGTGGCGAGATCCAGACTTCCATGAAGCCGGTAGATAATCGCCGCGCCGTTGTGTTCGGACTTGATGTCGACCGAAAGTGCATCGTGCGCCATAGAATATTCTCCCCGCGTCTATTCAGCTGTCAGTAGGCGCGCGTTCGCCTCCGGATACAGTCTGGCCTTGTATCACGCGTTCGGTTGCTTCGTCCCATCGCCAAGGGTGCTGCGCGTCGAGATGCGTTCCGCCGATCCATCGGTTCAACGGCTGATGCTCGAGCCAATCTGCATCGCCGGCGAGCACGCGGCGTCCGAGAACCGTTGCTTCATAGCCGGCGTCGAGTTGCGATAGCAGCGGCGACGGCTCGGCGCAGAGATCGTCGATGTGCGCATAGCAAACGGAGTCGCCCAGAAACGACGCTTCTTCCCGCGCCTGCGCGCGCCTGAAAATCTCTTCTTTTTGATGCGCGCCGAGTGCGCATGCTTCCAGCACCTGCTTTTGCGTGCGTGAAAGGCCGCTGCCTGCGGCAGGGAACTCTTCGCACAAACGCTTGAGCGCGCCGCCCATGAAGGGAAAACCGTTGTATTGCTGCGATGCCGCGGCATTGAGCTGCTCGGGCGCGTCACTCGTGAAGCTCCGCCACACTTTTGCCGCCGAGTCCGCCATGGCGCTCGTGAGAAAACGGCGTTTCGGATACAGCGACATCATCTCGTCGGCGCTGAGCATGCCCAGATAGTTGTCGGATTGCACGAGCTGTACTGCGCCCGCGCCTAGGCCTTGCTGCTGCAACACGGCCAAAATCTGCAGCAACTGCAATTGGTCGTAGAGATCGTGTTCGAACCACAAGACGATTTCGTCGAATTCGGACGCGCGGCGAATTACGGCGTCGCGCTTTTCGAAATCGTGGTGCACTTTGATGGCGTTGCCGTAACCGCGCGATGCGAGATAATCGGCCCGCACGCGGCTCAGTTGCTCGAGCGGCAAGTTGCCTGGTACCGGACCTTCGTGAAGCACGTCTCGCCATGCCAGATGCGTTCCAAGCAGTCCAGCCTTCTTCCATAGATGCAGCACCGAATCGCCGTTCGTGACGTGCAGCGTATTGACGCTCATTGGTCTGGCGGCTTCGCCGCGGGGTCCCAAAGGACCTAAGGAAGCGAGCCGGGCTCCCCGTTCGAGGGCGGCGGCACCCGCGTTATGATCGAGGCGAACTCACGAGGAACCGAGGTGGCGAACATGCGCCTTGTTCGCGCATTTGGCTTATTCGCGGGAGTAGGGCTCCTAACGGGTTGTGCTTCCGCATCCGGCGCGGGCCAAAACGCGCCGCTCAAGCCCGAGAGCGTTTCTTGGGCAATGTACCAACATTCACCCGATCGCAATGCCGTCTTCGGGCAATACGCAATTCCGAAAGACTGGTCGTACGATGCGAAAGCCAACGTCAACAGCGGAATGGCGCTTGTCGGCAACACGCTGCTGTTCACGACGTTTTCGCATCAGCTCGTCGCGCTCGACGTTCGAAGCGGTCGCGAGTTGTGGCAGGCTCCGGTTACGAACATCGCCATGTCGACGCCGATCGTCGCGGGCAATACCGTCTTCATCGGGACCGGAGCCAACGGAATGCTGCACCGCAACCTGATGCAGAAAATCCAATTCCGAGGCAAAGATGTTTGGGGCGTGCCCGACGGGGATGAAGTTGCCGCATTCGATTTGCGCACGGGTGCACCGCGTTGGACCTATCACACCGTCGGCGAAGATATGCCGTCTGCTGTCTACGACGGCGGACGAATCATCTTTGCCAACGGCGACTGGCATGCGTACGCGCTACGAGCAGATAACGGAGCGCAGATCTGGTCTACCGACGTCGGTGGAGCTTCAACGATGGCTTCCGCCGTTACGGCCGGAAAAGCTGTGATCGTCGCTACGTGCGCATCCGTTACGGACACTGAAAGCATTGCGCTCGATCCGTCGAGCGGGAAGATTCTTTGGCGGTCGCAATTTGGAAATTGCGATGCGGCACCCGCATATGCAAACGGCAAGGTGTTCGTCTCCGACGTATTGCCGGGCGACTCGAGCCTGCAAAAAATCACGAGTGTCGCGGCGCTCAACGCAAATACCGGCAAACCGGTGTGGACCTATCGCGCAGCGGCGCAAGGGTTGTGGAGCATCGTCGGTTCAGACGAACAAGCTATCGCCGGCACCTATGCCGACGGAACGTACTATCAGCCGGCGGAAATGGACGACCAGCTTCTCGCGTTCGATGCGGACACCGGAAAGGTACGCTGGCGTTTCCACACGTCGGGTCCGGCGAAGATGAGCCCTGTCGTTATGAACGGCCGCCTGTATATCGGTGATACCGCCGGCATGTTCTACACGTTGAACGCGCGCAACGGCGACCTGTTGGAGATTCGCGAATTCAAAAAGCCGTTCTCGACCAGTCCGCCCGTTGTCGCTGGCAACAAGATTCTCGTCGTCAACGGTACGACCGTAAACGCGATCCCGCTTACGGGCAGACCCGCTATTCCGGAACGCGTCGGCTGGGGCATCACCACCGAGGGCCGGCAAATGAACGGCGTCGCGGCAGTTAATAACCAGTAAAAGCGAAGCAATTCTGGGGTGGCTGGATTCGAACCAACGCATGGCGGAGTCAAAGTCCGCTGCCTTACCGCTTGGCTACACCCCACCTGGGCGCTACGGCGGACCTTGGTTAGTGCTTTGCGGGAATTCCCCTTGTCGCGGGAAGCGGCGTCGGACCGTACAGCAGGAAGCTTTCACCGCGCGCGGCGCGCTTGCCGTACGCGAGTGCTCGCTTGAGCCAACGCGCGAGAAGCACGATGTCGAGCACCATCGCAATCGCATAGAAAACGAGCGTCGCCGTGAGGTTTGCAAAGATCAGCGAGAGCACGAGCGGCCACAAGAGCGCGAGGGTTCCCCAAAACGCGGAACGCACGCCGAACGTCAATGCTTGGCGGACTTGCTGGCGATACCACGATGAAGCCGGCTCGCGCTCCACGTACCGTTCGTAGAGTGCGGCCGGCCAAAAAAGATATCCGAGGGAGGCGCGGCGCTGTTCGGCCTGCGCGCGGTCTTGCTGTTCCGTGATACCTACTTGACGCTGGCCATCATACGTTTTGCGCCCAAATAGCGGTTGGCCCAATACGCATCCGAAAGATTGCTGACCATCACGCCGTGGCTCGACGCATGCACGAATTTCCCGTGGCCCAAATAGATGCCGACGTGGGACGGACCGGGTGCGTACGTTTGAAAGAACACGAGGTCGCCGGGCTTCATGCCGCCCTTGATGCGGCTGCCCGCGTAGTATTGCGCGTCAGCCGTGCGGGGGATGCTGATGCCCAGCATCGCAAAAACGTGCTGCACGTATCCGGAGCAGTCGAACCCGGACGTGCTCGTACCGCCGAAGACGTAGGGCGTGCCCAGAAAACGGAGCGCATCGTGCGTGAGCCTGCGGGCAATTGCAGTGGTACGCGCCAGAAAGCGGCTTGCGAACTTCCCGATGCCGTGCGCCTCGTGGCGGGCTTGGTCCGGCGCGGCGTGCTCCTCGCGGATGAGTTGCGCGGTCCACTCGGCAACGTCCGGTGCTTCCACCGGTGTGCCCGGTTCCGCCGCCGCCTCCGAAGAAGCCGTGGTGGCGGGAGCGCCGGCGGTCGTGGTGGCCGCCGCTGTTTGCGGCGTACCGGCTGGGCTGCCGGCGAGTGCGAAAGCACCTGAACCGGCGAGCAAAAATGCCAGCACCCCAGAGGTAAGAAGGTAACGCAAAAACTGCTCCTCTTTCAAAACACTTGCGGGGTTAGTTGACGGGTTCGGGCGTGAAAGATCGCCCTAGGGCCGAACTGGCCCATTCACCCCACCGGTATCTCCCCCGCTCCGGGCGCGGCCCGGACTCAGTGATCATTGGCAGGCTTGGTGGCGCCCGGCTGGGTAGCCCGCGGCGCTGGTCCCCTTGTTGCACCCTAGGTCGAATTTCCCTGCCCGAGCGTAAAGGGACGGTATATACGTTCTCGGCCCGGGTCTAGGAAACTGAAGTTGCTTGCCTTATGCGGTCGGCAAGTTGATGCGCCAGTGCCTCGATCCGCTGCTGATTGTCGCCTTCGACCATAACACGTATGAGCGGCTCGGTCCCCGACGGACGTATCAATAAACGTCCAGTTCCTGTTAACGTTCGTTCCGCTTCTGCAACCGCTTGTTTGATTTCCGGATGGTGCAGCACGTCTTTGCGAGCAGTTTTCACGTTGACCAGAACTTGCGGATATACCCT
The DNA here is from genome assembly GCA_035294905.1 of Vulcanimicrobiaceae bacterium. Taxonomy (GTDB): domain Bacteria; phylum Vulcanimicrobiota; class Vulcanimicrobiia; order Vulcanimicrobiales; family Vulcanimicrobiaceae; genus DATGJX01. The sequence goes on along the minus strand of DATGJX010000204.1, from coordinate 17,824 downwards.
GAGTTCGCTTGCAAGCTCGTGCAGCGTCTTCTCGCGCCGAATCAGCGTCGAAAACAGCGCGATCGCGGTCATTGGGCCGTCGCCCGTCGTGTTGTTGTGCAGATTGATGATATGTCCGGACTGCTCTCCGCCGAGAATGTAACCGCCTTCGCGCATGCGTTCGAGCACGTAGCGATCGCCCACGGGTGCGCGCAATAACGTGATGCCGTGCGCGCTGAGTGCTTTTTCCAGGCCGATGTTGCTCATCACCGTTGCAACGACCGCATCTCCCGCCAATTCGCCGCGATCGTGCAAATCGCGCGCGATCACGAGCATGATGTGATCGCCGCTAAGCGCCGTGCCGCGCTCGTCGACGAAAAGCGCGCGATCGGCGTCGCCGTCGAACGCGACGCCTACCACGTTGCGCTCGCCCGCATCGATGAGTTCCCGCACGCGCGTCTGCAGCGGGCGCAAATCGGTCGCACCGCAGTTCACGTTTATCCGCGAACCGTCGTTCTCGCAGTTGATCTCGTGAACCGTTGCGCCCAGTTTGCGCAGCGCATATGGCGCATATGCGTACGCGGCTCCGAAAGCGCCGTCGACGACGATCGTCAGCGAACGCAGATCTTCGGCACGGTCGTACAGTTCGTCGTAATAATGTTTGCCCAAGTTCTGGGCCAGACTCGCCACGCCGATGTCCGTCCCGGTGGGCCGCGGAACGTCCTTAGCATCGACCAGCGCCTCGATCTCTTCTTCTATCGCGTCCGAGAGTTTGAAACCGTCGGGTCCGAAAAACTTGATGCCGTTGTCGGCAATAGGGTTATGCGACGCGCTGATCATCACACCCGCAGCCGCGCCGGTGCGCACGGTTATCGTCGCGACCGCCGGAGTCGGGACGATACCGACACTCACGACGTCTCGGCCGACGGAGGTAATGCCCGCGACGATCGCCGCTTCCAGCATCGTTCCGGACAATCGCGTATCGCGCCCGACGATAATCGGACGATGTCTATCGCTGGTTCGAGCGAGAACGGTTGCGCCGGCGCGTCCGACTGCAAACGCAAGTTCCGGCGTCAGCTCGGCGTTAGCGACGCCGCGCACACCGTCGGTCCCGAAAAGGCGGCTCACCTCTGCGCGCCGCTCGCCGGCAAAAGTCTCGCCTGAACGCGTACCAAGTTCGGAACGACTTGCACGTCGCTGATTTCATCGCCGCTCGAATTCACTGCCATCGGGCGGATCATTTCGTCAAACGACGGCTGTGAACTGCTTAACGGCATGTTGATGCGCACGGTGGCGACCTGCGAAAGATCGCTTTCCGGTCCGCGCACGGTGACCGCAGCCGGCGTTACGGTGAAACGGCTCACGACCACGTTGCCCTGCGAGCCGTAATACATCGCAACCGGAAACGACTTCTGATCGATGCGTTCGATCGTCAGCGTCACCGAAGCGGGACTGAGCGACTGTACTGCAAGATTCGGCGCGACGAGCTGCACGGGCACGTTGTACACACCTGCGGAGCGGTTCGAAAGATCGAGGACGGCTTTGATTTCGTCCGGTTTGATCGGCGGCTGTCCGCGCTGCGGGTCGACCGTGACGACCGCGACCTTGTCGGGGAAGCGCGCGATGTATCCCGGCGGCACATTCACGGCGGCAATCGGCACGCTCAGCTGTTGATCGAAACGCGCGGTAAACGCCGGATTGCTCGCATAGCGAAAATACGCCCATCCGAGAATTGCCAATGCAACGGAGAGCACTTTGAGTCCGAAGTTTCGCCGGATTGACGCAACCATCAACCTTGCTCCGCCGGCTGCTGCTCCTGCGCATCTGCGGGAGGGTGACGAACCGGAACCGTAAGACGCGCGCGCAGATGCGTAACCAAGTCGTCGCGGATGGCTCGCGGATGACGTCGCGGACGCGTCGATGCGAGCAGCAAGCGGAACAGCCGCGTCTCGTCCTCGATTTCACGCGAAAGTTTGCCTTCCCGCGCCACCGAGATGCGGCCGCTTTCTTCGGAAACGACGACGACCACCGCGTCGGTTTGTTCCGAGACGCCGAGCGCCGCGCGATGCCGCGTACCCAGACGGCGTTCCGTGAGTGACTGTTCCGCGAGCGGCAAAAAGCAGCCCGCGGCTTCGATGATGCCTTCGCGCACGATAACCGCGCCGTCGTGCAGCGGCGAGCGAGGAACGAAAAGCGAGAGCAGCAGTTCCGCAGAAACGACCGCGTTCAGCGTCGTGCCGCTCTCCATGAACTCTTTCAGTCCGGTGTGCTGTTCGATGACGATCAGTGCGCCGTACTTGTTGCGCGAAAGCAGAAACGCCGCTTTCGCGAGCATCGCCATCACTTTTTCGTCGGCGCGCCCGGAGCGCTCTTCGCCTTGGTTCCAATGAAAGATTCCGCCGCGGCCGATCTGCTCGAGCGCGCGCCGCAGTTCCGGTTGGAAGACGATCGGAAGCGAAACCGCGGCGCCGATCATGATCAGGTTCAGAATGGAGCCGAGCAGCAGCAAATGCAACAAGTTCGCAACGCCGAGCAGCGCGACGAGCACGAGCAGGCCCGTGATGATCTGCACGGCACGCGTGCCTCGAATCAGCAGGAGAATGTAATAGATGAGAACGCTCGTCGCCGCAATGTCGACAAAGTCCGTCGGGCTGGCGTACTGGAACACGCTATTCCACATGCTCTAGCCCCAATAACGATTCGAGCACGCGATCCGATGCTATCTCCGGAGCCTGCAAACCAGCGGCTGCAATCGCGGCGGCGGTTGCCATGGGCAATGGACTGAGCAGGCGCGTCCGGCGCGCGCCCCCAAACCGGCCAAGTTCCACGTCGATGATACGCAGAATCAGGTTCGGCGCGCTCACCTCGGGGCGAAATTCCAAAAGCAGCGATCCGCCGCGGATCGTGCACTCCTCGACGCCGGCCGGCGCGCCGGGGCCCCCGAGCGCGGCTTCGAGCTGCGGCAAGGCATCCGGCGGCAGAGGTTCAATTGCAAGGGCGATAATGGGCGATTCATACAAGCGCGCGTGCGGAACGCGCGCCGCGAGCTCGGCGGGGTCGACGCCTTCGGGCCCCTCGATCAGCGCGTACGTGCGCGCAAACTCGCGCGCGTTCGAAATGCGAACGCGCACGCCGTCTCGTGAAAGCGCGGCGATGCCGTCATCGGGAGCTGCGTCGACGCGCAAAGTACGGGCCCACTCCACGAGTGTTTCGTTAGGCGCGTGACGCAAACGTTCCCGGCTCGCGTCGTCTCCGTCGGTAAAAATGCTGCACACGTCGTGCTCGACCGTGAAGAACACACGCGCGTCGCGGATTTGAAGCGCGCGACCGGAAAACGCGAAATGCTCGCCCCGGGCGATCGGGTGCAGGTCCGGCTGCTCGAGGACGGGCGAGCGCTCGTCGAGCGCGTCGAGCCGCGGTCGTTCACGCTGCAACGACGCACCGTCGAAGGTCGCGCGAAAACCATGGCGACGAACGTGGACACGCTGATAACGGTGACTGCGCTCGCCGATCCGCCGCCGCGCTTCCTCACGCTCGATCAGCTCCTCGCGTTCGCCGAACTCCAAGACATCGGCGCGATGGTCGTCCTGACCAAGCCCGACCTGGCCGAAGCCGAAGTGACCGCCGCAATATCGGAACTCTATCGCTCGCTCGGCTACGAAACGCTCATCGTAAATCCCAAATCGGGCGAAAACGTCGAGGGCCTGCGCGAGGCGATCGAGCGGCGCCACGCGCTGCTCTGCGGCGTTTCCGGCGTCGGCAAGAGCTCCATCTTCCGCGCGCTCGGGGGCGATGCGGTGGTCGGCGACGTTTCCCGCCACGGCCTTGGGCGGCAGACGACCACGGCCTCGAGGCTCTTTCGGATGCCGGAGGGCTTCCTTATAGATAGCCCCGGGGTTGCCGAGTTCGGACTGGGCGCCGTGGCCCCGGAGGAACTGGTCGAAGGATTCCGCGAGATGCGGCCGCTGGTAGCCAAATGCCGGTTCACGGACTGCCGCCACCTGCAGGAGCCGGACTGCGCCGTCCGGGCCGCCGTAGCCGCGGGCGAAATCGCCGAGAGCCGCTACGACTCCTATCGCCGCATTTTGTCACCCTGAGCCTGTCGAAGGGTGGTTGTCAGAGCGCAGGGCGCGTGGTATAGTGTGCCTCGTGCCTTTAACGCAAGGAGAGAAGATTCGTGCCTAACATCAAGGCCGCCGTCAAGTGGGTGCGGCAGACCGACAAGCGTACGCAGCGCAACCTGGACGTCAAAACGCGTTTGAAGACAGTCTACAAGAAAGCCGTCTCCGCACAAGACGCCGAGGTCGGCAAATCGGTCGAGGCGCAGTTCGACAAGGCCGCGCAAAAAGGCATCATCCATCCGAATAAAGCCGCGCGCAAGAAGTCGCGTTTGGCGAAGGCTACCGCCAAAGCCGGCGCCGCCGCCCCCGCAGCGAAGCCAGCCGGCAAAAAGAAAGCCGCAAAGTAACGAGAAAGGCCGCCGACATGGCGGCCTCTTCATTTGCGGCGATCCAAGAAGATCCGAAAGCGATCTTCGTAACGCAGCTCGCGCGCGAACTCCACCGCGCGGGCGTAGCATCGGACCAGCTCGAGCGCACTATCACCGCAATCAGCGCGGTGCTCGGCCTGCAAATCGAGATCTTCGCCCTCCCCACGAACATCACCATCGCCATCGGACCGCGATATGCGCAGCAGATCGTCATGCTGCGCCTGAATCCCGGCCGCGTGAATCTGCGCAAACTCGCGCTGCTCAACGACGTGTTCGACGACTTGCAGAGCGGGCGAATCGACCTGCCAGACGCGATCGCCCAGCTGCGCAGCATCGACGCGCACTGCCCGCCGCCGCCGGCGTTGCTGACCGTTGGTGCACTCGCGTGCGTTGCCGTCGGCGTTGCCGTGCTGCTTGGCGGCGGCATTCACGAGCTCATCGTTGCCGCGCTGATCGGTGCCGCTACCGGCATCCTCTCCTTCTTCACAACGCGCAACGCGGTGATGGATCGTCTCTTCGAAGTCTTCGCAGCATTCGTCGCAACGCTGATCGTCGCCGCGTATACGCACTACATCCATCCGGCAAATCTGTACGTATCAATCGTCGCCGGCGTCGTCGTGCTGTTACCCGGCTATTCACTCACGCTCGCGCTGCATGAACTCGCCAATCAGGATTTGATCGCCGGAACGGCGCGCCTGGGGCGCGTTCTCGCAATTCTGCTTGCGCTCGGATGCGGCGCGTTTCTCGGTTTCGCCGTAGCCGGCGTCGGTTTCATCAACGCCGCCGACGTGCGGCCGCATCCGGTCGGACCGGCATTCTGGATTGTGGCTATCGTGTTGCTGTCGTTTGGACTTTCCGTCGATCTCGACGCGCGCTTCCGCGACTTCGCTTGGGTGTTTCTCGCAAGCATCGTCGCGCTCGGTACGTCGTACATCTTCACGCAGATTCCGGGCGCGCATCAAGTTGCGCCGTTCCTGGCCTCGCTCATCTGCGGTCTGGTTGCAAACGGCGGCGCGAAATTTCTGCGCGTTCCTCAGCCGGTGTTCTTAGTGCCTGCACTGCACGTGCTCGTCCCTGGTTCGCTGAGCTATCAAAGCGTGCTCTGGGTCGTTTCCCGCAACAACTACGCCGACGCCGCGGCCTTAGCGGTCAATGCGCTGGTCGTCGCGGTGCTGATCGTCGCGGGACTGCTGCTCTCGCAGCTCATCGTCCCCGGCGCGCCTTTGCGCTTGCGCGAAACGCCGAGCTAAAAACGCGGAAAGCTACGGCGGCGTAAGCATGTTCGGCAGCCACATGAGTCGCGCTGCGCCTATCGTACCGACGCCTACGACCAATGCCGCGAGCGCGAGCGTTCCTGCCGCGATCATCTTGATGCGTGAATCTGTAGCACGGCGTGCGTAAAAGTAGAACTCCAGCACGAGCCACGGAACGATGAATCGCGCGAAGCCGATGAACAGGTCGAACCAGCCGTCCATATCTCCCGTCGTTCCCGGCGCGCCGCCGCCGAACGGCGGGTGCCCGGTCGCGACCGTCCAGAACCCGTATCCGATGCGGATGAACCACACGCCGCTCACCATGAGAAATGTAAGCAGCGCCCAACGGCGGTGCGCATCGATCTTGCCGGCGCGAGCGTAACCGATGGCAAGAACCGCACAGAGAATAATGAGCGCGCCGTTCGCATCGCTCGCGGCGGCAGCCGCAAACGACGGCACGGGACCGGCATGAAAGAGTATTGGCCGCTGCGTCGACGTAAGCCAAATCGCCCCCGCACTGATAAGCACGGCGGTGACCACGTAGACACGGCCAACCCATCGGTGCACTTGCTGCAAGCGCAGGCGCAACCGCGTCGACAGCCGCGACGCACCATTTCGCGTTACCATCCACCCGAGCCCGACCTGCAGTGGACCGCCTACGGTAATGATGAACGCCAGCGTGATATGCATCACGATAAACGCGTTGCCGACTGCATTTCCGGCCGCCAGCGGGTGGATCAGCGTTTGGTTCCATTTGGCGAAGTCGCCGATTGCAGCCGATGCCCAATAATGTACGAAGATATACGCCGCAAAGAACAGCTGCCCAAAGATCGCTAACGCGAACCACAGGACGCCGGCGCCGTCGAGCGCATCATGAGCCGAAGTGGTCTGCCAAACCCGAGCGGAAGCGTTCAACTTCTAACTCACCCCCTCGACGTGCACTATTCACGAATGGGCGAGTATGTTTCAGCCGCGAAATGCCTCAGGTCGCCGGCGTCTGGCCCCTTACGCCCATGTTGGCTTCGTACGCGCCGTCATGCAGTCGCCGCAAAAAGCCGCTCACGGCGCGCATGCGATTTTCGATGTTTCCGATGGGCAGCAAGCCGGTGATCTGCACGTTCGTTTCGTTCACCGCCGTCAAAAAGACTTTGCAGTTTTCGGCTTCCAGTTTGCCTGCGACCTCGCTGACGGCGTCTATTGCGGCGCGCTCGGCGATAGTGCGCAATTGACTCAGGGCGCCTTTCCACGGCAGCGCGGCGTTCACCGGTATCATCAGCGCGGAGACGCACATCGAATAATTCGTGAACGGGCTGGTGTTGATCTTTGAATTCGGCACGATGATGAGGTTGTTTTCGAAATCGCGAATCGTCGTATTGTGCCAGTGAATGTCGATGACTTCACCTTCCGCGAAGTCGAACTTGACGTAGTCGCCGATCCGGATTTGCCGCGCCGCAATGATTTGAACGCCGGCGAAGAGATTGCTGAGCGTATCGTTCAGCGCCAGCGCCACCGCCAAACCGCCGAGACCAAGCGTGGTCAGCAGCGGGGCAATGGCGATACCCATCGAACTGAGCACCGTCAGCAAACCGATGATCAGAATTACGACTTGAACGAGCGTCGAGTACAGTGATACGGAGAAAATCCGGTGCTCGGTTTGCCTGCCCAGTGCTTCGACCCACGCCGCCGCGACGCGCGCGGCAATCCACATCAGTGAAAAGATGAACAGCGCACCGATAGCGCGATCCAAAAAGTTGGCCTCGCGCGTGGAAAGCGTGACGTGATCGAGCCCGATGTACAATCCCGCCAAGCCGCCCCACAGGATGATTACGGTTCCGATGATGGACATCGCGGTTTCCAGTGCCTGCAGGCCATGGCGCACCGTTGCGCGTCGCAGGGGGCGAATGACGAGCATGTACGCAATGACGCCGACGATGACGCCGCCGAGAATCCACGCGAGCGGCAATAGTTGCGTCACGGACGCGACGTGCACCGGAATGGGCGGCAGCGTCGCCTTGGCTAACGGTGTCGGTGAGGCCATCGCTGGCGATAGTACCCGAAAACGCGCGGGCTTGCCTCTTACAAAGGCTGGATGAGAGGGTCTCGGCTAGTCGACTATCGCAAAAGCTTCAGGGTAATCTACCTCCGCATTCTCTTTGAGCCGACCGAAGGACTCAAATCCCTTGGCCATCCACGCTTCACCTAAACGCGAATACGAGCTGCGTTAAGCATCTCGCTCTTTCGTGGGAAAATCCAAATCGCCCGTAGTAGGCGGGATCGCCAACCACAAGCGCTGCCGTAAAGCCGCGCGCCGCGCACAGACGTAAGCCATAGGTGATCAATTTCGACGCGATACCGCATCGTTGATGGTCCGGCATGACCGCGACCGGAGCGAGAGCAACGGCGCTGCCGATGACGTCAGCGTCAAGCACGCAACCATAGACGCGATAATAAGCCTATCATCCCGGAGGCGATCGACGAACCTTCCTTCTGCATCGCGACCCAGGGCCGCCGTGTGAACCGCTCGAATCGCGGCAGCGTCTGCCGGGACTTCCTCACGCACCATCTTTACTTCAAAGAGAGCTTGAACGGTGGCGGGATGTTCGTCCACGACTGGCTGCTGATTTTCCAATCTGCTCCGACCTTGCGCAGCGTAAAGGTCATTAATACATTTTGGCTTAGGACCGCTCGCGAACCCCCGCTACGCAGTGTGCCTAGCACGGTGACGTAAGCACTGTCCGATCCCGATGACGTTACCTGCATGGGATCCGCAAAGGCACTAAAGCGCGCGTACCGCAGTTTGCCGAAAGTCGTCAGTGCGGAAATCCAATCGCTAGGCGCACTATTTCCAGGTTACGGGTCCACGTTTATCGCCAGGCGCGTTTCGCGATCCGCTCGCGCCATCGGAATTATTCGCTCGCGGAGAGCCTCCCGAAGGGACACCGCGTCTGCAGCCTTGAGCGCGATGCGAAAGCGCCACTCGTTGTTCAAACGAGCGATGGGGTACGGCGCGGGACCAAGCACTTGCGCCACCTCCGCATCCTCCATGATTTTCGCATAGCGCTGGGCTTGCTCGAGCGTCTTCGGCCGGCTGCGGCCGATAACGCCCAGGTAGATCAGCTGTTGCGACGGCGGATATCCGAGTTGTGCGCGCTGTTCCAGTTCTGGCGCCGCAAACGCGGCGTAATCGTGCGCCGCCGCATACACAATGGCGGGATGCTCCGGTGAGTAGGTCTGCACGATCGCCTCGCCCGGCTGTGCGCGGCCGCTGCGCCCGCAGACTTGCGTGATGAGGTCGAAACTGCGCTCCGATGCTCGAAAATCCGGCATGTGCAGACCGATATCCGCTGCAATCACGCCGACGAGTGTAACGGTCGGAAAATCCAGACCCTTCGCAACCATTTGCGTTCCAACCAGGACGTCGCCTTGCGCCCCGAACTCGTCGAGCAAACGCGCGTGGTCGCCGATGCGCGTGGTCGTGTCGCTGTCCATGCGGACAACGCGCGCATCCGCATACAGGCGCTGCACCTCTTCGACGACCCGCTGCGTGCCGGCCCCGAACTCGCGGATCGTCTCGGATCCGCAGACGTCGCACACCGCAGGCAAGCCGCGCTGCGCATCGCAGTAGTGGCAGCGCAGCAAGCCTTCCGCGCGATGGACGCTCAGAGAAACGCTGCAGCGCGCGCATTGCGGAACGAACCCGCACGCGCGGCACAAAAGAAATCCCGCGCTGCCGCGCCTGTTGACGAACAGCACGCTTTTTTCGCCGCGCCGAATGCGCTCGTCGAGCGACTGCGCGAGCAGCGTGCTGAAGATGCGGCGATTCCCGGCCTCGAACTCCTTGGCCATGTCGACCACGTGAACGTGCGGCAGGGCCTGTCCCGTCGCGCGTTCGGGAAGTTCAATGAGTTCGATCCGACGCGCACGCGCAGCGGCATATGATTCGAGCGGCGGTGTTGCGCTCCCAAGTAACAAGACGCCGTTCTCGAGCCGCATGCGTTCGCGCGCAACGGTAACGGCGTGATAGCGCGGCACCGAATCTTGTTTGTACGACGACTCATGCGCTTCGTCCACGACGATCACGCGCACGTTCTGCAGCGGCGCAAATACTGCGCTGCGCGCGCCGACCACGACGTCCACGTCGCCGCGCGCGCACGCCTGCCACGCTTCGAATCGCTCGCGTTCGGAAAGCGCCGAATGCAGGACGGCGACGCGCTCGCCGAACGCGCGTTCAAAACGCCGCGCCGTTTGCGGCGTGAGCGAAATTTCCGGAACCAGGACGATAGCGCGGCCGCCGTCGAGCAAGACCTGTTTGATCGTCTCGATGTAGACGTACGTCTTGCCGCTTCCGGTGATTCCGTATAGCAGCGTTTCGTTAAAAACATGCGCGTTCACACGGCTGCAGAGCGCTTCGATCGCCGCCGTTTGCTCCGGTGTCGCCGAGAACTCGGGTCCGCGCAACGCAGTAACGCTGCGCTCTCGCGCAGGCTCTACTTCTTCTTCCCGAATCGCCCCCGCTTTTACGGCGCGGTTGATAATCGCGGCCGAAAACCCGGCGAGCAGCGCGTCGGCGCGCGGAACTCCCGGCTGCCCGCGAACGAATTCGACGAGCGCGCCGGCCTTTGGTCCACGAATCGAACCGCCGCCCGGAAAAAGTGCGTTGATCCGGTATTCATGCGTGCGAGGATCGACAACGCGCCGTTCGCGCCTGATCTCTCCGCTGCGCACGAGCGTATTCACATGCCGCAGCAGTGCGGACCGGTCGCCGGCACGGCGTGCGTCCGGATGACGCAGTACCTGCTCGAGTGCAAATCCTTCACGAAACTCTTCCCAAATCAATGAAACCAGTCGACCCGGTACCGACCGATAGCGCGCGCGATTCGGCTCGGCAACGGTAACCGTGAACGAGTCCACCGTGCGCGGTATCGCCGCGCTGAGCACAATCGTTCCGAGCGCTTCGCCCAGCGTGCACATGTAGTACGCCGAGATGAAGCGCGCAAGCGCCAATCCCGTTTCATCGAATGCTCGCGGAACCTGCGGCGCGTCGATTACCGCGCGCAAAGGCCGGCCGGTTTCGCGCATCTCCGGTGCAGCGACGACGAACGCGATCTCCTCACGCGTTCCGAGCGGCACGCGGACGACGTCCCCGACGCGCAGTTCGAGGTCGCCCGCATCGTACGTCAGCGGCAGATCGAATCGTGACGAGCGAATCGCCGCAAGCGCATCAACGCAGCGAATTACTGGAATTCGTCGCCTCCGGGCGGCAGCGTGATGCGGTGCAAAACGGCCGAAACCGCTTTCTCCGAAACCGTCACACCGTATTCTACGTCGCCGATCTCACGCGGCAAGACAAAACGCAAGCGGCCGCTGCGTTTCTTCTTGTCGGTACTCATCGCTGCAAGCGTTGCCGCCGGCGGTATGCGCGTCCACAGCGGCATGCGCAGAAGCGTAAGCAGCGTGATGACGCGCAGATGCGCGTCGGGCGAAAAACGTCCGGTGCGCAGCGCGAGCAACCCGGCGGCGCGCAAGCCAATTGATACCGCTGCGCCGTGCGATACCCGATAATTCGACGCGCGCTCGAGGCCGTGTCCGAACGTATGCCCTAGGTTGAGCGTTTCGCGAATGCCGTGCTCCATCCGGTCGTCCGCGACGATCGCGCGCTTGACGTTTTGAGCGTCTGCGACGATGCTTTCCCAGGGCCAGCGCAGAAACGGATGCGGCGCCAACGTTTCCAGCGAATCGAACAGATCGCCGCCTTCGATGATGCCGTGCTTGACGACTTCCGCGAGCCCCTCGCGCAGATTGCGGTACGGCAGCGTCTGCAGCGCATCGACGTGTGCGAACATCGCGATCGGATCGCTGAACGTTCCGGCGAGGTTCTTGCCCGAAGCGAGGTCGACGCCGGTCTTGCCGCCGATCGCCGCATCGACCATTGCCACGAGACTCGTCGCGACATGAATGTACGGGACTCCGCGCATGTAGAGCGAAGCCGCAAATCCAAACAGATCGCTCGCTACGCCGCCGCCGACGCCCACGATCGTCGTCGTGCGGTCCGCCCCGCACGCAACCAGCGCTTCCAGAACGCGTTCGAGCGTCGCTAGACGTTTGCGCCGCTCCCCGAGCGCGAATGGAAGCATCGCCAACCGCCCGGGAATACCGCGCGTCAGCGTGCGCGCGTAATCGCGCACGTTCACGTCACACAGCACGACGTATCGTGAAATATGCCGCTCGCGCATGAAGCGCCGCAGCGGCTCCCGCGCGGATCCTTCGACGACGATTTCGGTCACAACTTGATGTTTTTCTTGTGCAGCCACTGCGCGATCTGATCGACGACCTGCGCGGTGCTCATATCTTGCGCTTCGACCACGTAATCGGAGTGCGAATACCGCGGCATGCGGGCGGTATACAACTCTTTGATCTTCGAGAGCGACGGCGTCGCCCCGATAAGCGGACGCACCGTGTGGCTGCGGCGCAACCGTCCCAGAATCTGTTCGGGCGGCACCTTGACGAACACGCGGTAGGCGCGCTTTTTCAACACTTTCAAACTCTCGTCGTACGTCACCGCGCCGCCGCCGAGCGCGATAATCCCCGGCTCACTATCCAGCGCCTTGCAGATCGCCTCGTATTCGTACTTGCGGAATTGCTGCTCGCCTTGCGCGTAAAAGATATCGCTCACGGGACCGTGTTCGGTTACGACCATATCGTCGACGTCGTAAAACTTCACGCCGAGTTTGCGCGCAAGTTTCTTCCCGATTGTCGATTTCCCCGCAGCCATGAACCCCGTAAGCGCAACGTGGCTCTTCATTCTAAAAGGCGCTCCGGCCTAGCCTCCGGGCCCCCCGCTTCGCGGGGCCCCCACGACCGCAAGGCGCCTAAGGATACTGCCATTATGAGTTCTCCCCGTGGGCGCCACTCATGCTTCGTTCAAATAGTGCGGCGGAGGCCGTGTTGCTGCGCTGCAGATTATCGAGCGTTTCCTCCATCGAATCGCCGCCGTACTTTTCCAATACCGGTGCCATGAGTGCAAGCCGGACCATGGCCTCGCCCACGACTGCTGCGGCGGGAACCACGCAAACGTCGCTGCGAACGATGGATGCCGGCGCATCGGTTCCCTCGTGGAGATTCACCGACGGCAGCGCCTTCATCAGCGTCGGAATGGGCTTCACGCTCACGCGCAGCGTAATCGGCTGACCGTTGCTCATGCCTCCCTCGATGCCGCCGGCGCGATTGCTCGTGCGCACGACGTCGCCTTCTTCAAATGCGAACACGTCGTGCGCTGCCGACCCGGGCCGCGAAGCAACGCCGGCACCGAGGCCGACTTCAACGGCTTTGACCGTTTGCATCGCCATGAGCGCACCGGCTAGGACGCCGTCTAAACGCGTGTCGGGTTGACGGTTGCTGCCGATGCCGACCGGCACGCCGTCCACGCGCACGATGTATTGACCGCCGAGCGTATCGCCGGCTTTCTTCGCCTGGTCGATCAACGTCATCATGTCTTCCGCGGTTTTCGCATGCGGACACCGCACTTCGCTCGCTTCGACGTCGTCTTGCGAAAAATCGTCCAGTTCCGGCGCTTCTACGCTGCCTATGCCATGCACGTACGAGCGCGTCGTAATTCCCAATGCTGCGAGAAATTGCGCGCAGATCGCGCCCAGGCCGACGCGCATCGAGGTTTCGCGCGCGCTCGCGCGTTCGAGCACGTTGCGCAGATCGCGATGCCGGAATTTCAGTGCGCCCGCGTAATCGGCGTGTCCGGGACGCGGATTGGTAAGCGGCTTGCCGTGTCCCGTGATCGGGTCCATCAGCTCGCGCACGTTTTCGAAGTCGCGGTTGCGAATTATTACCGCGACCGGCGAGCCGAGCGTATATGAACCGCGCACTCCGGCCAGAAATTCGATTTCGTCGCGTTCGATCTTCATGCGGCCACCGCGGCCGTAGCCTCCCTGCCGCTTGGTTAGCTCGGCATTGATTCGATCGACGTCAAGATGGAGCTGCGCCGGAATCCCGTCGAGGATGCCGACCAGCGCGGGCCCATGAGATTCACCTGCAGTGAGATACCGGAACATACCGCCTAGCTTAGCGCACCCGCCCACCATGTCATCCTGACCCCGCTTCGTGTCATCCTGAGGTATCGAAGGACCCCGAGCGAAGTCGAGGGGCTACCGCAAGTCGACGGCGAGCATGGACACAGAACCGCCGTCGATGCCCTCAACCGGGAAGGTCACCGTGTCACTTTCGCGCCGCACGGCCAGCACGTACAGTAACGGCAGATAATGGTCGGGCGTAGGCGCGGAAAGCAGCGCGTCGCGTCCCAGCGCCTCGTAGTTCACCAGGTTTGCGTCCTGATGGGCGAGCAAGATCTCGCGCACGAGCGCTTCAAAGCGAAGTGCCCAATCGAATGGCTCGGCCGGATGTCGACCCCACGCGTACGCGTGCAAGTTGTGCACGACGTTGCCGCTGCCGACGATGAGCACGCCTTCGTCTCGCAGCGGCGCGAGGCGCTGCGCAAGTTCGTAGTGACGTTCCGGCGGCTTCGTTTCATCGATGCTCAGCTGCACCACCGGAACATTTGCGTTCGGAAAGAGATGCATGAGCACCGACCACGCGCCGTGATCGAAACCCCACGTCGATTCGTCGAGCCGAACGCGCGCCGGCGCAAGCAGCTCGGCGACGCGACGCGCGAGCGCCGGGTCGCCCGGCGCGGGATACGTCACCTCGAAGAGTTCGCGCGGAAATCCGCCGAAATCGTGAATCGTGCGCGGGTTGGCCATCGCCGTAACCGCGGTTTCTTCCACGTACCAGTGCGCCGAAACGCAAAGCACGGCTTTGGGTTCCGGCAACGCGCGGCCGATCGCGTGCCACTTCTTCGCGTACACGTTCTCGGCGATGGCGTTCATCGGATTGCCGTGACCAAAAAAGATCGCCGGCATCGGCGCACTGGTCATCGCGTATCCTTCCCTTTGTCACCCTGGGCCCGTCGAAGGTTACTTCTGGAGTATGCCCTCGACGTTGAGTTCGATGCGCACTTCGTCGCTTACGACCACCCCGCCGGTCTCCAGCGCGGCGTTCCAGCCCAGACCGAAGTCCTTGCGGTTGATGGTCGTGTGCGCGCTGAAGCCGATGCGCTCGCCGCCCCACGGGTCGCTGCCGCGGCCCTCGAAGCTGCCTTTGAGCACAACCTCGCGCATGACGCCGTGAATCGTAAGGTTCCCACAGACGAAGAACTCGTCGGGCGCACCTTCGATGCGCGTGCTTTGGAAAGTAAGCGTCGGGAATTTTTCAGCTTCGAAAAAGTCGGCGGAGCGCAGGTGCGCGTCACGTTGATCCTCGCGCGTGTCGATGGAGGCGGCGTCGATGGTCGCGTTGACGGCCTCGGGGACGTCGCTGCCGGGCGGCATTTCGATGCTTCCTTGGAAGGCGGTAAAGCGGCCGCGCACCTTGCTAATCATCAGATGCCGAACGATGAATTCGACGGTTGAATGGGTCGTATCGAGCCCGTAGAGCAGTTTTTCTTGCGTTTGTACCGTAGTCATGGTACAGTTACTTTTGCACACTGACTTACGATTTACAAGTACGCACCTGAAAGTAGCCCAGTTACCAAATGGAAACCATGAATCCGCCCCTCCCCAGCAGCGCCGAGGTCTACCAAGGCAATTGCCCGACCCGCGCCATTCTCGACCGCATCGCCGACAAGTGGACGACGCTCATCATCGGTATTCTCGCGCAAAGCGAGCGCCGGCGCTTCAATGAATTGCGCCGGATGATCGGCGGCATCTCGCAAAAGATGCTCACGCAAACGCTGCGCGATCTCGAACGCGACGGGCTCGTGAACCGGACGATGTACGCCGAGATTCCGCCGCGGGTTGAATACGAACTCACGCCGCTCGGCAAGACGCTTTGCGGTCCCATTTCCGCACTTACGCAATGGGCGCACGATCACATCGACGAAGTCAAACGCGCACAGAACGAATTCGACGCTCGATAAAACCAGGCAGGCGCTAGCGCTTGGGCACTGACGCGACACTTTCGAAGACAGGGAGTCGGCGAATTCGCGATCAATCGGTGTCTCGGGAGGATCATTATGCGTCCATACGCCCTCGTGTTGGCACTTGGTCTCGCGAGCTGTTCTGCTGCAGCAACAAGCCCGATGATATCACCGCAATCCGATGCGCAGCAATCGATTATTCCGCGCGTGCAGTCTGCGATGACGAATCAATCCGCGGCGCCGACGTTGCACGCGTTCACTGCCGGAACGACTCCGGGATTCCTGTCGAGCGCCGCCGCTTGGGATGTCGCTCCGGGCGCCGGCGGCAGCATGTGGTTCACCGATCCCGGAACGCCCGCCATCGGCACGATAACCGAAACCGGCACCGTCCACGAATACACGGGGCTCCCGCTCTATTCGAAGCCGTACTCCATCGTCAGCGACGGTAACGGCGACGCGTGGTTTACCGACGGCGGCACTGCGTCGGTGGGTCGTATCACCGCCGGCGGCTCGATAAAGGAATTCACCGATCCGAAGCTCGCCAATACGTATCCGTCCGACATTACCATCGATCGAAGCAACACCGTTTGGTTCATCGCGACGGGACCGCGTTCGGTACTCGGTGAGATTTCGCCGAGCGGAAAACTGACGACGCAATATGTCGCGTCCGATCTCAGTCCGGACGGCAGTTTGATCGCCGACAACAGCGGCAACCTGTGGTTCTTCGCAATGAATAACGCCAACTTCAGAACGGCGATGGTGGAACACCGCGCCGACGGAACCGTAACGCGCTATTTTACGAAGATGCAACCCGGTTTCGAGCCGTGCTGTCCGAACCTCGCGCCGAAGCGGCTCGCGATCGGGCCAGACGGCAACGTGTGGTTTACGACGTTGAATGAGGTCGTCATCAACAGCCCGGCAAATTGGATCGGCAACTTCACGCCAACGGGCAGCGAGAGCCTGCGCTGGGTCCGCAGCGGTTCCATCCACTACCCCGCGTATCCGAGCGGCATTACGTCCGCCAACGGATTGCTGTGGTTTACCGGCGACGATCCATTTCAGCTCAACGGCGGTTTATGGAGCATGACGACTTCCGGCACGATGACCGCATATCCGATTTCGTACAACCCGGTCGGCATCGTAGCGGGAAAGCAGAATCACCTGTGGTTTACGAGCCACTTTGGCGGACAGCCGAGTCAAATCGTTGAGGTAACGCTTCCCTAAAGAATCAAAAGCGCGCTCGCTGCGGGTACGCGAGCGGCGTGACGCGACCAGCTCGTACCATCGTCATGTGAAACGTAAAGTGAACCCGACCGGTCGATAATCGCGATCGTCGAATCCCGGCTAGCGATGCAGTCGGTATCGGCTTTGCCCTCAGTCCACTCCGGGATGCCACCGCTTAGACGTTGCAGCGGATCGTTGCCGTCGATCGGACGCCGGTAAACGGCGCCTTGCGCGGCAAACGGGCCGGCCGATGCCGATATGAACAGGTCTTTCGTTCCGAACGCAACCGCGGAGCAGTGCAGCGCGTGGAGTCCTCGCTGTTCGATGGTCCACGTCGCTCCGGCATCACGGCTGACGCACAGACCCACTGCCGCCGCTGCTATCACGATGTCGGGTCGCGTTGGATGCGCGCATACCTGGTGGACGTCGCAATCGATATCGATCGTGGGCTGCCACGTGAAGCCGCCGTCGGTGGATCGCGGAATTCCGCCGACGTGAACGTTCGCCAAAAGCACGCAGCCGTCGCATGTCGCCGCCATCGATCTCACGCCGAGCGGCGGCCCCATGAACTTACCGTCCACCATTGCGCTGCCCGCGTACCACCGCTCGCGGCCTTCTACCATATCAAAACCAGTCAGCCAGTGCAGCGCGCCGTCGCGATCGAGGCGCAGAACACGCGCGTCTTCGGTTCCGGCACAGACCGCGTCTTCAATCGCTACGCAGCACGAAAGCGTGGATTCGCCCGCGGCTATCGCCGCCCACTGGCCGTTCGCGGAACGTCGATAGACTGAATGATCGCCGACGATTGCGAGGACGCTCCCACTTCCACCGGCCGCAAGACCGCGAACCGATTGACCGGCGATTTCTTGCCGCAACTCTTTCCCGTTGATGCCGAAT